>JALWBR010000012.1 GCA_027037055.1 Aquificales bacterium | reverse complement strand
GTGAGAAACTCCCTCCCCCTCCCTCCCCAAGGTTTTTTGGCGGACCGCCCGGTCCGCCCTTTCTAAATGCTGAGTTTAACCTTTTGACCCGCTTTCATTAACTTTATGGTGGTTTCATAGGCGGTCTTAAAATCACCTACCGTACCGCCGAAACCTTTGGAAAATCTTTCTGCATCTTCCTTAGAACCGAAGGCTATGGCTGAGGGCTGACAGCACGGGTTAGCACTGCTACCTACTACAAACCAAGCACTGTAGAAGTTTATAGGGTTGCCGGTTATGAAGTCCTGTAACATAACTATATCAATCTCTTCAATCTTGTTATTCTTCAGTATCATGAAATGGCAGTGGGCACAACACGCCTTATATTTTTCTCCTTTCGTAGTGTAAATGGTTACCTCAACCCTTTTATCCGTTTGCTTGCCACAGAAACTGCATCTGTCTTCTTCCCTTTCCTTTTTTTCATTAAGCTTTATGTATCCGTGCTTTCTTATTATTTTTCCTTCATCTTCAAGCTCCTTTAGGTCCCTGTAGATGGTCATTAGGGAAACATTAAAGTAATCAGCCAACCTTTTTGCGGTGTTAGTTCCCTCTCTTTTTAAAATTTCAATAATCTCTTCTTTCCTGTCCATGACCGTTCACCCCACTTATTAATATAAACTCAGTTTATTACATTATTTCAATAAATAATGCTTGCTTTCCGATTATGTTGTAATAATCTAATTTAAAGGAGGTTCTGCAATGGAGAATATTACCGCAAACAAGGTGCTTGATACCTCGGGGCTTAACTGTCCGTTACCCGTTCTTAAGACTAAGAAAGCCCTTGAGGACATGCAATCAGGTGAGATATTGGAGGTTATTGCTACCGATCCTGGATCAAAGGCTGATATTCCCGCCTTCTGCCAGAGAACCGGAAATGAGCTTGTAAAAATGGTTGAGGAGGGAGACAGGATCCTCTTCTACATCAAGAAGAAATAGGAGGCGGAGATATGTCTAAGGAGAGACTTGCCATTATAGCTTCAAAGGGTACACTTGATATGGCATATCCGCCTCTCATCATAGGGTCAACCGCCGCATCCTTGGGTGTTGATACCGCAATATTCTTTACTTTTTACGGGTTGAACATAGTACATAAGGAAAAAATCCACAGTCTTAAGCTGGCACCTTTGGGTAACCCCGCCATGCCCATGTCCTTTCCGCCTTCTGTTGAAAAGTCTTTTCCTCCGGTTAAGATTATTGAATCAATTTTTCCGGGACCTCCCCAGATAATGGGGATAATACCGGGTATGACCGATTTTATGACTTCCATGATGAAGAAGACGATGAAGGATAAAGGTGTTGCTAGTATCCCGGAACTCATTGAACTATGCAAAGAGGCAGGTGTAAAGCTTATACCTTGTCAGATGACAATGGAAGTCTTCGGGTACAAGTATGAAGACCTTATAGACGGTTTGGAACCTCCGGGCGGTGCGGCTACCCTTATAGACTATGTAACTCAGGCGGAAAAGCCGATGATGCTCTTTATATGAAATACCTTCAAGGAGGTATAGAATGGAGTACGAAAAGATCCTTTTTTACATCCTTACCGTACCTTTTTTTGTGAGGGCTGAACCTACAACGGGTGAGCTTATTAACCCTCAGGCTGGTGCTCCTTTCTTCTTAGCTACCGCGGCTACCGCAATGGACTATGAAGTGGAGATGGTCCTTACTTCTGAAGCGGGTTTTCTGCTTATGAAGGATAACGCCAAAAAGGTTAAGGTAAGGCCTGGGGTTGATCAAACCGTTTATGACTTTATAAAGATGGCAAAGGATGCGGGCGTCAAGATATATCTCTGTGTTCCCTCCCTTGACCTTACGGAGGAGTACAGTAAGGAGGATGTAAATGAAGAGATATGCGACGGAATATTGGGAGGTGCAGCTTTTCTGGAAAAGGTCATGAGCGGAGAGTATGCCCTCATTACTCTTTAATAAATTAGGATATTCTTATATACTTATAAAAATTTCTTACTTGAATTATAATGGAGGGGAGGGTAAGTTAACTTGTAAGGAGGGTCAGTATGGATGGTCATAAGTATGGTTATAATATACCCATTTCTGATAAAACCAAGTCCGTTCCCTTTGATGAAAAACGCAGGATCGTAGAGGAGGTTAAGGCGGATTTCCGCTTTAAGGAGTACCTTTTCGGTTGTCTAAATTGCGGTGTATGTACCGCATCTTGTCCTTCCAACAGATTCTTTGACTATTCACCGAGGGAGATAGTTCAACGATTTCTTGAGGAAGATATAGAAGTTCTTTACGACATGATGCACGAGTATATATGGGCTTGTTCTCAATGCTTTACATGTTGGATAAGGTGTCCCTTTGTCAACAATCCTGGCGGTCTCGTCGCCATAATGAGGGAAGTTGCTGTCAGGAATGCCTTTGAGGCGACGAAGGATCTTCTAAAGCCCTACGGAAGGGTACTCCTTAAGGTTATGACTACTGGGAATCAGCTTTCCGCGGATATGTTGCAACCGGATTTCTTCCCCGACTGGGGTCCTAAGATGCAGGATAACATGGAAAACCTCAGGGCAAAGAGGATGGCAATACCCTTTGATGTAGGTAAATCGGTAAAGACCGCGTGGGAGGTTTCCCTTGAAACCGCTATGGAGATGTACACTATATGGAGAGAGACGGGCATATTTGAAATGCTGGAGAAGATAGATCCCAATCTTTACAATGTCATCATGGATATAGTTGAAGAGAATGAAGAAAGATATGAAGAGCTTTATGAGGAGGAGGAAGAGTAATTTAAAGGAGGTATGTTATGGGTGAACTTTTGAGATATAAGAAGGATGCATTCCCTATTATGAATCACCATTCCCATTATGACGAGATATTTGAGAGAATGGAGGAGCTTGAAGCGAAAGGGGAGATTTTGATACACAGGATAACGGAAGAAAATCAACCTGTTGAAGTTCTTACAAGGACAGGAAGGGTAAAGCTTATACCCACAAACAAGCTTTGGCACCACAAATCGTGCGGTCAATGTGGAAACATACCTGGTTATCCCGCATCCGTTTTTTGGCTTATGAATAAATTTGGTCTTGATTATCTTAATGAACCTCACCAGACATCATGTACCGCGTGGAACTATCACGGATCTGGAACATCAAATCCCGTTGCCCTTGCTGCTGTTTGGCTCAGGAATATGCACCAAGCATGGCAGAATGGATATTATCCTCTTATCCACTGTGGTACATCCTTCGGATCCTATAAGGAGACAAGGGAGTTGATAATAATGGATAAGGATTTGAGGGAGGCTGTTAAAAAGATACTGGCTAAACTCGGAAGGTTGACAGATGACGGAAGGATAGTTATACCTCAGGAGATAGTCCACTACTCCGAATGGGTCCACGCAATGAGATATAAGATAAAAGAGCTTTATGAAAAGGAGGGTAAACCTAAGGGTATAGATGTTTCAAATATAAAGGTTGCCATTCACAATGCGTGCCATACATACAAGATGATTGCGGATGATTACCCTTATGATCCCGAAGTGTTTAACGGTCAAAGACCTGCGGCTTCAACCGCTGTTATGAAAGCCCTTGGTGCAAAGGTGGTTGACTACTCAACATGGTATGACTGTTGCGGTTTCGGTTTCAGGCATATTTTGACTGAGAGGGAGTTTACAAGATCTTTTGCAATTCAGAGAAAGCTTAAGGTTATTTCCGAAGAAGTAGGGGCGGATGTAATAATAACTCACGATACGGGGTGTACAACAACCTTTGAGAAGAATCAATGGATAGGTAAGGCTCACGGTATGTATCACCCGGTGGCGGTTATGTCCGATGTTATGTTTTCCGCCCTCGCATGCGGTGCGCATCCCTTTAAGGTTGTTCAGCTTTACTGGAACTGTTCAAACTATGAGGAGTTACTTGAAAAGATGGGGATAAAGAATTGGAGGGAGCTTAAGAAGGAGTGGGAGGATACGGTCAAATATATAGGTGAACTTGAGAAGGAAGGCAAGTATGATGAGCTTATGGAGTTCTTTAAGGAGTATGATCTTTACGAGCCTTACTCAAGGACGGGTAACGGGAGACCTAAGGCATCCGCTACTTCCAATAGACCTCTGTTCAGTTCATAGTGAATAATTTTGAAGACGGAGGATAAATATGGCTAAAAGTGTACTTGTTATCGGCGGAGGACCTGCGGGGCTTTCCGCTGCAAGGGCTTTGGGGAAACTCGGGGTCCCCACCGTCCTTGTTGAGAAGGAAAACAAACTTGGAGGAAGGCCCGTACTTGAAAGTTACCATACCCTTATACCGCGCAAGATGACGCCTTCCCAGGTTCTCGGTCCTTACATTGAGGATGTTCAATCAAACGGGAATGTTAGGATTATGCTCGGTACGGAAATTGAGGCTTGTGAAGGTGAAGCGGGAGATTTTAAAGTTTCCTTATCCAACGGTGAGAAGTTGGAAGTTTCCGCCATAGTGGTAGCTACGGGCTTTCAACATTTTGATTCCCGCAGAAAGGGAGAGCTGGGCTACGGTATATACCCTGATGTTATAACAAATCTTCAGCTTGAGCAGATGTTTTCAAAGGAAGGAAGACTTTACAGACCGTCAAACGGAGAATTGCCAAAGAGGGTTGCTTTCGTATTCTGTGTAGGTTCAAGGGACAGACAGCTCGGAGTTACTAATGTTCATTGTTGCAGGTACGGTTGTGCCCTTTCGGGTCTTCAAGCTTCCGAAATAAGGGAGAAGTATCCAGAGGTGGATGTTTTCTGCTATTACATGGATGTAAGGACATACGGTACATGGGAGTATCCCTTCTATTGGGCACCTCAAGAGGAATACGGTGTAAGGTATGTAAGGGGTAGGATTGCAGAGATAACCTTTAATCCAGCGGATGGAAGATTGAGGGTAAAACATGAAGATACTATTGTTCAGAGGCCCGCGGAGATACCCATGGATCTCGTTGTCCTCGTTCTCGGTATGGAACCTTCACCAGGTACAAAGAAAGTTGCAAAGATCTTGGGACTAAAACAGGATCCTGACAGCAGATTCATAGTGCCTTCAGACGAAAGCGGTTCAAATATAAGATCTAATAAGGAAGGTATATTTATAGCAGGAGCCTGTAAAGGTCCCATAGATATAGAGTCTTCCATGGCTGAGGGTGAGGCTGCTGCCATGGAGGTTCTTAATTTCCTCGGTGCAAAAGTGACGGTTTGAAATGGGCAGGGTAAAGCTTGATACATTCCTTGTGAGAGATTATCTGGTTAAGATACTCTCGGAAGGGGATGAATTCGTTCAAGAGTTTTACGGGGATCTTGTAAAAAAATCCCGCATATTCTCAAATATGCTTTCAAAGGAAAGGATTCCTTCCTTAAAGGAGAGGGATGCGGAAATATTGCTCAAACTCTCTTTTCCTTCAAGGAGGAAGGCGGACAGGATAATAAAGGAGACGGGACTGCAGAGGTTGAAGGAAGCTCTTTTCAGACTCATTCATACGGAGGGTGATTGGGAAAGCAAGATAGAAAACTTTTATAAAAATGTGAGGGGTATAGACAGGAAGGCTACAAGGGATCTCGGCTCTGAAATATTACACTTTACCTTCCCCGACAAGTTCATTCTGTGGACGGGGTGGATCTGGGATCCAGAAACGGAGACCGGGGCAATAGTATTTTTGAAGGAGGAACCCCCGATAGGAGGAAAGGGAAGGGAGATGTACGGACAAACCTACGATGAATTCAAGGAGGTTTATCTTCAGATATACCATATACTTGAAGAGTTTGGTGTTAAGGTTAGAGGTTTTTTGTTCGTGGATATGTTCCTTGCAATGATATATGCAACCTATGTGGATTACATGACCCTTTCAACCATGCACAGTGCAAAGGGCTTCTTCCCTCCCGCGGGGATTATGGCGAGGAGGTTGTTGGGTGTTCATGAACCGTCCTTATTAAATATGGAGGTATAGGTATGCCTATACATGAAAGGAGTCTTATTGAATCGGAGAGGGTGTTAAGGAAAGAGAGGCTTGTTATTGACGGTATAGATGTCTCTGGAGATTGGAATCTCATTATCCTTCCCAGGACGGTGGAAGACTATGATCTTGACTTTGCAAAGGAGATAATGGAATCACCAGACGGGAAGACCATACAGCAGTGTTACCAATGTTCCTACTGTACCGCCTCTTGCCCCGTTCATAACTATTGGGATGACAGGTACAATCCCAGACATTTTATATATCTTGCAAGATTGGGAATGGTTGATGAACTGCAAAAGCGTGTTGATGTTATGTGGAGATGTGTATCGTGTCACAAATGCACCCACAGATGTCCTAAGGGTGTGCTTGTAGAAGATGTACTTAAAGTAATCCTGAGGGCAATGTACAAAAGGGGTCTCATAGGCGATTATCCTTCCAAGAAATTTGATCAATTTTTTACGGAGAGCGTTCTTGAATACGGAAGGATTGAGGACGGAGAGCTTCTATTCGGATGGATGGAGAAGCAGGGTTACAAGATAAAGAAGGATCCCATACTTAGAAAGCCTATACCCTTCTTCAGCGATATTCCCAAGTGGCTAAAGGATATGGTTTCAAAGCCCATAAAGGAAGGAAACATAGGATTCCTCATGCTTAATGCAAAGCACATGCTGTTTCATCCGAGAACTAAGGAATGGAATAAATTCAAGCAGGTCTTAAGAAAGGTTATGGAGGAAGAAGGAGCATTGGCTAAAGGAGGTTAAATAGATGGGTATTATAGGAAAAAGGGTAGCTTACTATCCAGGTTGTTCCTTAGAGGGTGCGAGCAGGGCTTACGATGTTTCCACGAGAATAGTTGCCAAGGAGCTGGGTCTTGAGCTTGATTACCTTGAAGATTACAACTGTTGCGGTGCTATGGAATCAAAGAATGTTACCTTTATGGGGACGATGCTTCTTAATGCAAGAAATATGTCCTTAGCCCTGAAGAGGGGTCACAAAGTAATAGTTGCACCGTGTAACGGCTGTTCCTTCTCCCTTCAGAGGGCGGAATATTTCCTTGAGACGGATAGGAAGGTTTTTGAAAAAGTAAACGAGCTTCTTAAAGAGGGTGATGTTGATCCTCTTGATGAAATACCCCATACCTATCACCTTTTGGAATGGCTTTACAATGAGGCGGGTCCTCAAAAGGTGAAGGAAAGAACGGTTAAACCCCTGAAGGGTTTGAAGGTTGCAAACTATTACGGTTGTCTTTATACGAGACCCCACTTTTATGCAAGAACCTATGCCCATGCGGGCGGTAACGGGGAAGAGAGACCAAGGAAAAGGGAAACCGCGGATGATGACGAACATCCCTTCTATATGAACGAGCTTCTTGAAGCGGCGGGGGCGGAGAGCGTTTACTTTGAACCCATGCATACCCAATGCTGTGGAGGTCCCCATTCCCTTTCCGATGAGGATGTTTCAAAGAAGTTTGTTATGATGATACTACAAACCGCAAAAAGGAACGGTGCCAACATTATTGCAACCGAGTGTCCCTTATGCCATGCATCCCTTGAGATGTACAGGTACAGGCTTATGTTGGAAGGGGTTGAGGATGTTGATGTGCCAGCTGCCTACTTTACTCAACTGTTGGGGCTTGCCTTCGGATACTCGGTAGATGATGTTAAATTGAAGGACAACCTTTCCGATCCTATTCCGGTTCTCAGGGGGTTGGGTATTGCCTGAGGACAATGTGTGGGAGTATAACGGATGTCTTATACCGAAGGATCTTTACTACGATATAGAGAGTCAGGTGTGGGTAAAAGTAAATGAAGATGGAACGGTTACCTTAGGTTTGACCGATGTAGGGCAGGTAAGGGCTGGCAGATTACTTTATGCAAGAATAAAGAAAAAAGGCAAGTTTGTAAAAAAAGGTAAACCCCTTGCTTCCTTTGAGAGCGGTAAATGGGCGGGACCTGTACCCGCTGTTATAGAAGGGGAGATTGTTGAAGTAAACGAAAAGCTTATTGATCAGCCGGATATAATTAACTATGATCCCTACGGAGAAGGATGGGTCGTTAGGGTGAAACCTGTTGATCTGGAAAGGGATCTTAAGGATCTTGTTACTGGTGATGAAGCTATCAAGAAAATGAGGGAATATATAGACGAATGGGATATAGTATGTATGAGGTGTACATAAATGGCGGGAAAGGATAAACATGTGATACTTCTCGTATCCCAGTGGTGTGCAACATGCCCCGATGCGGACGATCTGTGGCGCAGGTTACAAAAAGAGTACGGATTTAAATATGAGGTTCTTGATGTTAATACACCGGAAGGTAAAATGTGGGCAAAAAAGCTTATGGTAAGGAGTATCCCTTCAACCATCATTGACGGTAAGCTTACCTTTGTGGGTGTTCCCGAAGAGGCGGAAGCACGTAAGGTTATTGAAGGAAAATGAAAATGGAGGACAAAAAGGTAATTATATTGATGACGAGCGGTCCGAGAACGCCATGGAGATGTGCATCCCCCTTTTATATTGCGGCTCTGATGGCTTCTAACGAAGCTGAGGTTGAGATGTTCTTTAATATGGACGGTACCAATCTTTTAAGAAAGGGTGTTGCGGAAAAGTTATATCCGATAGATCCACAGTGGGGACCGGGCGGTGGAGAGGTTAAAAGTGTTTACGATTTTATGAAGGATGCAAAGATGGCGGGCGTCAAATTCTACTCGTGCAGACAGGCAATAGATTCGCTGGGCTTAAAGGAAGAGGACCTTATAGAAGAACTTGACGGTATATTGCCAGCCAGTGAGTTTGCTTTGAGAGCTGTGGAATCCGATAAGGTATTAACCTTTTAAAGTAATAAAGAGGAGGTAGTGGAATGGCTGTTGTTAACGGTTGTAATATCCCAGAGGATCTTCTCTATGATATTGATCCAGAAGCCAACGCCTTCACATGGATAAAGGACAACGGTGACGGCACCTACACGGTAGGGCTTACATCCGTTGCTTCCGCAATGGCTGGAAAGCTCGTAGCTTACACTCCCAAAAAGGTAGGTAAGACAATTAATAGAAGGAGAAGTATAGCAACCATTGAGAGCGGAAAGTGGGTGGGTCCCGTACCCGCACCCTTCACGGGTGAGATAGTTGAAATTAACGAGGCTTTAAAGTCAAACCCTTCCCTTGCCAATGAGGATCCTTACGGAGAGGGATGGATAGCAAAAATGAAACCTACTGATCCTTCGGAAATAGATAAGCTTATAAAAGGGGATGAGGCGGTTGAAATACTTAAAAAGATAATTGAGGAGAAAGGTATAACCTGCGGTTAATTTTTATTTATAATACACCTTCCTATGGTCCGTATAGAGAGGCAAGAAAAGAAAGGATATTTTTTTATAAAAACGGACAAAGGGAATATAACACCCTGGAAGAGGGGGCAGTATTTTATAATCAGATTCGGCAATAATTATAAGGGCATACCTTCCTTCCCCTTTGAAATGGGAGGGAAGATTGTCTTTATTATCTGTGGTGAAGAAGATGTAGAAGATATATCCAACATTGAGGGACCGTGCGGTAAACCTCTGAACTTATCGGGTTACAGCCGTATTTTGTTCGTCTGTAGTGAGAGAGGCATACCCGCTTTCATGAATGTCAAACAGGGGGGGAAGGAACATATAGATCTACTTATACTTGGATCTTCTGAACTTGCGGATGAATTGGGGGTTAACTACAAGCGTATAAATTACCTTGAAGAGGTTAGGGAGGAGGTAAATAAGAATAATTATGACCTTGTCATATCCGCGGGAGACAATGATATTTCAAAAGGCATTGAGGATCTTAATATATCCGTTGAACATGTTGCGTGTGTGGATACACCTATAAGGGACGGTACTGGGCTTTGTCTTATATGTAGGGTTTATGTTAAGGGAGAGATGAGGTTGAACTGTGTTGACGGAAGATGGTTCATTGCACGGGACATTGACTGGGATAAATTAAAAGCTTCAAAAGAGGAGAAGGCGGAATGCCTAAGAAGATAAGGTATTTTGATAGGAATAAAGAGCCTTTCTTAAGTCCAGAGGAAAGGGTAAAGACTTTTAAGGAGTATGCCCTCGGCTTTTCTGTAAGTATGGCTGTTGATGAGGCTAAACGTTGTCTTTTCTGTAAAGATGCGGAAAAGAGGTGTATAAAGGGATGTCCCATTCATGTTGATATACCAGGCTTTATAAAAAAAATAACGGAAGGGGATCTTGTTGGGGCATACAAAAAGATAATAGAGACGGATATATTCCCTTCTATCTGCGGAAGGGTATGCCCTCAGGAGAGGCAGTGCGAGGGTTCATGTATCCTTTATTATGACACCGTAAGGGATAGGAAAAACAAGGGGCTTCCTGTGAGTATAGGAGCATTGGAGAAATTTGTGGGTGACTTTATAAGGATATCGGGAATTGAAATAGAAGAAATTCCGGATCCTCCGACGGGAAAAAGGGTTGCCATAATAGGTGCGGGACCTGCAGGGTTGGGATGTGCTTACGATCTTGCTATGAAAGGTCATAAGGTTTATGTTTACGAAGCCCTTCCGAAGATAGGAGGCGTTATGACATACGGTATTCCTTCAGCCCGTCTCAGCAAGGAGATAATAGATTATGAGTACGAGAGATTTAAAAAATTAGGTGTTGAATTTATATTCGGTTGTGTTGTGGGGAGAAGTAAATCTTTGAGGAAGATTATTAATGAGTACGATGCGGTTTTTATAGCTTCGGGCTACGGCAGGGGAAGGTTGGGTTTGAAGGGTGATGACCTTGAAAATGTATATTCCGCCATTGAGGTATTGATGAGGGTTAACCTCTTCGGCGAAAGAGTTGATCTCGGAAGGAAGACTGTTATTATAGGTGGAGGCTTTACCGCCATAGACGCAGCTATAACGGCGCTGAGGCTCGGTGTAGAAACCCATGTTGTTTACAGAAGAACAAGAGAGACTTCCTCAGCAAGGCAGGAGGAGTGGGATCATATAAAGGAAGAGGGCGCCTTTATTCACTGGCTGACACAACCCGTTGAAATATTAGGGGAAGGGGGAAAGGTTAGAGGTATAAAATGTATAAAGATGACCCTCGGCGAAAAAGATGAAAGCGGAAGACCCAGACCCGTACCAGTTCCGAACTCGGAACATATAATTGATTGTGATAGTGTAATATTTGCAATAGGACAGGATCCCAATCCCGTATCTTACGAGGATGTTCCAGAAATAAAGAGGGACAAGTGGGGTGGTATAATGGTTAATGAAAGATATGAAACTACATTGGAGGGAGTTTTTGCAGGGGGTGATGTAATAAGCGGAGGGGATACGGTGGTAAAGGCTTTGGCACAAGGCAGGGAAGCGGCTAAATTTATTCACGGTTATTTAATGAAAAAATAATGAAAATAACCTTCTATCTAAAAAATATCTCCATACCCGACGGAGTTTTCTCATACAGTGTGGAGCTCGGCGGTTTTATGAGGGAGAACGGATGGGATATTGAATTTCTAATAGATGATCCATCTTGTAAAGCGGATTCTGTGGATGGAATACCCGTATATTCCTTATCATCAAAGTTGGATATGTTGAGATTCCGTCGGTTAATTAAATATATCAAGAGTAAAAAGCCGGATATGTTAATATCAAATATTCCCGCAAGGAATCCTATAATTGCACCTTTAAAATTCTTGCATATTGAAAAAAAACCCAAGCTCGTTGCTTTCTTTCATCTGCCTCCGAAAAGATGGAACTTTTTTAAAAGTCTTGTTTTGTCAAAATTTGATGGAATTGTGGCTGTTTCTGATAATGTTTTGGAGTCATTAAAAAGGTTTACAGGCAGGGATGACATTGTACTCTTGAGGAATCCATTTAACTTTAACCTTATATACGAACTTGCGAAGCAAAAATTACCACCCCACCTTGAAGATTTATTTCGCACAAGGAAGATTGTATTATACGCGGGAAGATTTGAGGATCAGAAGGGAGTGGAGGATCTTATAGACATTTTTTATATTGTTAAAAGGAAAGTGAAGAATGTCATACTTGTACTTGTAGGCAACGGTAGTAAGGAAAGTTTATTGAAGAAAAAAATAAAAAGCCTGGGTATTGAAAAGGAGGTTATTTTTGTAAAACCAGAAAGGAATATATTCAGGTATATGAAAAGGGCTGATGTATTTGCTTTTCCTTCCTATTATGAGAGCTTAGGAAGGGTTGTCCTGGAAAGTTTATTCCTCGGTACTCCCGTCGTAGCCTATGCTTCCGACGGCGATCATGTTAATATACTCTCCAGATTCAACCTTGTTGTTCCACTGGGAGATATAGAGGGGTTTGCTGAAAGAATTGTGGAGATACTTTATAAGGGGGCATCCTTAAACTTTAATGATATTGATTATTCAAAATACGATGCAAAGGAAATAGCTGAAAATTTTATGATTTATTGCAACCATCTTCTGGAAGGGGTTGAAGAGATTTCGGCTTATTAAATACTTGAAGGGGTTAGAGTAAAATATATATCCCGCCTCCTACCGTGTATATTATTCTATCCTCGTCCGTAATGTCGTACAAGTTGGGCAGGGGGTTTTTATCATAGTTGTTTATCTTGTCCGCCCTTAGGAATATAAATCCCCTTATCCTTGAAAGTGTGTAAGATCCAGTAATCTGAAGGAAGAATCTTTCAGTAAATTTTGCGGATTTTTCAAAGGGTCTTTTATAACCGCCTATCTTGTATTCAACATAAGCGTTATCTTTCGGATAATATCTGTGTTTTAACAGCATGGACAGGGAGTTCCTGCCGTAAGGGTAGCCTAAGGACAATCCTTTGTATGTATGACCCTCAATGGGATAATAGTGATGTATAAAGAATTTATCCGAAATTTTTGCAAATTCCAGTCTCAATACATTCTTCCCTGTTGACATAAGTATCCCTCCCTGATAGGCTGGCTTCAAGAATCTTATACCGAACGGAGGATAAAAGGTGCCCCTGTCTTCTTCCTGCCAGAAGGCTATAACATCGGACGCAGCTTCTTGGTAATAAATCTTGAATATTTTTATAGATGGGAAAATCCTTTTAAGAGGCAAATATAAACTTATATCATAGCTCGCATTGGAGCTATTATCATACCTTCCCCCAGTTATGTTATCCCTTGTACTTAGTATTAACTCCAAGTACTCATCAAGTCTGTATTTAGGTCTTCCCTCTCCTTCATAGAGGGTTGTCTTTGTGCCTCCTATTTCAATAAAATTAAAGGGCTTCCATACTATCCTGAGTGCGAGAATACTTGGGTTGTCCCTGTCCTGTCTTTTTTCTATAAGCCACCCCCTTATAAACACTATATCCCAGTAACCCCAGCCTTTAAGCGGTTCTTCCGTTTGTATCTTTATCATGGGATAGGGTTCCGTATTGTTGCTGAGTAAAAGTCCGTATTCGCCTGGACCCAGGTTTACATTGTCCTTACCCGCCAAAAAGGAGAATTTCCACAGTCTTAATTTTCCGTAGCCTCTGAAGAGATCTCCCCTGTATCCGTCGCTGTTCCACTTTGAGGTAAGTTGATAATAAATTACAAGCCTGTCCCCTCCCGATATGAAGCCGTCAAGGAAGGTGTAATAATTAAAACCTTTCCTTAGTTTAATTCCCGAAGATCCTTCAATGAAGAAGTTTTCTTCATCTGTTGAATATACGAGAATATCTATTTCATTAATAGGTTTTATATATAAACCCATTTCCATACCTATGTAGGTGTAAGGTTTTAATCTTACGGGATTTTCCGAAAACAAAAATAGCCTGTATATACTTAACGGTTTTAAGGTTGATATGTCATAGTACTTGTAGGAGGAACCTTCAGCTTCAAAATATATATCATCTTTTTCCGCATTAATATTAAACATGGGATTTGCAAGGGGCATATTTATCAGTATGAGTAAAAATATAATTAGTACTTTCATAGTCTTTTAGCCAGAACAGCTGTTGATATTGCTTGGAATATTATCTGTACTACATCCCTTATAAGGGGTCTCCACATAATGGGTATTTTTACCTCCGAAGGTATAACTATCGTATCTCCCTCCTCAACGGGTATTTCCATTATATTTCTCTTAACATACAACTTCCTATTTTCCCATGCCAAACTGGTTTTGTTTTTAAGCTGTCTGTTTGAAATTACCCTGCCGTTTGCCTTTATAATGTAAATGTCCTCTTCCTTAGCACCTTCTTTAAGACCGCCTACAAGATTAACATAGTATCCCACAGTCTTTCCTGGTATATAGGGCAAAGATATCTGATTGTAAACCTCACCCAGCACTAACACATATCTCGGTTTTGACGGCACATATATATAATCTCCGTCTTCTAAGGTTATGTTAGATGGTGAGTTTTTAAGATCTTCAAGATTGTCAGGTATATCAAGGGATATTCTACCCAAGCCTATCTTAGCCCTGTGTTTCATAATCTCAAGCATTCTTTTATATTTTTCAAGAGTTATTTTAAGCAGATTAACACTTTGTTGGTCTTCAATTAAACCTACATTTCCCTCGGTTTTCAATATGTGCTCCTCAAGGGATAAAATAGTAGCCCTTAATTGTTGTTCTTGTAACTTTTTGGCACTTTCCCTTATAAGTATAAGCCCTTTAGGATATGCATTTCTTGTAAATCCCCCCGCCTTTTTAAGGATATCATACAGTGTCATACCTTCCTTGTATTCATAGACGCCCGGATTTTCCACCTCTCCAAGCACGGTTATCTTTTTGACCTTTTCCCTTTTGCCTATACGCCTTATAAGAATACTGTCTCCTGGTGCCAACTCTATATTTTTGTTTTCATCACCTTTTATCAAAAGATCATACAGATATATGCTTATGAATTTTCTCTGGCCACCGTTTTCTTCTTCCCTGTAAACCTCAGCCTTTAACCAATAAGGGCTGTCTTTAAGTTTTGTATCCATAAGAATATCAAGTAATCTTATACCCTTGTAGTAAGGTATTAACTTTGGATTTTCAACCTCACCACTTATTTTGATAGGACCGTACACCCATTTTGGATAGAAAACTATGGTATCCCTTCCTTTGAGTCTTATGTCCTTTTTACCCGATAGTATATCTTGAGGAGCAAAGTTTATTATCTCATACTCAGATTCCGGTCTTTCTTTCCTTATAATCTCGCCGTAATAAAGGTTTGTATCAAGGAGAAGTATGTCCTCCGTCAGCAGTTCTGAAAGTTTTGTGTTCCTCTTTATGGCATAAACACCCGGGTATTTTATGTGTCCTTTTAGTATAACCGCGTTTTTAAACCTGTTTAGATCTATGCCCTTAACTACCCCTACCTTGTAAAGTCTCACCACATCAAAGGGCTTAAGCTTTATATTCTCCCGACCGTCAAGTATATCTTTGGGTATGAAGGTCCTATAAAGGGGGTGTCTTCCCTTTCTCTTTCTTATAAGTTCGCCGTAGTAAAGGTTTGTATCCACATACAGACCTGCCTTTTTTAGCAAGTGCCTCATGGTGGGTGTTACTTCTATTGAATAGGAACCGGGATACATAACATGCCCTTCAATCTTAACTATGTTGGTAATGACTGGGGCTATCTTCTTTATAAATATGAGATCCCCGTCCTTTATACTGATGTTGAGAAAGCTTTCATCATTTAGATTTCCCTCAACAAGCTTAAGTTTATTGCCTTCATACCTTATTATCTCTACGCTGTACCTGTATGCTGAGGGTCTGAGATCACCCGCGAGTTTGATCACTTCCTTTAGTTTTTTCTCATCTTTAAGTTCATATATAGCAGGTCTTTTAACGCTACCTGCTATTCCTACAACCCTTCCTATGCTTCCTACGAGTATAATGTCTTCCGGCCTTAGATGGACATTTACGGGTTCTCCCTCTATAAGTAACTTATAAAGATCTATCTTTATCTCCTTTATCTTTTCCCCTTCCTTTCTCTTCAATATTATGTTTCTCAGTGATCCGTTTTTCCTTACACCTCCCGCCAATGTTATTGCATCAATGAGGGTGTTTACCTCCGTTACTATAACCGGTCCAGGTTTTTTAACATAGCCCGTTACATATACGGTGAACTCTTCCGAACCAAGGGCTATGGGGGATTTCCCGAATATCTCATAACCGAACTGAAGCAGGGGCTTTTCAAGTCTTCCTTGAGCTTTTACTATGAAGGTATCTTCAATATCGGAGAATGCACCACCGTTTGTGGTATCTTCACCGTATGCTGATGCAATAAAAAAAGCAAGGAGAAGAAAAATAAATTTAATCAGCATCCTGATTAACCTTAATTCTTTTAAGGATTGCTTCAAATGTATATGATTCCTTCCCTTTGGGCGGATTTTCAAAGGCTTCCAACTCTTCGCCTTCATAAACAAATTTGAGATGGGAAGGTTCCCTGAATCTTTTTGTATCCTTCGCTTTTATAAACAAATTTTCAAACTCAAGTTTACTAACGGGTATGCGCCTTTGTTTTATATAAAAAATTGGATCTTCCAAGAATCTTACAAGATGCAGTGGTGAGTCAAAGAAGAGGGTAACATCGTCAACTGTGACGGTTGACAAACCTTCCATAGTATCTTTTACAAAAGCTGTGCAGACGGGACATCTTTCTCCTTCTTGAGGGTGTATATCAAGGGTTTCTTCCCTGTGTTTTATTACATAAATAATAAGTCCCAGTAAAAGTAGGGAAGATATAACCGTTGATGCTATTGAAAGGGGCACAAAATATTCTTTAAGGAATATGGCAGCTGCGCTTATTGATATGCTTACAAATATAATAAGTGTGGTGTAATAGATGTATCTTGCCTTGTACCTTTTTATGGCAAAGAATATTATCATTATTATCCCTACAAGTTCCAAAAATCTTGAACTTACGATAAGAATCATACCTATGGCTTCCATGGTTATAAAATATAATACCCAATGAAGCCCGTTGTTCACCTCTCCGATCTCTACAGAATGAAAAAACTTTTGAGGAGGGTCAAATTAAATACTGTTTGCGAAGAGTCAAGGTGTCCCAATATATCAGAGTGTTTTTCATCTGGGACAGCCACTTTTATGATATTGGGTGACAGATGTACGCGATCCTGTTCTTTCTGTAATGTTAAAAGGGCTGTAAAGGGGTATATAGATCCAGAGGAGCCTTTCAGAATAGCGGAAGCTGTTAGGATGCTCGGGCTTGACTATGTTGTTATAACATCGGTTACACGGGATGATCTTGCGCTGGGCGGGGCTTTTCAGTTTTTTAAAACTGTAAGGATTGTAAAGGAGTTGAATCCGGGTGTAAGGGTTGAGGTTCTCGTACCCGACTTCGGGGGCAGTAATGAGGCTGTAGAATTGGTGATGTCTTCTTCACCGGATGTTTTTTCTCATAACTTAGAGACTGTACCACGCCTTTACGACAGTGTCAGAAAAGGAGCTGATTACCATAGAAGCCTTAACATAATTAGAATGGCGAAGAAGATAAACCCTTCCGTTGTTACTAAATCCGCGTTACTCGTGGGTTTTGGTGAGAGGTTTGATGAGATAGAAAAGGTTATGGATGACTTGAGAGGTGTTGATTGTGATGTTTTGACCATAGGTCAATACTACATGCCTTCCTTAAGGCATCATCCGGTTGTTAAGTACTATGGGGAAGAGGAATTTTTAAGGTTAAAAGAGATGGCGGAGGAGAAGGGATTTAAAATGGTGGTTGCGGGTCCTAATGTAAGAAGCTCTTACAAGGCTAATATGTTGGAGGGGATTTTGTGAGGGTTACAATAAAGCGATTCAGGGACGGTAAATATAAGGAGGAAACTTTTACAGTTGAGCCTAAGGAGGGCTGGACCGTTCTTGATGTGCTTTTCTATATAAAGGAGAATTTGGATGAGACCCTTTCTTACAGGGTTATGTGCAGAAGTTCCGTGTGCGGTACTTGTGCGGTTAAAGTTAACGGAAAACATGTGCTTGCTTGCAAAGAACATGTTTCAAGGTTCGGTAATTATTTGCTAATAGAACCGGTTGATAATCTTGAACCTGTAAAGGATCTTGTGGTTGATCATAAAATGGTTGTTGATAGATTAAGGGCGGGAAAGGTATGGTTTGAGGAGCGTAATTACAGGGGTGTGGATTCTCCAGAGGGATTTAATAGGATAGAGAGGCAGTGGGACTGCATAGGGTGTTTGATATGTGAAAGTGTATGTCCTGTTTTTTCGGAAAGATTCGGTGGTCCCTTTCTTTTTACTAAGATATACAGGACCGTTGAAGACCCAAGGAATTCTGATCCTTCATCAAAGTACGGGTTTATTGTTAACTTCAATATAACGGATTGCACCCATTGTAACTACTGTAGTATATACTGTCCGAAGTCATGTCAGCCCGAACTTGCCATTAGGATTTTGGAAGCTAAATTAAGAAAGGAAGGACTTATAGAAGAGAAGGGCGATAACTTGGACTTTTTAAGCTTTTGATAATATTTTTAATATTATGGCTAATGTCAAAAATAATCTTACCAAGGCTCAGAAGGCTGCTATACTCCTAATGTCCCTTCCCCCTCAGGTTGCTGTGGAGGTTATGAAGGAATTAAACGATGAGGAGATACAAAAGGTATTAGCTTATGCTACTTCTATAAGCGGTATAACCCTTAAAGATGTTGAGGATATAGGAAGGGAGTTTATAAATGAGTTTCAAACTACCGAGTTTCTAAAGGTGGATGTTGAAAGTCTTATAGAGTTTGCGGAAAAGATTTTACCCCCCGAGAAGGCGGTTAAACTCAGGGAATTTTTAAGCAGTTCTAATGTCATAGAAAGTTTACAGGAGCTTGAGAAAGTTGATACGCGCGTGCTTGCAAACCTTCTTAAAAATGAACATCCTCAAACGATAGCTGTTGTTCTTTCACAGCTTACTGCTACGAAAGCTGCGGATGTTCTTAATTTGCTTCCGGATGAGTTAAAAAGTGAAGTTATTAAAAGGCTTGCTACCATAGAAAACATATCTCCCGAGTTTATGAGCGATCTCGTGGAAGCTTTGGCGGAGGAGATAAAAGGTATGGGGGTTGTGGGGTTCGCTCACAAACGGGAGGGTCTCGGGATAGCAGCGGAGCTTTTGAATCTTTTAAGTAAGGAAACAACAAACAAGATACTCAGCAGTATTGAAGGTGAGGATCCTTATCTTGCGGAAAAGCTAAAAGAAAAAATGTTCACCTTTGAAGATATAAGAAAGCTTGACAACAGGGCTATTGTTGAAGTTCTTAAATCTGTGGATAAGAATCTCCTTATAATAGCCCTTAAGGGTGCTCCCGATGATATAAAGGAGAAATTCCTCTCAAATATGTCAAAGAGGGCTGCGGAGATAATAAAGGAGGATATGGAAGCCCTCGGTCCCGTTAAGGTATCGGAGGTTGAAAAAGCCCAGAAGGAGATTGTAGCCATAATAAGGAAGCTTGCAGATGAGGGTAAGATAGACCTCAGCGGAGGAGAAGCTTATGTCTAAGGAATTTAAACCCATTCACAATGAACACGGTAACATGCCAAACAGATCCAAGCCCTCAAACAAAAGTGTTTCCGAACAGCTCGTTGAATGCAGGGAGGCTTATGAAAGGCTGAAGGAATTATATGAAAGGGAAGTAGGTGAGTATAAAAAGAAGAGTGAGGATCTTAAGAGGGAAAGGGATGTATATATGGAGGAGAATAAAAGATTAAAGGAAGAATTGGTCGCCTTAAAGAAGAAAGTGGAAAAGCTTGAAAGGGAGCTTTACGAGGAGAAACTTAAGGAAAATGTTATAAAAAGTGTATGTGAAACTACTAAGGAATCCATATCATCAAGAAGGTTGGAGATATCAAGGGAGATGGCGGAGGTGTCCAAGATTGCCTTAAAGAAGTTGGTCCTCAGCGATTATATACCTCATGAAGAAATAATAGGCAGGGTATTGACGGAAATATTTGATAGATCGTTGGAGCTTTCGGGTTCCCTGAATATCTATGTAAGTAAGGAGGACATTGTGAGGGTTGAGGGGTCAATAAACATGCTGAAGGCTCAAATTCCCGGGCTTCAGATAAATCTTTTGGTTGATGAAAATCTTAAAGAGGGGGAGATAAAGGTTGAAACGGAAAAGTTTTGGATAGAACGGAAGTATGATGACATTGTGGAAGATATTATTGATGAGGTATTAAAAGGTGAGGGGCATACTTCGGATTTACGGGAAGGTAGTTAAGGTAAGCGGTGTATATGTGGAAGCTTACAATACGGAAGGTGCCATAGGTGATCTTGTGGAGATTATTACATCGGAAGGTGAAAAGATAAGGGGCGAGATAATAGGGTTTTCCGAGGATAGATGTATAGTTATGCCCTTCGGGCATGTTTCAGGTATAAAAGCGGAGGACAAAGTTTATATAAGAAGGGAGAGGGTTTCAACCTATGTGGGAGAGGAGCTTTTGGGTAAGGTTGTTGATCCTTTCGGTGTTTCCCTTTTTGATGGCAAGGTCCTATCCAAGGAAAGGATGCCCATAGATATTGAAAGCATTAACCCTCTTGAGAGACAGAAAATAACCCACATATTTGATACGGGTGTAAGATCAATCAATGCCCTTTTTACCCTCGGGAAGGGTCAGAAGATAGGTATATTTGCGGGGGCGGGCGTAGGTAAAAGTACGCTTTTGGGCATGATAACCAAATTCAGCGAGGCGGATGTGGTGGTTATGGCTCTCATAGGTGAGAGGGGAAGGGAGGTTAAGGAGTATGTTGAAGATGTTATAGGTGAAGGTTTAAGAAGAAGTGTTGTTGTTGTCTCAACCGCGGATCAGCCCCCCATTGTTAAGGTTAAGGGTGCCATAAGCGCCATAGCCCATGCGCGATACTTTGCCTCAAAGGGACTGAATGTCTTATTTATAATGGATTCTATTACAAGGTTTGCTATGGCACAGAGGGAGGTGGGTCTTGCTGCGGGTGAACCTCCCACCCTGAAAGGATACACACCTTCCGTGTTTTATTTAATGTCCAAGATAGTAGAAAGTTGCGGTGCCTTTACTAAGGCGGGAAGTATAACGGGTATATTTAGTGTTCTCGTGGAGGGAGATGATATAAGTCTTGATCCTGTCGCGGATTCCCTTATGGGGGTACTTGACGGTCATATAATCCTATCAAGGAAAAGGGCTAACATGGGTATATATCCCGCCATAGATCCTATAAAGAGTTTAAGCAGATTAATGCCCAAGCTTGTGGATAGTAAGCACATGGAGATGGCTATGTTTTTGAGGGAGCTTATGAGTTCCTATGAATCAATGGAGGATCTTGTAAACATGGGTCTTTACTCTCCAGGATCCAATCCCATAATTGATCTATTCCTTGAACATAAAGAAGATATTATCGGATTTTTCAAGCAGGACTTCCGTCAAAAAATAGATTTTGAGCAAAGTATTGAAGATTTGAAGAATCTCTATGAAAAGTTAAAAAAGTAGCTATCCTTTCCTTGCTTTCGTCGGTTTTTTCAACTTTACTTCCGCCCTTTGAAAGTCTTTGTTATAACTTATTATCTCATCTACATCCTCATACATTATCTTCATGGCGTCGTTAAAGGAAATTCCGCGATCTTTGTAGATTTTTATAGCGTTTATTAGCTCATCCTTTTCATAGGATTTGAACAGAGGATCATTTAATAGGGTATATACAACCTTGTATATATCTTCCCTTTGCCAATTAAATTCCTTTTCAAGTAATAATACGAGTTCAAGGATTACCTGAGCGGGTAGTAATATCTTCATCTTCTTTGCTTCAAGGCTTCTGAATAGCCTTTCTATACTTTCAACATCCTTGCCGGTAAGGAAGTTAATTAAAATGTCAGTATCAACCGCTATCATCAAACAATAAAATATGTCATACATGTGAAAATGTCAAACACTTGACAACATCAAAAATTTTCATATATATATACTTAACATGGAAGAAATTGTAAAGGTAATGGCAAGAGGACTTATTGCCCTGCCGAGTGATATAAGGAAGAGGATGGAGTTGAAGGAAGGAGACATATTGAAGATAGAGGTTCAGGATGATAAGGTGGTCTTGAAAAAGGAAAAAAGAATTTATGACTTTAAAGGTATTATAGGTGAGGAAAAGGCTAAGCCATCAAAGAGCTTTTCTGAGATTTTGCAGGAAGAGTTAAGGAAGAAGGGAGGTACAAAATGAATTATATTAACCCTTATGAGGTGAAACCTCCCGAACCTAAGGTGGTGAGCGGTGATTATATCCAATCCTTTGATAATCTGACTTCCACCGAATTTATGCAGATATACCTTGAGACTTTAAGGTATCAGGATCCTTTTAAAGATAACGATCTTTCCAAGATGCTTGAGGATATGGTCAGATTAAATCAGATAAGGTTTTTTAACGATGTTCAGACTTTTATAAACAGCATATCGGGGTGGTTTAATCAAATGACCTTTATAAACGGTGTATCCCTTATAGGTAAGTCTTTTGTCTTTTCAACGGATACGATTGATACGGTAAAGGGAGGCACATATTACCTTTTATCCCCCGAGGATATGGAGGGTGTGAAGATTGAAATTTACGACGGTGATCAGAAAGTTAAAGAGATAGAGATGGATCTTTCAAGGGGTCTTAATAAGCTTGATATAAGTGATCTTCCCAAAGGTCAATATACCATAAAAGTTATTAAAGATGGGCTTGAGATAGATTTTGTCGCCCTCGGTTACGAAGATACCATTACCGCTGTCGGTATTATAAACGGGGAGCTTATTTTTGATCTTGAGTCTGGAAGGCAGGCAAGTGCCTCTCAGATTTTATATGCCGGAGGTGTGAAGGATGCTTAGGAGTTTCTTTAATGCAATAACGGGGCTTGATGCGTACCGCTTCTGGATGGATGTTACCGCGGACAATATGGCAAATGTTAATACCATAGGATTCAAAGGGAACAGACCCTTATTTCAGGATGTAGTATCTTCCGTTACCATAGGACTAAATACGGTAACTAACACGATGAAGTCAACCACTTACGGTGCGGGTGTTGTTGTTGACAGCACCCAAAAGATATGGACCATAGGAAACTTCAAACAGACGGGAATAAATACAGATCTTGCCATACAAGGAAGGGGCTTGTTCATTCTTAAGGATCCCATAACGGGTGCATACTATTACACGAGGGACGGACATTTCAGACTTAGCAGGGACGGATACATGGTGAACTCCGGCGGTCTAAAACTTCAAGGATTCAGGGTAAATGAGAGAGGTGAAACCGTAGGAACGGGCTTGGAGGATGTAAGGATCTTGCAACAGCTTGACCCTGAAGCAACATCAAAAATAAGTTTTCTGCAACCAACTAATTTAAATGCGGATGCCTCACCTCCTTCCGTTGCTACCTTTGATCCCGACAATCCATCCTCTTACAACTATAAATACAGTATTACAATTTATGACACACTGGGGAATCCTTATCAGGCGGATATTTTCTTTAAAAAGGTTGGTAATAATGAATGGAGAATATTTGTTCTGTCCGACTACAATGAGGACGGTGTTAAGGAGAACCTTATCTCCGATGCTTATAGGGATGGTACGGACGGCGGATATAACTATGTAAGATTGCTTTTCAGCTCCGATGGTAAACCCTTTAAGCCTTCCGATCCGACCCAGAGTCAGCTTCAGGCTTATACCATAGGTAACAAGAGATATTACTTCTTCAGACTCTTTAATGATGCAAACCCTCCTCCCGCAGGTCTCACTACCGCACCGGGGGGACTTCTCGGCAGTCAAATATCTGAGGGATTTCTTTCTGGCGACAATGCCATGGTTTTAATGATAGGTGAGGAGCTTGCATCGGAATCCACAACCGATTTGCCGGACACCGCCTTTGACGCGGATGCTACAAATGAGGATCTTGTTGTAGATTCTTACATAAATCAGTATGCTGCTGACTTCACTGTTACGGCGGATCAAAACGGATATTCAAAGGGTGATCTGGTAGATGTTTATGTCCTCTCGGAGGATGGAGCTGTTGTAGGCGTTTACTCCAACGGAAAATCCTTGCCCCTCTACAGGGTAGGCATTGCTGTTTTCTCCGATCCCGAGGAACTTATAAAGAGGGGTGCAAACCTTTATACAGCCATTTCAACACCCACTATAATGACCCCGGGAGGTGCGGAGAAGGTAAGATCAGGCATGCTGGAGATGTCCAATGTGGATATAGCTAAGGAGTTTATTAATCTTATTTCAGCCCAGAGGGCTTATCAGGCGAATGCGAGGGTTATAAGATCCGCTGATACCGTTATGGATGAAACGATCAATCTGGTAAGATAATAGTAATGGCGGAAGAAGAAAAGGAAGCCAAGGAAGAGAAGGAGCAGAAGAAGGGCGGTAAGAAGGGGCTGTTTATTTTTGTGGCGCTCTTCATCCTGCTGGCCGCCGCCGGTGGGGGCGCCTACTTCTTTTTTTTTAAAGGAAAACAGGCGGAGGGAGGAGAAAAACAGAAGGCTGAAGCCAAGCCTACAGAGATAGGTGTAATGTTTGATCTCGGCACCTTCATAGTAAATCTGGCGGATCCGGGTGTGGAAATGTATGCCAAAGTTTCTATAACCCTTGAACTGTCGGATCAGGAGGTAAGTAAGGAGGTTGAAAAGAGGTTACCCATCATAAAGGATGCGGTTATAGATATTTTGAGCAGTAAAACTTACAGTGATATAAGAACACCAGAAGGTAAGGAGAGATTAAGATTTGAGCTTATAAAAAGGATAAACACCATCCTTGTAAAGGGGGGAGTAAGGAACCTTTACTTTACCGAGTTTGTTGTACAATCTACCTAAATGGATTTTTTTGATTATCTGCTTAAAGTATTTATATCCTTGATAATAGTTCTTCTTCTTATATTCATTGTCTTGCCCGCGGTTGTTCCCTTTCTTCAGAGGGTCAGGTGGGGAAAAGGCTTTTATGAGGGAGAGAATGTCAAGGTAAAAAAAGTCATACCCTTAGCCAAGAATATTTTTATAGCGGAGATATATGTTAAAGATAAGCTAATAGTTGTATGTTTTACGGAAAAGGGAGCTGATATTATATACAGAGAGGATGATCGCATTACTTCAAATAATACCGCCGATTGACTTAAGAATAGGCGGAGCGGAGCTTGATACATCCATAAGGCTCCTTATCCTGCTTACCGTATTAAGCCTTGCACCTTCCATACTCATAATGACAACATCTTTTATAAGGATAGTTATAGTTCTTTCCGTTTTAAGACAGGCAATAGGTATTCCTCAGGTACCCCCCAATCAGGTGATAATCGCCTTATCCCTATTTCTTACCTTCTTTATTATGAGACCCGTGATTGAGGATATTAATGTAAACGCTTTACAGCCTTACCTTAACAGACAGATAAACGATACGGTTTTCCTTGAAAGGGTTGCTTTATCCATTAAGGAATTTATGGGTCAAAACACAAGGAAGGATACACTAAAGGTATTTATGGACAGTGCAAATTTAGATAAGGAGGAAAAGGAAAATATAAAAGAGATAAAGGATGTTCCTTTAAGTATTCTTATACCAGCCTTCATGGTGAGCGAGATAACAACTGCCTTTCAGATAGTTTTCCTTCTGTATCTTCCCTTTCTTATAATTGATATAGTTGTCGCGTCTATACTTATATCTATGGGTATTCTTATGATACCGCCCCAAATTATCTCCCTGCCCTTTAAAATAATGTTGTTTGTCCTTGCCAACGGCTGGGAGCTTATAGTTCTTTCCCTTGTCCGCAGTTATGAGGGAGGTCCTTAAATGGATGCTGAGACTGTCATAACCCTCGGTCAAAAAGCCCTTGAGATGACATTTTTGATGGCTTTCCCCATACTTATGGCAACCTTTGTTGTGGGACTCGTTGTAAGTATCTTTCAGGCTGCAACCCAGATTCAGGAGATGACATTAAGCTACATACCCAAAATCATTGCCGCCTATGTTACCGTTTTCCTGTTGGGCGGATGGATGCTTTCAAAAATGGTTGATTATACAAAGGAGCTAATTATAAATATACCCGCATACCTTAGGTGATATGCCCGTTCTTGATATAGATGCACTTTTAACATTATCCCTCGTTTATTTAAGGATGTTTTCTTTTCTCCTTATGGTCCCCATATTCGGTAGGGAGTTTATACCTGTTAATGTAAAGCTATTCCTTACTATGGCTCTCTCCTTTTCCGTTTTTATACTCGGGGATGTTGAGACAATCCAATACTCCTCCTTTTATCAGTTTTTGGCTTATGCTATCAGCGAGATATCCCTCGGTTTTGTAACCGGTCTTATTTTGAGATTTATATTTGATGCCATATATATAGCGGGTGAGATAATTGCAACAAGTATGGGACTCGGATTTTTAATGATGTTTTTACCTCAACAACCCCAGACAACCGTTATGGCTGGATTCTCCCTTATGATGGGAACCGCCATATTTCTTTCTTTGGGGGGTGCGGAGATACTCCTTGTGGGATTTATGGACAGTTTTAAAACCCTACCACCCGGAGGGTTTAACATATTTTCTATAAATCCCGATGTGTTTTTAAATCTCTTTTATGCCAGCTTCTCCCTGGGCGTAAAACTTTCCCTTCCGGTCCTAATAGCTTCCCTGCTTACCAATGTTATCCTTGCGGTTGTTAACAGGTTCATCCCGCAGATAAATGTTTTTATGGTGGGTTTACCCGTCCAGCTTATGGTAGGCTTCTTCGTATTTATACTCTCCCTGCCCATATTGGGGCTTGTGGTGGCAAATCACATGAGGGAGTATATATTTGATGTTATAAGTTTCCTTAAGGGGTAAAGGGTGGCGCAGGAGAACAAAACGGAAAAGGCTACGCCTTATCGCAGAAGAAAGCTAAGGAGTGAGGGAAATGTAGCAAAAAGCATAGATGTTGCCACATCCCTTACCGTACTTGCTTCTACAATAGTTTTATTCTTTACCGGATACGCCCTATTTAAGATAACCGCGGGTTTTTTAAGAACACTTTCAAGTATTAACCACGGTGATGCCTTCGCCACCATAGATCATCTTCTAAGGGATATTTCCCTTACCTTGTCAAAAACCCTTGCTCCTCTTTTCATAGTGGTAATCTTGGTCGTTGTAGCGTCCTTTGTTGCCCAATTCGGATTCATATTTACACTTAAACCCCTCGGATTTAAATGGGAAAGGATAAATCCCTTTGAAGGTTTGAAGCGTATGTTCTCTTTGACAACCCTGTTTGAGCTGTTCAAGAATTTATTAAAAGTTTCAATCCTTATAGGGGTCGCCTATTTTATCGTTCACGGAAGTATTGAACATATAGTAGGATTACCCGCTTTCCCCCTTAATGAATCGGTCATTTCCATGCTTAAGCTAATATTTACGGTTGTATTGGCACTCGGCATATTTGCCTTCGGTGTGGCTCTTCTTGATTTGGCTTATAAAAGATGGGATTATGAAAGAAGGATAAGGATGTCAAGGGAAGAGGTTAAGGAGGAGTATAAACAGTTTGAGGGTAATCCTGAAGTAAAAGGAAAACTCAGGGCTAAGATGAGGGAGCTTGCCCGCGGTAGGATGATGGCTGAAGTACCGAGGGCGAGTGTAGTTATAACCAACCCCACCCATATAGCTATAGCTCTCAGATACAATGCGGAAACCGACAAGGCTCCTGTTGTTGTTGCAAAAGGAAAGGGTGCTATAGCGGAAAAGATTGTGGAGATTGCGGAGAAATACAATGTACCCGTTATAAGAAGGGAGGGAGTAGCAAGGGCATTGTATCCCCTCGTTGATGTGGGCCAGGAGATTCCCCCCTCTTTTTACAAGGCTGTTGCGGAGATCATAGCCTTTGTGATGTTCAAGAAGAAAAAGAAGGTCTATGCTTGATCAGTCGGTATAATAGATTAGATGAAGTTTCCCTTTTCATGGCTTAAGGAGTTTATTGATATTGACTCCCTTGATCCGGAAGAGGTTTATCATAAACTTTCAATGCATTCTGTGGAGGCTTCATGTGAAAGATTTTCCTTCCGTTCTGAGGGTGTTATATGGGGTATGGTTGAGACCGTTGAACCCTTGGGTGAAGATCTAAATGTGCTTCTTATAAACATAGGTGATAGAAAACTTAAGGTTGTCTCCGCATGGAAGGATCCTTCGGAGAATGTAATTGTTGCGGTTGCTCCAGAAGGGGCGGTTGTAAACGGAAACAGGATAAGGGCAAAAAAATTTGGGGATGTCCTTTCTGAAGGGATCCTCGTAACCTACTACGATCTTGGGATAGACTCCTTAAAGAATGAACCCATAATCGGTGACGGAAATGAAGAGCTGGGAACAGATGTGCTTTCCTCACTCGGTGAAGGGGAGTATGTAATTGAGTTGGATATACTTCCCAACAGGGGAGACCTTTTGAGTGTAAGAGGTGTGGCAAGGGAGATTTCAGCCCTCTTTAATAAGGAGATGATTTCACCTTCCTATCCTTCCTACCAGGACACGGGTGATATAAGTATAGATATAGAGGACGAAGACTGTTACAGATACAGGGGTGTAATAATCAAAGATGTAAGCATAGATACCTCTCCCCTTCTTATAAGGAAGAGGCTTTTCCTATCCGGAATAAAAATTATCAACAATATAGTTGATATTACCAATTACATAATGCTTCAGGAAGGACAACCCCTTCATGCTTTTGATCTGGATAAGCTTGAGGGAGGTATAGTAGTAAGATCTTCAAATAAGGGTGAGAGTATCGTAACCCTTGATGGAGAGGAGAAGAGGCTTGATGAAGGGATCCTCGTAATTGCGGACAGAAGGATGCCAGTTGCTGTGGCGGGTGTGGTGGGAGGCAAAGAAACGGGTGTTGAGAAAAACACAAAAAATATACTTCTTGAAGCTGCCTACTTTAATCCTTCACGGGTAAGATCATCTTCAAAAAGGCTTGGTATAACGACTGATAGTTCATACAGATTTGAAAGGAATGTGGATATAGAACATCTAAGGAATGCTCAGGATCTTGCTGTAGAGATGATGGTTAAGTTTGCGGGAGGGAAGGTTGTAGCGGTTAAGGATGTTTATAAAAAACCCTATAAGCCCCTCATCATACATTTGTCGGGAGAAAAGTACAGTAAATATACGGGTAGGGCTATTGATGATAGGGATGTTTTGTTCTTGAAGAGACTGGGTTTCGCACCGGAGAGATCGCGGGAAGGTATAAAGGTAGTTGTACCTTCTTATCGCAGTTTTGATATAAAAAGGGATGTGGATATTATTGAGGAGATAATGAGGGGTAGGGGGTATCAAGAGTACGGATCCGAACCTTTATATCTGCCTTCCTACGCAGAAAGGAGGAGGGATTATATAACCGAGATAAGGAACTTTCTCATCTCAAACGGGTTAACCGAGGTTATAAATCTTCCCTTTGAGGATGAGGAAGATCTTGACCCCTTTAATAGAGATGGAAAGCCCGTAGAGGTACTCAATCCTCTCAATGTAACGGAGAAAATACTGAGGAGGTCACTGCTTAAATCACTTTTAAGAACCGCATCTTACAATGTGAGCAACTATAACAGGGATATGGGAATATTTGAAATATCCCGTGTCTTTTCCGACAGGGAAGAGCTTCATGTAGGGGTGTTATTAAAGGGGTACAAAAGGATATATCCGGAGGAAAGGTGGACATTTAAGGATATTTCTTCCATAATAGTGGGTATGTCTAAGGTGCTTGATATTCCTATGGTTGTTGAATTAGGAGATATACCTATCTTTGTGAAAGATATGGGAGGGTATATATATGCGGGGGATGAAAGGGTAGGTGTGGCGGGTAGATTGAGTTCCGAAATAACTGATAAATACGATCTGGACGGGGTTTCTTATTACCTGGAGATAAATCTTGATAGGGTAGGGTACGGAAGGGGTATTAAAAGATACGAGCCGTTGTCTAAATATCCCCCTGTTATCAGGGACTTAGCCCTTCTGATGGACAAAAATATTTCGGTATATAAATTATTAAGAGATATAAAATCCCTTTTGGGTAAAATGGTTGAAGAGGTGAAGGTGTTTGATGTTTACAGGAGTGATAGCTTAGGGGAAGGCAAGAAAAGTGTTGGTTTGAGGCTTTATATGAGGAGTTATGAAAAAAGCCTCAGCAATGAAGAGGTTAATGAAATTGTTGGTGAGCTGATAAGTAAGCTTGAGGAGAAATATGGAGTGAAAATCCGTTAGCCTGCCCTGTTCGTGGGAGCAGGGATTTTGTTTGGGGCCTACATGGGAGCCTCTAGGGAACCCGGGCTTCGGGAGACTCCCGCTTGAGCGGGGGCTTCCGAGAGGGTACCCACCTTAAAAAAGGAGGCCCTCCATGGTCTCTGTTCCCCACGGCAAGGGCGGGTGATATCACTTGCCTTCCCCTCCTTCTAAGGAGGTGGAAGATTGGTAAAGGAAGATATAAGAAGGTTTGTCATAGATAACAGGAAAGCTTTAAGTAAGGAGGAATATACTGGATTATCTTCCAAAATAAGGGAGAGGCTTTGTCGGATTGATAAGGTTAAAAGGGGAAGGTGTTTCTTATTTTACTATCCTCTTAAGGGTGAACCCGATATACTGCCTCTTGTGCAATCCCTTCTTATGGGCGGTAAATGTGTAGCTTTCCCAGTTGTTAAAGGGAATGAAATAAAAGCTGTTAAGGTAGAGAGCCTATCCAATTTTAGGAAGGGTGCCTTTGGTGTTTATGAACCTTCCTGCGGAGAGCGTATTGATGAAGATAGCATTGATGTTGTTTTTGTTCCGGGTCTTGCCTTTGACAAGGACGGTTTTAGAATAGGCTTTGGAAAAGGATTTTACGATAGGTTTCTCCGTAAGGTAACCGCCTTCAAAATAGGTATCGCTTTTGATTTTCAAATTTTTGATAGAATTCCCCGCGATGAGTGGGATGTACCCGTAGATATTGTTGTTACCCCCCATCACATATTTAGGAGGAGGTAGAGAAGATGGATGTTGTTACACTTGTGATAATAACAGCCGTTGTGGGTATTATCATCGGAGGAGGTATTGCATATCTGCTTGTAGGTAAAAAAAATCAAGAACAAAAACCCTCCTTTACGGAGGAAGATTTGGAAAGGATTAAGCTCAAATACAAAGAAGAGGTAGAAGCTGAGCTATCAAGAAGGTGGGAAGAGGTAGAGGAGAGGGAAAGATTGCTGAATGAGAGGGAAAGGAGTCTTGATAGGAAGTGGCAGTCCCTTGAGAAAAGAGAGGAAGAGATATACAAATGGGAAAGGGACTTGCGAGCTTTGGAACGGGAGATAAGGAATCTTGAAAAAAGTGTTGAAGAGAAGGAGAGGAAGCTTGAAGAGGCACAAAGGGAACTGGAAAAGGAAAGGAAGGAGGTTGAGGAACTAAAGGAGAAAGAAATTCTTGAACTGCAGAGGATAGCCTCTTTGACAAAGGAGGAAGCTAAGGAGGAACTCCTGAACAGGGTTAGGGAAGAAGCCCAGGCGGAAGCGGTAAGGATAATGAAAAGGATTGAGGAAGAGGCAAAGGCAAAAGCTGAACTGAGAGCTAAGGATATTATAACCACCGCGGTGCAAAGGCTTGCCCCCCAGATAGCCATTAACTATACGACCACATCCGTAGAACTTCCGAGCAATGAGTTTAAGGGTAGGATTATAGGAAGGGAGGGAAGGAATATAAGGACCTTTGAACTCCTTACTGGGGTTGATCTTATAATTGATGACACACCCGATATCGTTACTATATCCTCTTTTGATCCGCTGAGGAGGGAGATTGCCAAGGAAGCCCTTGAGAAACTTATACAAGACGGTAGAATTCATCCCGCAAGAATAGAGGAGGTGGTTGAAGAGGTTAAGAAGGAAATGGATGAGAAGATAAGAAAACTGGGAGAGGAGGCAGCCTTTGAATTGGATCTTCATGACATAAACCCAGGGCTTTATTACTACATAGGTAAGCTTTACTTCAGGACCAGCTATTCTCAAAATGTATTACTTCATTCAAAGGAGGTCGCTTACATTGCAGGACTTATGGCGGAAGAACTCGGGCTTGATGCAAAGCTTGCAAGAAGGGCAGGCTTGCTTCATGATATAGGCAAGTCAATTTCTCACGAGCTCGGGGGATCTCACACCGATATAGGTATAGATCTGTGTAAGAAATACGGAGAGCCGGAGGCTGTTTTAAATGCCATAAAGGCACACCATGAGGAAGAACCCGTTAAGTATCCCGAAGTTGCCCTCGTATGTGCCGCGGACGCCCTTTCCGCTGCCAGACCTGGTGCAAGACGGGAAACCCTTGAGGCTTACCTTAAAAGACTTGAGAAGCTTGAGGAGATTATTAAATCCTTTGAGGGTGTTGCCAATGCTTACGCAATTCAAGCGGGTAGGGAAATAAGGGTTATAGTTAATCCAGAAGAGGTGGATGACGAAAAGGCATACAAACTTTCAAAGGATATAGCTCAGAGGATTGAAGAAGAGATGGAGTATCCTGGACAGATAAAGGTGGTGGTTATAAGAGAGACGAGACATATAGAGTATGCGAGGTAAAATATAAGTATTATTTGCGGGTGTGGCGGAACTGGCAGACGCGCCGGACTCAGGATCCGGTGCCCGCAAGGGCGTGAGGGTTCGACTCCCTCCACCCGCATAAGTAAGCGGAGTTATGAGATTTCTTATACTCGGTGATATAATAGGCTCTCCCGGCAGGAGGGCACTTTCCCGTCTATTACCCGCCTTAAGGAATGAGGAAGATATAGATGTGGTCATAATCAACGGAGAAAACATTGCGGGGGGTTTTGGTATAACGGAAAAGGTTTACAATGAGGTGAAGGCTATGGGGGTTGATGTTATAACCGGGGGCAATCATATATGGGACAGAAAGGAGATATTTAAATTCATAGACAGGGCTGAAAACCTTATAAGACCTGCCAACCATCCCGTGGGAACACCTGGTAGAGGTTTTGGAATATTTGAAAAAAATGGTGTAAAGTACTGCGTGATAAATCTGATGGGCAGGATTTACCTTGATTGCAATCTTGAGAATCCCTTCAGAACCTTTGATAGCATATATAAAGAAGTAATTGAGAAAACCAAAATAATTATTGTTGATTTTCACGGTGAGGTTACATCAGAAAAGTGGGCGTTCGGAATATATGCGGACGGGAGGGCTTCCTTGGTTTACGGAACCCATACCCATGTACCCACCGCGGACGAGTGTATTTTAAAAAAGGGTACAGCTTATATTACGGATGTGGGGATGACAGGACCGTGGTATTCCGTGATAGGCGTTAAACCCGATCAGCCACTTCATCGGTTTCTTTACGGTGTGCCTCAAAAGTTTGAGGTAGGTGACGGTGATATTGTCTTTAACGCTCTTATAGTTGACATTGATGAGAAAACCGGCAGGGCGGAAAATATAAGAAGAATCAAGAAATTAATTAGAAAGGAGGAACTGAGATAGGGAAGGGAGATCGTTTTCTCTGAAGTCTAAAAACTTTTTAGTCCTATTGATAAAGCAATCATACTTCTTGGAATTTAGCAGAACTCGGATTTAATCCCGAGGTATATCATAAGACCTATAACCTTTCCGAAGGAGAAACCCATGACCACAAAGGAAGGAATTGAAAGCCTTATTAGTCTCTGCAAAATAGAGGCAAACAGGAGCATCCTTAACCTTCTCAGTAAGTTTGAAATCAAAAGGAACGGTACAGGATTTGTACTTATAGCACCGAACAGTGAATTCAAAAGGTGGGCTGAGGAATTTCTCCTTAGGGGTGTCAGTAATCCTAATATAAGGGTGGTTGAGAGAAGGCAACCGGAAAAGGAAGAAGAGAAGGAAAGGATATATAACAGCGGTGTATGTTCACGATATACATTTGATAACTTTGTGGTGGGTAGCAGTAACAAAATAGTTTACCAGGTGGCAAGGGAAGTGTCTGAGAATCCCGGAAATCTCTACAACCCCCTTGTTATATACGGAAGGGTGGGTGTTGGTAAAACTCATATATTGCACGCCATAGGTAATAACAGCTTGGATCTCGGTTACAGGGTGGTTTATAAATCAATAAATGATTTTTCTGATGAGCTTATAAGAATGTTGAGGAAAAACAACCTTGATGGTTTCAGGGATAAATACAAAGAGGTTGATGTTTTACTTATAGACGATATACAGTTTTTAAGAAATAAGGAGAGAACCCAGGTGGAGCTCTTTAATATTTTCAACAATCTTTACATGTTGGGCAAACAGATAGTTCTCACAAGTGACAGACATCCAAAGGAGCTGACAGATCTATCCGATAGGCTTATAAACAGATTCACAGCGGGGCTTATAATGGAGCTTGATATTGATATGGAAACAAAGAGAAACATAGTAATTAAAAAACTTAAAGAACATAACATACATCCCACAAGGGATATAGTTAATTACATTCTTGAAAATACGGAAGATAATGTAAGAAGTGTGGAAGGGGCTATAGCAAGATTAAAGGTGTACGGTATGGAAGACCTTGAATCGGATAAGGAGGAGGGAATATCTTTTGACCGTATCAAGCGTATAGTTGCAAACTTTTACGGACTTAATCCAGAGGATCTTGAGAAGGGTTCAAGGAAAAAGAAAATAGCGGATGCAAGGCATATATGCATGTATATATCAAAAAAATTGATGGAGGAAGTCTCTCTTATCCAAATAGGCAGGGCTTTTGGTTTAAAGGATCACACATCCGTTATACACGCCATAAATAAAGTAGAGCAAAGAAAAAAGAAGGACAGAAAATTCTGCTACAGCTTGTCCGTTATTGAAAACAGGATAAAATCTTCTAATTAATTTTTGGAGTTTATGGAGGATTTTTTATGGATTATTTGTACATGTGTATGTTAAATCGTTAATTGCTGCCTTAAGGACCTCCCAACATATCTTAACTGTATCAAAATCTGGATATATTCCTTTCCTAATTTGGTGATAAGGATGGATCATATTTCTATAATCCCTGAGTTGATCACTAAAATCTTTAACATCCGCATCTATCCATCTACAATCGTGAGCAACAGAAATCAAATCAGTTAAAGTCCATTCATGAAATTTTTTAACTTTTCCGTTTTTGTTCTTTGGGGCTGATTTAGATAAATTAGCTTCCTTTGGTTTTAAAGCAACAACTGCAAGCAGTAACCCTTCAAGAATACTTCCCATCAAAGTGATTGCAGCTAAAAATGCTTTGTTTTCTATGCATTTTTCAACCTCAAATAACCTTTTCTCCAAATTTTCAATAAGCAACGGCTCAATCGGTAATTTTCTTAAATTCTGCACCAGATCACCAAATGATATTGTTTTTGCCCTGTCGTGGCATAAGAGCTTATACATTTCCTTCTTATTTTTTTCATCTAATTCTAATGCTTCAATAAAAGAAATACACCTTTTGATCTTTTCCTCTTGTGTTAAGCTTGCCAGTTCAAGGGACTTAATCCAGTCATATATAGTTTTAGCTCTAACCGAGGTAATGTAATCATTCTCAAAGTGCCTTTTACCTATTCTTAATGTTGCCCTTGCTATTCTTTCTATTTCGTTTACGCTTTTACTATACTTTATAGCATCCCCCAATTTTACAGCAAGAAGTTCAAAGTTTATCCTGTTCATCATTCTTTTCCTAAGCTTTATTCTATTTGCTAATTTGATTCATTTTTTATTATCTTTCCCTTTCTTTGTCTATATTATAAACTTATACAAAAATGTGAAGGAGGTGTAACAATAATGATAATCGCTGCTTCAACTTTAGCTATACTTGTTTTTTCTGTCTGCTTGTTATCCCAGGAGATAACCGGCGCTTTTGGAATTAAGTTCGGGTTTTCTCTGGATAAGCTTAAGGTTATAGAAACTTCAGAAACAACGGATGGGAAACCTCTTTACATGATTGATCCCCCCATAAAAGTAAGGCTGTTAACGGAATATTACGTGATGGCGGCACCCATATCAAAGAGGGTATACAGTGTCTGGGGCGTAGACAGGGGATTGGAAGAGAATGAGTGTCTTACTCGCCTAGAAGCTATTCTTAAAACTTTGGAACGAAAATATAAAACGAGAAGAAAAGAAGCTTTCTCTTTTTTTGATACAAATTATACTATAAGCAAAGGGAGTGTGTATGTGCATGTTAGGTGTTCTAATGAGCTCACCGACTATACCTTATATGTGCAGTACTACAATAGACCCTTGATGAAACAAGCCAAAAAAGAGGAAATCCACCTCAAATCTCAGCAAATAGACGAATCTGGACTATAAACCATACTCCACATCCACGAGAGCAGCGGGTAGTTTCATGTAATCTTTATATTGAAGGTTCTTATAAACTGAAGAATATTAGTAGTACTGATACCAAAATCATTACAAACAACAGGTATCAACACCTTACTCCTGCAGTTCGGGTCATTTCTTTCTTGGGTTGTCACAACAGGCATTGCTCCTGAGTCTTTAAAAGATAAAGCGCAAGCCACTATAAACGGATCCGCACCTTTATTCAAAAACTCGTCTTTTGCAGCTGTAGTGAAGCGGCCATCCTGCGTTTGATCTCTAACCCACTTGACCACTTTAGGATATGAACGCCAGTAAAAAGAGCTCGAAAGTATTTTCCCTTGCGGGAAATTTTGCCGGAACCAATCCCATAACCAATCCTGTCCAATCTTAAGCTCATCTCTAACTTTGTCTATTGTGTAAATGTTATTAACTGAATTGACCACTTCAGCCAATCTATCCCAAAATGCAGGAAGGATATCGGGAGCGTACCAATTCCTATAGGGTGTAATGAAAAAATTGGTATCAAGAATGTACACTTCCAATAGTTCCCTCCTCAACCAGCTTATAGAAGCTTTTTCCACGTAGGTTTGTAAGGTTAAAGGCGTCAGTATAAGTTAAAAAGCCGCTATGTAGTGCGGAACGTACAATTTCTATAAAGCGATTCCCGAGTTTTTTCCTCTGGATTCTATAAAAATTTCCTCCTTTAGTTTCTCTTGTTTTAATCTGTAACTCTTCCGAAACTTCGTATTTTCCTTTCACTTCTTCCTCGTATTCATCCATTGTGATTAACCCTAAGGCCATCAATCTTATCCCTATAACCGCTTGGCTGACCTTAAACATTTTGGCAAGGTATTCGTAATCTTTACCAACATTTACAAACGCATCACGGAGCTCTTCAGAAGGAACTAAAACTTCTCCCGCTACTCTGTTGCAAAAAACCTCTACCCTATCTTTATACTCCTCTACTTCCCCAAAAGAGAATATTCCTTCTTCTTGAATACCCAAGCATATATGACACAATTCATGCATTAAAGTAAAAATCTGGGAACTTATATAGTCTGCAGTATTTACAAATATTACCGGAGCGTAAACATCTATTAAAGAAAACCCGCTAAACTCTTCTGGATCGAGTTTCCTATGATTGTTATTGTCCACAACGTTATTAGTGAAAACAAAAATATCTAAGGCCTCTACTCTGTCCCTAAGCATGTCAAAGGCTTCGCTCCAGCTCCTAGCTGCTTTAGCCCATCCAGAATGCAAGGCAAGCAAATTCCTTATATGCTTAGCTGTTTCTTCTATACCCTGCTCTATAGTTATGTTACCCACGAGTTTGTTTTTCCCCCAGCCGAGCTCTTGTAAATAGGCGGACAAAAAATTCTGGCGAATTTTCATGACAGAAATAGTGTGTTCAAGTTCAGGGGATGCCTCTGCTTTCCTGCCCCTTGCTCTGAAATATACGTAGGACAGTTCCTCCATAGGCACATCTTCTAAAAAGAATAATTCTAAAGGCAAGAGGGCTTTTTGCGCCAATTGTTCTAACTGCCTAAAAGTTGGCTTGGATTTACCTTTCAACCAGTCATCCGCTTTAGGAAAGTACCTCTTCGCTGTTCCAGTGCCTAAAGATTTATCTATTCTTTCAAGAGCTTTCTTAATAACTGTAAGGTTGATAAACACATTCCCCATAGGTGCCATTCTTATTCTCCATCCTTGGTTTTTTATATATTATTTCTCTATCCTAAAAAACTCAATCTTCTTTTCATACTTCACCTTGCTACTTATAGGGCTTTACCTCTTTTTCTTTGCGTTCTACTACGATTAGTATATCCATAGTTAGAGGCAAGTGTGCATCTAGAGTTTAGGAAGTCAAGCCCAACAAATAAGTGGTCTCCCGCAAAGCTGTAAAGCATAAATAGCCCATTAAATAATAGCTAGCATATCTTTCTCTTAAACTGGGGTTTAAATATATACAAGATGGAGCTTAAAACAAAATTAAAAAAGCAGGACGGAGGGTAAGGAGCACCCTCTATTCAATCCATGTCTTCCTTTTCTATAAGCTCTTTACCTGGGGAGTGGGTTTCAGTATCGTAAAATCTTCCTTCCAGTTTCTGAAGTACTTTAGGCAAGCTTGTGTATTCCATTTCCTCAGCGGGGAGTCTGTGGGGTTCAAAGATACCCTGTCTTCTGAGGATGTTTGCCATTTCGGAAGCTTTCTGTCTTGCCCTATCAAAGGCGGGATCATCAAATAGGTCGGTGGGTCCTATCAGTTTACCTTCCGCAACTTGGTAACCGGCAGCTATTACCCTCGGGGGACCGTCAAACCTTGAAGGTCTTGCATCCTTGAAGGATGTGGGCATAAGGGGTCCGTTGTGGGATCCTCTCATCCAACCTTCAACTATCCAAGGTCTTGCGAAGGGTTCAAGTATCTCACCCACCGCGGGAAATCCGCTCTGGGATCTTACTATCATAACAGGATCGTCCTTTCCTACATACTGACCTGCTATAAGGGATAGCCTTTGTGTTGAAGCAGTTGCGGCTATCTCACCATCAAAATTCCTGTAAACGTTCTTTACCACATATTTGCTTACGGAACCTATGAGGGCAAGCAGATCATAAAGTTCCGCAGGTGTTGATAGCTTAACCGCTTTACCCGTATATACATCAAGTACTTCAAAGGTGAAACCGTCATGCATCTTGGGGTCTATAACAAGACCTGCTGTGTTCATGGGATCAGCGAACATCTCATAAAGGGGCAAGTTCCATGCACTCGGAGATGTTTTATCCGCAAAGAAGACTATAACTGGTTCGGAGGGTCTTTCTTCAAACTCCATCTCCGCCACACCGGGACCCAAACCTTTTACATTACCGCTGAAGGCTTCGGATAAAAGATCCTGACCTGCTCCGTAGAGCTTCAATTTTTTTGCTACCTTAGTTCCCTCCTCAAAGGCTTTCCATGCTATACCGTGAACCAGTTCGCTGTCAACACCGTGGGTGTGGGTCATTACTATAGCTATGTCATCACCGCAGGTCAATATACCGCAGTCTATCAGATTTCCCTTTTCCTTTTCACCTTTCACTACTTCCTTAACTTTTTCAACAACCTCCGGGTGTGTTGCGGAGTGACCCACATATCCTCCTATATCCGCTTTTATAACGCTGAATGTTATCTTCATACCTTCACCTCCTCTTTTGGGTATGATTATAACAGAATATGAAGTTTACCTTATCCTTCTCATTGACAATTATAGGTTTTTTTGTTATCACTTCCCTGTTTGCAGACTTTTTTGCTCCCTATCCCTATGATTTACAAAACAGGAAGACGCCTTATCATCCCCCTACACGCATACATATTTTCCATGAGGGAAAATTATCATTTCCATTTATATACAAGTATGAAATGATAGATCCCCTATTTAAGGTGTACCGTGAGGACAAGTCCGTCAGATGCGGACTAAAATTTTTTACAAATACACCTTACGGATTTAAGTTCATTTCCGTTGAAGAGCCTTGCAGACTTTATTTACTCGGGGCGGATAAGCTCGGCAGGGATATATTTTCAAGGATAATATACGGTGGAAGGGTTTCCCTCTCCATATCCCTTATAGGTGTTTTTGTAACCTTTACACTCGGTGCCATTATAGGCGGATTTTCTGGATACTTCGGCGGAAAAATTGACAATCTGACCATGAGACTTGTTGAGATACTCCTTGCCATCCCCGCTTTTTACCTTATGCTCTCTTTGAGGGCGGTATTTCCTTTGGATATGTCAAGTGTGGAAATATTCCTAATGATCGTATTTATCCTTTCCTTTATAGGGTGGGCGGGTCTTTCAAGGGTCGTAAGGGGTATAGTTCTATCCGTCAGGGAAAAAGAATTTGTGCTTGCTGCGAAGACCTACGGTGCATCTTCCTGGTACATTTTGAGAAAACACATACTCCCTAATACGTACTTTTACCTTATAGTTTCCGCCACCCTTTCAATACCCGCCTATATATTGGGTGAGGCATCTTTGAGCCTTTTGGGACTTGGTATTCAGGAACCCTTTCCCAGCTGGGGAAATATGCTTTCCGATGCCCGCAGTATAAACCTGATATCATCTTACCCTTGGATTTTATCACCGAGCGTTCCTATATTTCTCATAGTCCTTGCATTTAATCTTCTGGGAGATACCCTTTTAAGGAGGAGATGAAAAAATCCAAGATAAAGGTAAAGAAATCGGGCTACATATTTATGGCGGTATCCATCCTTTTGGGTGTGGGGGCTGTTAATACGGGTAATAATCTCCTTTACATAGTTGTCTCCGGAATGCTTTCCTTTATGCTTGTGTCCGGTATGGTTGCAAGATATAATCTGAGGGGGGTTAGAGTAAGTATTGTTCCTCCCGAGGACATCTATGCCGGTAGAGAAGCCAAGTTTAAAATAATTGTTAGGAATGAAAAAAGGTTTCCTTCTCTTCTCCTAAGGTTAAGAATAGAGGACGCGAAAGAGGATGCGTTAATACTCACTCTCAAGGAGAGGAAGGAGATAGATTATCCTTTTAAGTTTACAAAAAGGGGAAGGGTAGATTTTATCAATTTATACCTTATTTCCGATTTTCCTGTCGGAATGTTTGAGCGTATAAAGATAATTACGGTAAGGTGTGATTTTATCGTATTCCCAGAGCCTAAGAAATGGTTTTATATGTCGGGTATGACGGAAGGCAAGGAACACAGCGAATTTGCGGAGTATATGAGCAAGAGGGGAAGGGATGATATTAGGGCTCTAAAAGAATATGAGGGAGAACCCGTCAGATTCATACACTGGAAGGCTACCGCAAAAAGGGGGGAACTTGTTGTTAAAGAGATGGAAGAGAAGATAAAAAAGCCCTTTGTAGTGGATCTTAATCACATTGAAGGCACACTGGAAGACAAAGTATCAAAGGCTACCTATCTTATTGATAAGCTGATGAAGGAAGGTTATGCGGTGGGCTTGAAGGCGGGAAACACCTATATCAAACCTTCAGGCGGAAATTCCCACAGAAGGAAGATGCTCGCCTTCTTAGCCCTGCTTTGATTTGTTCAGGATAACACAACTACATTTTTGGCTTTTGGTCCTTTTGCGTCTTCCTCCACCTCAAACTTGACCTTTTGACCCTGAGAAAGGGTTTTGAAGCCTTCCTGCTTTATAGCTGAGAAATGTACAAATACATCTCCCTTGTTGTCGTCACGGGTTATGAAACCATAACCCTTTTCCTTGCTGAACCACTTAACTGTACCTGTGAGCTCCATAACAAAAAAACCTCCTGAAAATATGTCTCGCCAGATATATCTTCCTTGGGAAAAAGGATTTTGATCCCCTCCCCTCGGAAGTACACCTGACCCAATTAATAATACACCTTTATAAAAGACATTGCAAGTACTTTTTTATTACCTTAAAATAAATTTCTCCGACATGAAAACATATCCCGAATGTATCCCGTGCTTTATAAATCAAGGACTTAATGCGGTCTCAAGACTCGGCTTGCCTCCGCATATAAAAAAGGAGATAGCGGTCAGATCCCTTAAGGTTATATCTTCCTTCAACTCCTTTGATCGTTCTCCCGCATATTATGCCTACTTCGTACAGCTCGTAGTAAAGGAAGTAACAGGGGTAGAAGACCCCTTTTATGCCCTGAAGAGGGAAGCCAATAAAAAGGCTTTGGAGATTTACGAAAGCATCCTCAAAATGAAGCCCAGGGACATGGAAGATATAGACTGGGCTTTGAAGCTGTCCGCTGTAGGCAATGCCATAGACTTTGCCATTAAGGGTGAGTTTGATTTAAAGAGTGAGATAGAAAGGCTTATATCAAGGGAATTTTCTGTCTATCACGGTGACATTTTTAAGGAAAAATTAGCAAGGGCGGAAAGTGTTCTTATAGTAGGGGACAATGCAGGTGAGATAGTGTTTGATAGATTTTTGGTTGAGGTGTTGAAGGGGATGGGTCTTGATGTAACCTACGGTGTTAAGGGTAAGCCTATACTCAACGATGCCTTGATGGAAGATGCGGTAGAAAGCGGTATGGCGGATATTTGTAAGGTTATTGATAATGGTTCGGATAAGATAGGAACATGGCTTGATGATTGTAAGCCGGAATTTGTTGAGGTTTTCAGCAACAGCGATATTATAATAAGCAAGGGACAGGCAAACTTTGAAACCCTAAACGATATAAGGAATAAGGATATATTCTTCTTGCTTCAGGCTAAGTGTGATCCCATAGGTTTTGAGAACGGTTCAAAAAAAGGTAGCCTGATTTTCAGATACAATTTGGTTAAAATATAAAACCATTATGGAAAAGGGTAAAAAGGTTTACGAAGGGAAGGCTAAGGTTGTTTTTGAGACGCAAGATCCCGATAAGTACATCTTATACTTTAAGGACAGTGCAACAGCCTTTGACGGTCTTAAGAAGGCGGAAGTATCGGGAAAGGGGGTTCTTAATAATAAAATATCCTCTCTAATATTTGAAATCCTTGAGAAGAACGGTATAAAGACCCATTACATAGAACGCATCTCTGACAATGAAATGCTTGTATGGAAGGCGGACAGGCTTCTTGTTGAAGTTGTTGTAAGGAATGTTGCTGCGGGAAGTATATGTAAAAGGCTCGGATTCAAAGAGGGAGAGGTATTTGATCCTCCCCTTGTGGAATTCTTTTATAAGAGTGATGAGCTTCATGACCCTCTTATATGTGTTGAACATATAAAGCTTATGAACCTTGCTACGGAAGAGGAAGTTAAAATTATGAGGGAAACAGCTCTTAAGGTTAATTCCATACTTTCCGAATTTTTTGATAAGAATGGTATAAAACTTGTGGATTTCAAGCTTGAATTCGGAAGACTACCGGACGGAAGCTTGGCGGTGGTTGATGAGATATCTCCCGACAGTTGCAGACTATGGGACAAGAAGACTGGAGAAAAACTTGATAAAGACAGATTCCGTTTTGAACTCGGTGATCTCCTTGAAGGATACAGAAAGATATTTGAAAGAATAGGCGGATAATTCTCAGATAAGCTCAAAACTCATATCAATCCAAGGCGAAGAGGGTATATAGGATCCTACGGAAATGAAATCAACACCTTCTATGGCGTAATCTTTAATATTATCTTCCCTTATGCCTCCTGATACTTCTATCAGGGCTTTATCTTTTATAATATCCACCGCCTTTCTTACATCCGTGGGACTGAAATTGTCAAGCATTATTATATCCACTCCCTCTTTCAAGGCTTCCCTTATTTCGTCAAAATTTTCAACCTCCACCTCCACTTTTAAATAGGGATCCCTGTTATCCTTTACCCTTCTTAAAGCTTCCCTTAGTCCCCCCGCCATTTTTTTGTGGTTGTCCTTTATGAGGATAAGCTCATGCAGGTTAAACCTGTGGTTAAATCCGCCCCCTACCTTTACCGCATACTTTTCAAAGTATCTCCACCCTGGTGTAGTTTTTCTGGTATCAAGTATCTTAATGCCTTTGTCCTCTACAGCCTTTACCAGCCTGTTAACACGGGTTGCTATCCCCGAAAGCTTTTGAAGTATGTTAAGACAGGTTCTTTCAAGGGTAAGTATTGTGTTCAGGTCGCCTTTAAGCTCCCCTACGATATCACCGGGTTTAAACCATTCACCTTCTTTCTTCAAAAAGTTTATATTCACCTCGGGAAATACTGCTATAAGCTCCTCTACAAAGGGGGTACCCGCCAATATTCCTTCCTCTTTTGCTTCTATAACACCTTTGCCCTTTTCCCCCCTCCATACAAGTTCCGTAGTTACATCCCCTTCGCCCACATCTTCCCTGAGAAAATCAAGCAATAACTTTTTAATAAATATCTTGTTCATCTATCTTTTCCAACTCCCTGATTATTCTTGATGCCCTTTCTTTGCTTCCGTTTAAATATGTACCGTTTAAGAAGGCGGTTACCATAAGTTTAAGCTTATCCTTTTTATTCTCGCATATCTTGTTGTCTTCTTCGTATATTACTCCTTCAACGAAATCAATCTTATAGCCGTTAAGCATCATGCTTCTTTCAACATCGCCTTTATGCTTCCATGCCACCTCAAGGGTGAAGGGTACGGAACCAGCAAAGCCTTTAACTTTCCGAAAAAACCCCTCTCCTTCCGTTTTTTCTATTCTTATATCCCCTGTGAGGAAATCCATGATGTAAAGATCATGCCATGCAAGATCCCACAAAGGAGAGAAGTAGCCCATACCCCTGTTTAACCTTTTACCCTCAATTTTTTCTATATCCTTCAGTTTGTCCTTAAGGTTCAAGAGACAAGGATTGTAAAGCTCTATCTCCGATATATAAAGGTTTTCATCATCTTTTATCCTGTCAAAATCTTTTGAATTGAGGGCGGGCGGTTTTTCAAGAAGTACCTTTATACCTTTTTTCAAAAGAGTGGATGACACTTCCACATGGTCCTTAGGATCTATAGCCACTATGGCATGTGTAACGCTTTCTGGAACATCCTCCAAGTTATAAATGAAAGGGTAGGGAAGGCCCTCCGCCTTCCCCTCATCTATGTCACTTATCCTTATGTTTACACTCAGCTCTTCAAGTTTTCTCAGATATTTGAGCCCCATATTACCGAGGCCCACGAGAAGTACTTCCATTTATCAGAACACTGCTTCCTTAACAACCCTGTTGTTGAGAGGTTGTACAGGCCTTGAATTCATATCATATAAGGATTTGAACTTATTAATTTGTTCCTTGGACACTTCTATGCTGTTTTTCATCACTATCCATGTAACTCCTTCCGTACAAGGGGGTGTTGTAAGAGAACCGGGATAGGTGTAGTAGGATCTGTTTTCGGGCAACAGATATTTTGCGTGAATCTTTATATCAACCTCCGCTGATTCACCCGCCTTTTCGGGCATTACCTTCCATATATCGCTTATCATCTGATGCTCTTTACCTTCCTTCATCATTACACCTATAACCAGAAGGCTTTCGTCTTCACACTTGTGAACAAGATGCACCTCCATAGGATATGCCCTACCCTGAATTAGATGTTCGCTCGGTGTGTGGAAGTGAAACTGGAGAAGGTTACACCTTTTGTCCTCATACTTTATGTAACTTCCTTCATCGTACTTAACCTTTATCGTATGCCCGTTGTTTATTACTTTAAGTTTGCTCTCCTGATAGTTAAAGGCTATCTGGGGCAACTTCTCCTTTTTTGTCTCCCTTATATCAATCGGGGATTGAGACTTCCCCGTTTTACAAAGTTTGTATTTTTCGCTGAGATCCCCCCACTTGTCGGGTCCTATATCTCCCTTATAACCCCACTCCGCCTTGTGGGGCTCCTTCTTTGCCACCTCTTTTCCTTTTGTTGCTTCTGGCTCTTTCTGAGATGTACAACCTGCTATTATAACACCTGTTCCCAGCAGGGCAGTAAACAGTATCTTTTTCATAACGGATAACCTCCCTTGGGGTTTTATATTGGTGCCGGAGGCGGGAGTCGAACCCGCACGCCCCGAAGGGCACTGTCCCCTCAAGACAGCGCGTCTGCCAGTTCCGCCACTCCGGCTACAAGATTAAAATTATACCATGAGGCTACCCAAAAAGTATGCCATCACCGATTCACGCAGGTACGGAGGAGATATTTTATCCCTTATTGAAAATTTACTTAAGGAGACGGATGTAAGGATGATTCAGTTAAGGGAAAAAGATAAGAAGGGACGGGAACTTTATGAGATGGGCTTGAGGGTAAGGGAGATAACACTAAGGTACTCCGCCTTGCTTATCATAAACGAAAGGTTTGATATAGCACTTGCTGTTTCAGCGGACGGCGTTCACCTGCCCGAAAACAGTTTTCCCCCTTCCGTTGTAAAAGGTATCGCACCAAATCTTATAGTAGGTTTCTCCGCCCATTCCCTTGAGTCCGCCCTCTATGCGGAAAGGGAGGGTGCTGATTTTATAACCCTCAGCCCCATTTTCCCTACAGCTTCTCACCCGGAGGCAAAACCCTTAGGACTTGATGAGCTTGAAAGGGTTTCTAATAAGGTAAAGATTCCCGTTTATGCCCTCGGGGGTGTAAGGGATGAAGATATGGAAGAATGTTTAAAAAGGGGTGCTTACGGTATTGCGGGTATTTCTATATTTTTTGATAAAGTGGCTTTAAAATAGTTATATGTATCTGCTTGCCATCAGCGCTATCCTGTATCTCATTTCTTTTATCCTTTTTCTTTTCACAAATATAAAGGGTTACAATCTTAAAAGACCGTCACTGCTTACATGCATCGGCGGTTTATCCTTTTACATATTCTATTTGATATATCTCTACTCAAAGATAGGTGAGTTTCCCGTAGGTGATCCCTTCGGCACAATAGCAATGATAGGAAACATGACCGTTGTAATATACCTTATACTTTATCTTTTTCTCAAGCGTGAAATACTTGAATTCGGCTTTGTAATAACCTTCGTTGCCCTATTTTCGGATATAATGGGCATTCCCGCCAAAACGCCAGAGTACAACGATCCCATGTACACATTACACATAATCTCCGCAACGGTTGCCTATTCATTTATGTTCATAGGAGGACTTTTTTCCGCTGTCAGGCTCGTTATAGAAAAACAGCTTAAGGAAAAAAGGATGGGAAAGTTTCACACCCCCATAAGTTTGCTTAGGAGTATGGAGCGAATATCGGTCAACAGTGCCTTTGTTGCCCTTACCTTAACCATCATATTTGGCAGTTTTTGGGCAAGGGAATTTTTCGGTAAACACTGGATAGATGATTTAAAGCTTATAATCACCATGGTAATATGGTTCTTCTATGCCTTTCTGGTGCATCCCTATTCAAGGAAGAGCCTCGGACCTTACAAGTATTCCCTTCTTATTTTGCTCGGAGCCTTGGGTGCCCTTTTAAATCTTGTTTTTATAAGACACTCCTTCTGAGGCGTAATTACAGAACGCTTATCATCCTTTCAATGGGTTTTTTGGCTTTCTCTATAACATCTTCGGGAAGTACAACCTCATTTATCTCATTCTTTAAAGTTTCATAAACCTTATCAAGGGTTATACCCTTCATGGTGCAACAGTAAACCGTCCCGCAATAGTTCATACTTTCGGGGAATATATACTCCTTATTCGGATTCTTCTTTTTTAGTGTATGCTTCAGTCCAACTTCGGTTATTACTATCACCTTGTCCGCCTCACAGGTTGTCGCATACTTTATTATCTGGGATGTTGATCCCACAAAATCCGCCATTTCCGTTACCTTGGGATGACATTCTGGATGTGCTGCCACAGGGGCGTCGGGGTATCTTTCTTTAAGTCTTTCCACCTCTTGGGCGGTAAACTCAAAGTGGGGGGGACAGAAGCCTTTCCACATAATAAATTCCTTATCGCGGACCTGTTTTGCAATCCATTGACCTAAGCACTGATCAGGGACAAAAATTATCTTTTTAGCATCAAGTTTTTTTATAACATTTACCGCATTTGCGGAGGTTACGCATATATCCGAGACGGTTTTAACATCCGCGGTTGTATTTACATAGGAAACCACGAGGGCATCTGGGTGCTTCTCTTTAAGCGATTCAATATCCCTTTTTGTTACCATATCCGCCATTGGACAGCCGGACTCTGGATTTGGATGCAGGACCTTTTTCCTCGGATTCAGGATCTTTGCGGTTTCGCACATAAACCTTACACCGCAGAATACGATAATGTCCGCATCCGTCTCTTTGGCTTTCCTCGCCAGCTCCAAGGAATCGCCTACAAAGTCCGCTATGTCTTGAACTTCTGGCCTTTGATAATAGTGGGCTAATATGACCGCCTTCTTTTCCGAGGCAAGCCTTTTTATCTCTTCTTGAAGATATTTAACATCAGATACTACCGCGTTCATAGGTTATTAATTTTATACTATAACTTATCCGTTTATGTGATATACAGCAGGTGTAGCATGGAAATAACTCTGTGGAATATAAAATTTAAAAATCCCGTATGGACGGCGAGCGGTACCTTCGGTTATGGTATTGAAGCCCTTGAGCTTTACGATATTTCCAAACTCGGTGCGGTTGTTACAAAGGGTATATCCCTTAAACCGAGGAGGGGCAACGAGCCTATAAGGATAGTGGAAACACCTTGCGGTATACTTAACTCCATAGGATTGCAGAATCCCGGTGTTGAAAATTTTCTTAAGGATATATATCCCAAAATAAAAGATATAGATACCCGCTTCATAGCCAACATATTCGGCGAGACGGAAGAAGAATATGTTGAGGTGTGTCTTGCTTTGGAGACCGCAGAAAAGATAGTTGCCTACGAGCTTAACCTTTCCTGTCCCAATGTTAAGAAGGGAGGCATAGTCTTCGGACAGGACATTTCCCTTATGGCTTCTCTTGTTGAAAAGGTGAAGTCAAAGGTAAAAAAGCCTGTTATAGTTAAGCTCTCGCCCAATGTATCCGATATAAGGGAGTTTTCAAGGGTGTGTGTTGAAAGCGGTGCTGATGGGCTTGTCCTTATAAATACGCTTATGGGTATGAAGATAGATATATACAGGGCAAAACCCGTCCTTTCAACTGTTACGGGAGGACTCTCTGGACCCGCCATACTTCCCATTGCGGTCAGGATGGTGTGGCAGGCTTATGAAGAAGTTGGCGACAGGGTTCCCATAATAGGGGTAGGAGGTATAGGCAAGTGGGAGGATGCCATGGAACATATAATGGCGGGAGCATCCGCGGTTCAGGTGGGTACTGCGAATTTTTATGATCCCTTTTCACCCCTTAAGATAATAGAGGGTATAGATAAATTTATGAGGGAAAGGAATGTAGGTAAGTTCGCCCAAATTGTTGGAATAGCCCATAGGGAGAGGTTAAAATAGTTAGCCATGAAACTGTTGGTTCAAAAGTTCGGGGGTACTTCCGTAGCGAGTATTGAAAGGATGGAACAAATAACAAAATACATAGGGAGGGCGTACGATGAGGGATACGGTGTTGTGGTTGTCTCTTCTGCAATGGCGGGTGTTACGGATTCACTTATAGATCTTGCAAAGTCCGCGGATCCCGTACCCCCCGAAAGGGAAATGGATGTATTGCTTGCTACAGGCGAACAGCAAGCCATTGCCCTTCTGTCCATGATCCTTAGAAAAAAGGGATATCCTGCGGTCAGCCTGTGCGGATGGCAGGTCCCCATAATAACCGATGATGTACATACGAAGGCAAGGATTAAGAAGGTTGGGGTCAATAGGATAAAATCGCTTATCGCGGAAGGTAAAATACCAGTGGTGGCGGGTTTTCAGGGTATAACTGAAGGTGGTGATATAACAACCCTCGGCAGGGGAGGATCCGATACAACAGCAGTAGCCCTTGCAGTAGCCTTAAACTGTGACTGCGAAATTTATACGGATGTAAATGGCATATATACAGCGGATCCGCGAATAGTAAGCAATGCTAAAAAGATAGATTACATATCCTATGAGGAGATGCTGGAGATGGCATCCCTCGGTGCAAAGGTTATGCAGATAAGAAGTGTTGAATTTGCTGCAAAATATGGTGTAAGGATACATGTAAGAAGTTCCTTCTCCGATGAGGAGGGAACATGGATATTGCCGGAGGAAGAAGTAATGGAGAAGGTTGTTGTAAGGGGAATAAGTCTTGATACTTCCGAGTCCAGAATAACTGTGGTTAAGGTTCCTGACAAACCGGGTATAGCTGCCAAGATATTTAAGCCCCTCGGTGAAGCCCATATAGTTGTTGACATGATAGTTCAAAATGTGTCCCATCAAGGCTATACGGATATGTCCTTCACGGTTAACAGGGCTGATGCACAAAAGGCGGAGGAGATAGTAAGGAAAACAGCAAAAGAAATAGGTGCGGAGGATGTGGTAAGGGATGACCGTGTGGCTAAGGTTTCCATCATAGGAATAGGGATGAGAAGCTCTTACGGAACAGCAGCAAAGATGTTTGAGGTGCTTGCTAATAAAGGTATAAACATAATGGCAATTTCAACCTCGGAGATAAAAATATCCTGTCTTATAGATGAGAAGTATGCGGAGCTTGCTGTAAGGGAGTTGCACAGTACATTTATAGAAAACGAAGAGGTAAAAACCATAGAGGCTTAGGTTGGACAGGGGAAGGATAGAACATCTTCTTGGGGCGATAAGAAACAAGAGGATACTCGTGGTGGGGGATATCATACTTGATAAGTATGTTTTCGGTAAAGTGGAGAGGATATCTCCGGAGGCTCCCGTTCCAGTGGTTGAGGTTGAAAGGGAAGAGTACAGGTTGGGCGGTGCGGGTAATGTGGCGGGAAACCTTAAGGCTTTGGGTGTTGATGTCTATCTCTGCGGAGTTATAGGGGATGATAGGGAGGGAGAGTTGATAAAGGAATTTTTAAAAAAGGAGGGGATAGGGGACCTTACGGTAAGGGATGAGAAAAGAAGGACTACCTTAAAAACAAGGATAGTGTCTATGTCTCAACAGCTTATAAGGATAGACAGGGAGGATGTAGGTTACATTAGGGGAGATGTTGTGAAAACCCTTATTGAATATTTAAACTCATACGATTTTGAGTATGTTATTGTTTCAGACTATGCCAAGGGTGTGGTTGTAGGTGAGCTTACTTCCGCAATAAGGAGTAAAGGTATTAGATGGAGCGTTGACCCCAAGCCCAAAAATATGAGATTTTACGGGGGAGCGACCCTTATAACGCCTAATGAAAAAGAGGTGAAAGAAATGAGCGGAGTTGAGGATGTTATTGAAGGTGCCTTTATCCTGAGGGAAGAGCTGGGTGCGGATACAATAGCGGTAACGAGAGGGGCTAAGGGTATAACCCTTGTAAGGGAAGACGGCTTTAAAAACTTTCCTGCGAAGGCTAAACAGGTTTTTGATGTAACGGGTGCGGGTGATACGGTAATAGCGGTAATGTCCTCTTTGATGTTGACTGATGCTTCTTGGGATGAGATATGTACCTTAGCAAATATAACAGCGGGTATATCCGTGGGAAAGCTGGGAACTTCCACTGTTATGCCAGAGGAGATAATAAGCTATGCGGAAGAGGGGGAGGTATTACGAGAGCCTGGCATGTAAATTTCTTGAGGAACGTGATTACAAAATAGTGGAAAGAAACTTTAAATGTTCACGGTATGAGATAGATATAGTGGCGCTTGACGGTGATACACTCGTATTCGTTGAAGTGAAGGGTGCAAAAAATACGGAATTTGGTCACCCCGCACTTAAGGTTGACGGTGTAAAGTTAAGAAGAATAAGAGAATGTGCTTCGGAATATTTATCAAAGGCAAAGCACCCCTTCAGGGGGTGCAGGATAGATGTTATTGCTATCGTGGGTGAAAGGATTGAGCATATTAAGGGTGTCCCTTTATTCTAATACTTCAAGGACAACCCTTTTATTTATCTTCCTCCCCATTGCGGAGAGAAGTGTTCTGAGGGATCTCGCAATCCTGCCCTGTTTCCCTATTACTTTACCAAGATCGGCAGGATCAACCCTCAGCTCAATGACAACCGTTTTTTCTCCTTCGATCTCCGTTACATTAACCTTGTCCTGATTGTCAACGAGGGCTTTTGCTGTAAGCTCCACAAGATCCTTCATGTAGCTCATTTCGCACCTCCTTTACAAAACTTTTGCGATTTTAAGAATAGCTTTGGCTCTGTCCGTAATTTCTGCACCTTTATTTATCCATTCTTTTACTTTTTCGGGTTTTATCTCAATTAATTTTTTATTCTTAGGATCGTAGGTACCGAGTATATCAATATATTTACCTTCCCTCGGAGATCTTGCATCCATAACAACTATCCTGTATATGGGATGGTTTCTTCTTCCCATCCTCGCCAACCTTATCCTTACCGCCATAATCTGAGCCCTCCGTTCAAACCAGAGTTTAAAATTATAACATGCCCTTGAATATTATGCTCCGTTTGTGAGTATTTTTCAAATTATGGGTATTATCATATTTTTGCTTATATTCCTTACAATTTACGGATTTATAAACTACTTTTTCTACAGGGTTTACACAAGGGCTTTCACCTTCGGTAAAAGGATGGTCTTATTTTATCTTGTTTTTCAAACTATCTCTCCCGTCTTATGGAGATGGCTTGATAAAAACGGTTACACCTTTATATCGCCCTACCTTGCCTTCCTTTCCCTTGTGTGGATGGGCTTTGTTATCTATTTCTTTATAAGCGGTTTAATTTATTATCCTCTAAGGTTTTTCTTCAAATCCTTAAAACCCAAACCCTACTTTTTCTTAATATTTCTGACCGCCTTTTTCCTTTCCCTTTATAGCTATTTTGAAACTCTTACCCTTGAAAATCACCACTATGTTATCCGTACAGAAAAACTGCCAGAAGGTGAAAGGATAAGGATACTCCATGTCTCCGATTTACATCTCGGACCCTTAATGAGGGAAGACAAGGTGAATATTGTCAGGCGATCTTATGATAAGTGGAAACCCGATATATTGGCGGTAACGGGTGATTTTGTTGACGGTAATATGAAGGACCTTATGTATCTTGCGGATATGTTCAGATCTATAAATCCGCCCCTCGGTAAGTATGCGGTGAGCGGTAATCATGAGTTTTATGTGGGCTACGAACAAGCAGTAAGGTTTATGGAGAGGGCTGGTTTTAAGGTTTTAAAGGGTGAAGTGATTGAATTACCCTATCTCAACATAGCGGGGGTTGATGATGAGGAGGGAAAGAGAATGGGCTACAAGATATTATCAGAAGAAGAGATCCTTAAGGATATAGATCCTTCAAAATATACAATACTTCTTAAGCATAAGCCCGTTGTAAACAGGAAAGTTATAGAGAAGATAGATCTTCAGCTTTCGGGTCATACCCACGGGGGTGTTTTATTTTTTGTGGGCTATCTTATACTTGACAGGATCTTTGAAACCAACAGAGGGATTAAGGGGATAGGTGAAAACAAATATATAGTGGTGAGCAAGGGTATAGGAACGGGAGGTCCCCCCATGAGATTGCTTGCGCCTCCCGATGTTAATGTTATAGATATTATCGGACTGTCAAAAACCGAAGGGCAAACGAGGTAATCTTGGCATGCCCGACATCTTTTTCAGCTTTTTCATCATCTTCTTCATCTCTTCATACTGCTTTAGGAGTTTGTTAACATCTGACACACTTGTACCGCTACCCTTTGCTATCCTTCTCTTTCTGCTCATATTTATGATCCTGGGATTTTTTCTCTCCTCAGGGGTCATTGAGTTTATTATGGCTTCCATCTTTTTAAATCTGCTTTCATCAATTTTTAGATTCTTAAGCTGGGCACCCACACCCGGTATCATTCCGAGAAGCTTATCAAGAGGACCCATGTTCATTATCATTCTCAGTTGCTGTCTGAGATCCTCAAGGTCAAAATCACCCGCCATCACTTTGGTTGCAAGTTCCTGAGCTTTGTCTTCAGGGATTGCCTCTTGGGCTTTTTCTATTAATGTTTGTATGTCACCCAATCCCAGTATCCTTTGGGCTATCCTGTCTGGGTAAAAGGGTTCTATATCCTCAACCTTCTCACCTACCCCTATGAACTTTATGGGAATTCCGAGAACATGCCTAACCGATAATGCAAGCCCGCCCCTCGCATCACTGTCCATCTTGGTGATTATCAGTCCGGTTAGATTTAACCTTTCGTGGAAGGATTTTGCTATCTCAAGGGCTTCCTGACCCTGCATTGCATCCGCTACATAGAGGATCTCCGAAGGCTTAATAACTCCTTTTATCTTCTCAAGTTCTTCCATAAGTTCTTCATCAATGTGTAACCTTCCTGCGGTATCAATCAGAAGATACTCTATACCTTCCTTCTCCGCCCTCTCCTTTACCTTCTTTGCTATCTCAACGGCATCATTAACACCCTCAAAGCCATAGTAAGTTACACCCGTTCTTTCCGCAAGTCTCTGAAGCTGTAGCATGGCGGCGGGTCTTCTTACATCCGTTGAGGCTACCGCAACGGAGGAACCTTTACTTTTAAGAAAGTTTGCAAGTTTCGCTATGGTAGTTGTCTTACCTGTTCCTTGCAGTCCAACGAAGAGGGAAGTTCCCTTTTGGATATCTTCCTTGTGGGATCCGAGTATGTTAACAAGTTCTTCATACACTATAGTTATTATGGTTTCCGCAGGGGTCAGGTTCGCCTTTACCTCTTGTCCGAGGGCTCTCTCCCTTACCCTTTTAAGGAAATCCTTTACAACCTGATAATCCGTGTCCGCTTCAAGGAGCGCAAGCCTTGTCTCCCTGAGCGTATCATTAATGATCTTATCCGTAAGCTTTCTTGCCTTCCTAAGCTTTGTGAATGCATTGGTAAATTTTTCTGACAGTAGTTCCAGCATGAAAATGCATTATATAGGATTATTTATAAACCTTCCAGGATTTTAAGCAGGTTTTCCTCAACCTTATACATATAATTGGTAAGGAAGTGGAGTATGGCGTACCTTTGTTCCACCGTGGGTTTGATTTGAATACCCCCTATGTATTTGTTGTATCCATACTTTGAAAGCCAAGCAAACCTCCCCTGAGTATTCATGTAGTTTTTATTATCAAGGACGAAGCTTATGTTCAGGGTGCTTCCTTTAAATCGGAGCAGATCCTTATCGCATACCGCGAAGAAACCAACACCTTCCTCCGAGATATCAAATATCCTTATATTGATATCTATCATTCCCATGTTTACCATACCGCTTAATGGTTTATCCAGAAAAACCCTGAGGAATCTCCTTTTTTCATGCTCCACAAGTACAAATTCGTGATCCTTTACCGTTATCATGTTTCCTTCTATATTGTCAACAATACCCCTTATGGGTCTTGTGAACAGGCAGTTCCTTATTATTACCGACTTTCCTTCCTGGGGCAGGAGGTCTTTATCAATGAGGTTTATAACAAGGTTCCCTTCGTAGTCATAGGCTTCAATCCTTCCCACATTGCCAACGGGTAACTTATTTTCCGTCCAGAGGACCATTATTGTGCTCTTTGAAGTACAAAGGTGTTTCGCTATGTGACTAATAAGTCTGCATTGTTCCTCATTTGCCATGACTATCTATTTATTATCGGAGGAATGCTTGAAGTGTTAAAACCTTATATCACAGGTCTGATCATATTCCTGGAGTTCTTTTATCTTGGGATTTTCACTGCAGAGAGGACAGTTTGGATCCTTTCTAAGTTTTACTTTGGTAAACTCCATTGAAAGGGCATCCATAACAAGAAGCTTACCTACCAACGGTTCACCTATGCCGAGCAGTAACTTTATTGCCTCCGTTGCCTGAATGCATCCCATTATGCCTCCTATGGATCCAAGGATCCCCGCTTCCTGACAGCTTGGTACGAGCCCAGGCGGAGGCGGTTCTGGAAAGAGGCATCTGTAGCAGGGCGAATTTTCCTTATCCCTGTAATCAAAGACGCTTATCTGTCCTTCAAATCTCAGCATTGCGGCTGATACTAAGGGTTTACCCATAAAGTAGCAAGCATCATTTATAAGGAATCTTGTGGGGAAGTTATCGGTGCCATCAAGCACAACATCAAAATCCTTAATAATATCCATTATGTTGTCCTTATTTATCATTGTGTTAAAGGTTATCACCTTTACATCGGGATTTAGGGCTTCCACAGTTTTCTTTGCGGATTCTACCTTCGGTGTACCCACCCTTTCCGTGGTATGAAGGATTTGCCTTTGAAGGTTTGAGAAGTCAACAACATCATAGTCAACTATGCCTATGGTTCCCACGCCCGCCGCTGCGAGGTAAAATATGGCGGGAGATCCCAAGCCTCCCGCACCTATAACAAGTACCTTGGAATTCAAAAGTTTCTCCTGTCCCTTTCCGCCCACCTCGGGCAGAATTATATGTCTTGCATATCTCTTGATTTGTTCCTCGGAGAATTTAAACATCTTACATATTATAATATGCGGAATGAAAAAAATAGGAATAACCATAGGCGACCCCGCGGGAGTGGGTCCAGAACTAATTGTTAAGATATCAAAGCACTTTAAAAAGGATAACGCCTATATAATTTACGGAGAGGAAAAGATAATAAGGGAGGCTTTTGATCTGCTCGGACACTCCTTTGACTATGATAAGGTTGATGATGTATCGGGTATAAAAGAGGCGGGTATATATCTTGTTGACCTTAATATTTCGGAAACGGAGAGACCCTTGCCTTCCATATCTTCTGGTAAAGTGGCTGTAGGATACCTTGCAAGGGCGGTCGTTGATGGTGTTTACGGAAATATAGATGCACTACTGACAATGCCTATCAGTAAATTTTGGGCTAACAGGGCTGGTTTCGGATACAGCGGTCATACAGAATATTTAGCTCATGTTTTCAGAGTAAAAAATTATGCGATGATGATGTATTCGGATGACTTGAAGGTTGTATTGTTAACGGATCATATCCCCCTTTCTTCCGTGTCTTCGCGGATTAGTGAGGAAAATTTGAGAGAAAAAATAAGCTTGATTTTTAGTGAGTTCGGAAGGTGGTTCGGTTTAAAACCGAGGGTCGGGGTTTTGGGTTTAAACCCCCATGCGGGAGAAGGAGGTGAGATAGGAAGGGAAGAAATAGAGGTTATATACCCAATAATTGAAGATTACAAAAGTAGAGGATTTACGGTAGAGGGTCCCCTTTCTCCGGACACCGCCTTTTTAAAAAGGGATGAATATGATGTTTACCTTTGTATGTATCATGATCAAGGGCTTATACCCTTCAAATTGCTTTCCTTTCATAAGGGTGTAAATATGACTCTCGGATTACCTATACTACGTGTTTCTCCCGATCACGGGACAGCCTATGATATTGCTTGGAAAGGTATCGCGGATTACGGATCTTCTTTGAAAGCTATAGAGTTAATTGAGAAGCTAACCGTTAAGCGCAAAGATGTTTCTTAGTTGAATCTTGGGTAGTCTGAAGTCATTCTCCGCAAGCAGGTCCACCCCGCATCTTAGATTTTTAATCCATTCTATAAAACCTTTAACCGCTTCCTTTCCCTCAATTATTGCACCGTGCTGGGGTGCTATCCTCTCTATATCCAATTCTCTTGCCATCTTTGCCCACAGCCTGCATACCTTGTTGGAAGCCATGTATCTTTTATGGAAACCTTCCATATACTTTATGTGGCTTTCAATATCGTCCGTTTCAAGATAATCCATGCCCACCGATGCGCCGAGATCTCCGGAGAAGAGGGTTTTTGAAAGGGGATCATAAACTTGAAAGTTGCCCGGAGAGTGTAAGAAGTGTGCGGGTAGGACAAAAAGGTTTAAATCCGAAAGGTTGATTACGCACCCTTCATCACCGACGGATACGATCCTTCCTTCAAGCCATGAGTTTAAACCGAAGTGGGGTATGAACCTTGTCCACAATTTTGAGATTACAGCGTAAGCTTTGGTGGTCATAAGCCAGCCGTTTAGGGACGCCACTATATCGGGATCTTGGTGGGAAAGGATTATGTATTCAAGGTCTTCCTTGGGGTTTATTATTGAGGAGATATCCTCAAAGAGTCTGTGGTAAGTTCGGTTTCCTCCGGGGTCAAGCAAAACTGCTTTTCCTCTATGGATGATCAGATATTGATTACTCTGAATGGCGTCCCTCGGAGAGTGTTCCGGAAACATATAAATCTTATGGTCCTTTGAATCAAAAATTAACCTTCCCATAACCTCCTCCTTTCTTATTTGGTTTCTCGGGGATAAAAGTATGTTAACACTTTCTGTAAAACTTTGTATAATATACTACTCCTTTCACGGAGGTGTCCACCATGGAGATGTGGATAAGGATTAACGGCGAAAAAAGGAAACTTCAGGGTTCCTTTTTAAAGGTAATGGAGGAAATTTACAACAGTGGGGAAGGGGAAATTTCCCTTCTGGCATTCAATGCAGGGACAAAGGAAAGAAGAAGATTGAAAAGACTACTCAGATGGTACGACAGGGATTTAAGGGAGGTGGCAAGGCAGGTACTTATTAAGTATTACAAAAGTGACAGGAGGAAGTTAAGGAGGAGAATAGAGGAGTTGAAGAAAAAGGCGAGATATATTTCAAAGGGTCAGGTATATTACTGTCCGAGGATTATGAAGGAAGTGGAAGATCTTAAAAAGGAGGTTGAGGAAATAGATAAAAGAATAGGTGCTTTGCAAAATAAATAACCTATCTTTTATTCTATGAGTTTGAAGAATATAAGAAACTTTTCCATAATAGCCCATGTTGATCACGGTAAATCAACCCTCGCGGACCGCCTCCTTGAGTTTACGGGGACAATATCAGAGAGGGAAAAGAGGGAACAGCTCCTTGATACACTTGAGGTTGAAAGGGAAAGGGGTATAACCGTAAAGCTTCAGGCGGTAAAGATGTACTATAATGCGGAAGACGGAGAAACTTATACATTGCATCTTATAGATACTCCGGGTCATGTGGATTTTTCCTATGAGGTTTCAAGGGCTCTTGCTGCATGCGAGGGTGCCTTACTACTCGTTGATGCTACACAGGGTATAGAGGCGCAAACGGTTGCCAACTTCTGGAAGGCTGTGGAAGAGGATCTTGTAATAATACCAGTAATAAACAAGATAGATTTGCCCTCCGCAAATATAGAAAGGGTTTCAAAACAGATTGAGGACATACTGGGCTTGGATCCTTCCGAGATTATACTTGCATCCGCCAAGGAAGGGATAGGTATAAAGGAAATTCTTGAGGCGATAATAAAGAGGATACCTCCTCCTAAGGAGGAGGGTGATGGCAGGCTCAAGGCTCTTATCTTTGATTCTTACTATGACCCTTACAGGGGTGCGGTTGCCTTTGTGAGGATATTCAGCGGAGAGGTTAAACCCGGTACTAAGATAAGGTTGTTTTCAACAGGGAAAGAGTTTGAGGTTACGGAAGTGGGCGCCCAGATGCCTTTTATGAAAAAATTGGAAAAACTGTCCGCTGGAGATGTGGGATACATTTCAGCTTCCATAAAGGATGTAAGGGATATAAGGGTGGGGGATACAATAACAGATGCAAAAAATCCCGTTGATAAACCTGTTCCGGGATTCAAGCCCGCAAAACCCGTCGTATTTGCGGGTATATATCCTACGGGGGATACAACCTATGAAGAGTTGAGAGATGCCCTTGAAAAATATGCAATAAATGATGCATCCATTTATTTTGAACCGGAAAGTTCGCCCGCCCTCGGTATGGGGTTCAGGGTTGGATTCCTCGGACTGTTACACATGGAAATAGTTCAGGAAAGGTTGGAGAGAGAGTACGGGATTAACATGATAACCACCGCTCCCAATGTTGTTTACAGGATAAAGATGAAGCACAAGGATGAGGTAAGGGAGATAAGAAATCCTTCCGAATTGCCCGATAATATGGGGCTTGTTGAATATATAGAAGAACCTTTTGCTAAGGTTACGATCATCGTACCTTCCGAATATGTAGGTTCTATAATGCAGTTGTGTCAGGAAAAGAGGGGGATTCAGAAGAATTTTTCATATATGGATAAGAATACGGTTGTTCTGGAGTATGAGTTGCCCCTTTCTGAGATCATAATGGATTTCCACGATAAAATAAAAACCCTTTCAAGGGGTTTTGCCTCTTATGATTATGAAATAATAGGCTACAGGAAAGAAGATCTTGTAAGGCTCAATGTATTTTTAAATAAGCAACCCGTTGATGCCTTATCCTTTATAGTACACAGGGATAAGGCTTACAGAAGGGCAAGGCAGATAGTGGAGAAGTTAAAGGAGGTTATCCCCCGTCAGCTTTTTGAAGTGAATGTGCAAGCGGGAATAGGAAATAAGATAATAGCTTCTGAGAGGATACCTCCCTTAAGGGCTAATGTTACCGCAAAATGTTACGGCGGTGATGTAACGAGAAAAAAGAAACTACTTGAAAAACAAAAGGAAGGTAAAAAAAGAATGAAGCAGTTCGGTAAGGTTCAACTACCTCAGGAAGCCTTCCTTTCCATCCTATCGGTTGATTAATTTCACGGAAAGTTCATGCTTTAAGAATTACGCCGATCTATTATAATGTATCAGGAGGCGGGCGATGAAAGATAAGTATTGGACTATCCTTGTGGTCGGTTATGACGGCAAGAGGATAAAGTCCTTCCGCATAAGGAAGTCCCTGTTTAAAGCCTTCCTTCTATTCACCGTCGGTATATTCTCTTACATAGCGGTTGCCTCCTTCGGTATTTATAAACTGGATCAGAAGGTTGCTTCCCTTGAAAAGGAAAGGGATATGTTAACGGAAGAGCTTAAAACGGTTATGAGGGAAAATGCGAGGCTGTTTGCAATTACGGAGAAGGTTAGGAACATAGAGGAGAATCTTTTGAAGATAGATTCTTTCCTTCGTAAAAGAGGCATAAGAAAAGTAAAATACGCAGTGGGCGGTAGTTCACCTTACGGTGATGATGACATATTTAAATATCTTGATATAAACTACCTTACCTTTCTTGAGGGCAGATCCGCAAAATTGATAAAAATGCTGAGGAATATTCCCCTCGGCTACCCTGTTTACGGCAGGATAACTTCAAGATACGGCTACAGGATAGATCCTTTTACGGGTAAATATGAGTTTCATAAAGGTGTTGACATAAGGGCAAGATATGGGGCACCCGTAAGGGCTACCGCGGACGGGATAGTAGAGTTTGCGGGCAGACATCCAGGTTACGGTAAGATGGTAATTATAAGACACAAATACGGTTTTAAAACACTCTATGCTCATCTTTCAAAGATAAAGACAAGGGCGGGTAGAAGGGTTAAGGTCGGCACCGTAATAGGTTATGTGGGGTCAACGGGTAAATCTACGGGACCACATCTTCACTATGAGGTTCGCAGGTACAAAAGGACCAAGAATCCTGTACACTATTTAGTAATGAGGTAATATAATGTTTGGAGGTAAAAAGGAACCCGTGAGAAAAAACAGCGAAGAGATAAGGACGCTTATAGGTGAGGGATGTGTTTTTGAAGGTAATCTGACCATATCATCCTCCGCCCGTATTGACGGTCATGTAAAGGGTAATGTTAAAGGGCAGGGAACACTCGTTATAGGTGAGAGCGGGCAGATTGAAGGAGATATAGAATCTTCCGAGCTTATAATCTACGGAAAGGTTACTGGCAATGTGAAGACACCACGCCTTTACCTGAAGGAGGGTGCCCATCTCAACGGAGATATTCAAACGGACACCCTTGTAATTGAAGAGGGGGCGGTTTACAACGGTAGGTGTCAGATGGGGATGGCAAGGGAATCATTTGTTATGGAGGAAGAGTAATTCCTTTGCCTTAACCAGTCTGACTATCATCTCATTGGAGGGAACGGATACATTCTTTTTTGTAGCCAGTTTGTATATGGCGCCGTTTAATGCATCAATTTCCGTTTTTCCCCTTTTTATATCCTTAAGCATGGAAGGGAAGTGGTCCCTTGTAGGGGGAATAAGTCTTTCATAGAATATCTTTTTATACTCCTCCGCATCCTTATAACTGGCTTCAATACCGTAAATTTCCATTATTCTGAAGATTTCTTCAATAACGCTGTCCATTATCTCCTTTGTATAAGGAATATCCGCAAGGTTTCCGTAGGTGGTTTCAAGTAAGGCACCGAGCGGATTAAGGGCGCAATTATATATGATTTTGTCCCATAAAAGTTTATAAACCTCTTCCTCGTATCTTGAAGGTATTCCCGCTTCATTGAAAAGATCAACCACCTTTTCTATCTTTCCCTTTTCTATTTTCCCTGAAGGATCACCTATCGCAACATCGTCCGCGCATACGGTTACATTTACCGTATGCTCATCAACGATCTCCGCACCGAAGATAATTCTTGCCAGCAAAACCCTTTCTTCCCCGAACATCTCAACAGCTTTTTCATAATTACCGTAGCCGTTCTGGGCTATGAGTATTAGAGTTCCCTTATACGCTATTTCTTTAGCTGTTTCAAGGGCTTTTTGGGTGTCAAAGCTTTTTACTGATATTATTACGAGTTCAGGTGTAAAGGGCACACCGTAGGGTGAGGAGGTCGTTTCAACCGCTGTTTCAAATTCACCCCATATACCTTTTACCCTTATCCTGTTTTTTTCCCTTCCTGGTTTTGTTATTCCCCAGACTTCTTTACCCTTCCGTGTCAAAAAAGCAAGGAATACACTTCCTATGGCACCTACACCTATTATTACGGTACGCATACCTTTATAACTTTGCCTTTCTGTGCGTTACATTTTACATTAATGTCTATATAGTTTTCCGTTAAAAGCCTTCCTTCACTAAGTACGGTTGCCCTCAATTCCCTGCCCCTGTTTATTTCCCTGAAATTTTTCCTTTTTTCCTCATCAAGTCTCTTAAGGATTTCCACCCTTTCCTTTTTGACCTTTTCTTCTACTTTCCCTTGTAGTTTTCTCGCCTTCGTGAAGGGTCTTTCGGAGTAAGGAAATACATGAAGGTATGCGAAGGGAAAAGATTTAACGAATTCAAGGGTTTCCTTAAACTCCCTTTCGCCTTCCGACGGGAACCCCGCTATTATATCCGTACCCACCGCTGTATAAGGCTTTTCTTTAACTATCCTGCCCACCCTTTCTTCATACTCCCTAAGTGTGTAACCTCTTTCCATAAGTTTGAGTATTTTGTCGGAAGCACTCTGAAGGGGGAAGTGAAAGTGGGGGGCTATTTTTTCCTCATTTATAAGGAAATCAAGGGTTTTATCATCAATTTCCTTCACATGGAGAGAAGAAAGCCTTATTAACTTTATACCCTCAATCTTTACCGCTTCCTTGAGCAATTCATACAGGGAGAAACCTTTATCCCACCCGTATTGGGATAGTTGGGTTCCCGAAAGCACAACCTCTTCAAAACCTCTGTCGGCTATGTATTTAAGAATGTCAATAACTTCCTTTATGGGAACACTCCTTACCTTCCCCCTCGCGTAGGGAACTACACAAAAAGTGCAGAAACGATTACACCCTTCCTGTATCTTTACGAAGGGTCTCGCATTTTCAAAAAATGCTACAGGCTTAAATAAATGAACCTCCCCCGCTTTAAAAATATTCTCGTGAAATATCTTACCCTTTCTGTTTATAAGGAATTCCTCTATTATCTCCCCTATCCTTTCCTTGTGGGAGTTACCCACCACTATATCAACATCTTTAATCTCCGCAAGCTCCTGGGGGCTTACCTGTGCATAACACCCCGTTGCTATAACTATAGAGTTGGGATTTTTTCTCTTAAACCTATAAATAGCCTGTCTGGAGGATCTATCTCCTCCCTTTGTTACCGTACATGTATTAACAATGTATATATCCGCCCCTTCTTCTGGCGACACCACTTTGTAACCCTTTTCTTCCAAAAGGGTCTTTATTGCATAAGAATCAAAGTAATTGCTTCTGCATCCCAAGGTCTCTATGGCAACCCTCATCAGAAGAAATTATAAGTTAATAGGAAAGTGTGAGATATGATAGAACTTCACGGGATTCCTTACAGAATGTTTGACAACCACCTACTAAGAAATATAATTAAAGCATGCTTGAAAGGGCGAAGGGGCTTGTCAAAAAGGTTACCCTTGAAGTAGTCTATGAGGTTGTTGATGAAAGAACAAAAGAGATACTGGAAGTCATAAAAAATATAGAAAAAAGACAGGAGGAAGATTTCAGATACCTGAACCAGAAGATAGATACACAAATAGGTCAGGTAAGGAACGAAATAAGACAGGAAATAGGTCAGCTAAGGAATGAAATAGGGCAATTAAGACAGGAAATGGGACAACTCAGACAGGAAATGACCCGGATGAGGGAAGAGTTTAAAACGGACATCCATAGACTTGATGAAAAGATAGATAGGATGAGTCAGGAGTTCAAATCAGAAATACAAAGACTTGATGAAAAGATTGACAGGATGAATCAGGAATTCAAATCGGAAATCCAAAGGCTGGATGAAAAGATAGATAGGATGAGTCAGGAGTTCAAATCAGAAATACAGAGACTTGATGAAAAGATTGACAGGATGAATCAAGAGTTCAAATTGGAAATCCAAAGGCTGGATGAGAAGATTGACAGGATGAATCAGAGGATTGACACGGTTATACAGATGCTTTCGGAGATTATAAGATCAAAATAAGCCCGCGGGGAGCGGGCTTGGTAAAGGTTAGGGGCAATCACCCACGCTTCCCGTAGTAGCTTTAGCACCCCATTTGGCGTTGTTAGTATTATCATTGGAAATGTTACATCCGGCTCCACCACTTATAGTGGACTTGTGGTCTCCTGCTGTGTTTCCAGAACCACCGCTGACGGAGGAGTAGGAACCGGAAGCTGTGTTGTTCAAGCCACCGCCGACAAAGGAGATATAGCCAGAAGCTGTGTTGTTCGTTCCACCGCTGACGGAGGAGTAATAGTTGGAAGCTGTGTTGCTGTAGCCACCGCTGACGGAGGAGTAATAGTTGGAAGCTGTGTTTCTAGAACCACCGCTGACGGAGGAGTAGTGACCGGAAGCTGTGTTGCTGTCGCCACCGCTGACAGAGGAGGAGGAACCGGAAGCTGTGTTGCTGTAGCCACCGCTGACGGAGGAGTAATAGTTGGAAGCTGTGTTGCTGTAGCCACCACTGACAGAAGAGCTGGGACCTGCAGCTATATTATTCCGACCACCCGTCACCGTAGCAAACTCTCTTGATATCACATTACCGAACCCCGCCACTATACCGCCGTAGGACGAGTAGGCATTCTGGTCTCCCACTATAAGATTGTGTGAACCGGTTTTGAAGTTTAGACCCCATGTGCCAGGACAGTTCAGTTGATCATTCCAGTACTGACCGTCTGAACAGGTTTCTCTCAGAGAAGTGTCTTGCCTCGGATTGTTATACCCTATAATAAGATTTCCAAGACCGTTTACTTGGTTTGTCTGTCCAGTGCCATTGACAACTTGAAGGTTGACACCTTCAAAGGTAATAAGTGCACCGCTGTTTGCATTGGGATCGGGGGTTGTTATTTGAATATATGCATCCATTGCCATAACATTACTGCTTTCAATTGCACCGACCCTTGAATCAATGTTGCCTACATCAGTTTGGAGCTGTGTGATCGTATTTTGAAGCTGAGTAACCTGCTGTTGTAATTGCTGGACTTGTTGCTGGAGTTGTTGATTCTGCTGTTGCAACTGCTGGACTAAATTTTCCAGATCTTGAATCCTTGTCCCGTGATTGTTTGCGGTATTTTCAAGATTTGAGATCCTGCTGTTGTTATCATTCACTGCATCCCTAACAGCGTTAAAATTAGCATTAACCTCACTCGCCTTCGCGGTAGTATTGGGTTGGAAGGTATGTGGAAGATTAACCTCACCCGCAAACACAGAAATTGTCAGCACCAAACTTCCTAAAAGCCCGCAGATGAAGCTATGCCTCCTCATATCCTTATACCTCCCTGATTAGGTTTTTACTCAGCCCACTTGCCCTTGTCCCATTCCATCTGATCCCACATATTGGAATAGGCAGGGTCTTTACCGCCACCCCCTTGCTTATCGCCCCCTCCTTTACCGCCTCCACCGCAACCGACACTGAACAAGGCAACAACGAACAAAAATGTGAGAGTAAATAAACTGAAATTTCTCATGGTACCCAACCTCCCGAGTTTTTTAGGGATAGGTGCTGTTCAGGAAAGTCGGTGTCTTTCCGTCTCTCCCTCCCAGAACCTGTCCCGATTTACTATTTTAACCTAAAACCTCTTTGCATGTTTGACCACCATTTACTGGAAAATATAATTAAAACATGCTTGTAAGGGCTAAGGGACTTGTAAAGAAGGCAACCCTTGAAGTAGTCTATGAGGTTGTTGATGAAAGAACAAAGGAAATACTGGAAGTCATCAAAAAATTAGAGGAAAGACAGGAGGAAGACTTCAGATACCTTAACCAGAAAATAGACACCCAGATGGGTCAGTTAAGAAGCGAAATGGGACAGATAAGGCAGGAAATAGGACAATTAAGACAGGAAATGACTCAAATGAGGGAAGAATTTAAAACCGAAATAAATAGACTGGATGAAAAAATTGACAGAATGAATCAGAGGATTGATACAGTTATACAAATGCTTTCGGAGATTATGAGATCAAAATAAGCCCGCGGGGAGCGGGCTTGGGAAACTTAAGGCAATGTGGAGGAATAAGTAGGATCATATTCGTAATAAACGGTTACTGCTTTCAATCCTAAAAGGGGTCCTTTTGTATCACTTGAATACTGTGCGGTGAGAAGAAAGGGGATACCACCTTCAATGATTACAGGATTGTTTGTAAGATCTATTTCCAAATTCTGATAGCCTGCATTTGAAGATCCAGCAGATATAAAAGGTGTTCCAGGAGTCGTTAGGTATATTTGTATATTTGCTAAATCCCCCGTAGAGTCGTAAACCCGTGCTACGATTTTCAATATCTTTGAACCTTCTGGCAGTGTGATAGGGCAAAATGTGTGATTGAAACTATCTATATTATCCTTATCCTGTAAGTATTGGTAACTTGCGTTTGTCCGAGGCACGGATCCTGAGGGGTAGTTTACAGTGGCAAAGCAAGACGCATGGTAGGTTACGGCGCGTATTTTCGGGCTTTCCATATTGTTTTTAAACTGTTCCAGGGTTCCTATTCTGCTGTTGTTGTCATTTACAGCATCCTTAATGGTATTGAGGTTTTGGTTCACTTCCGAGGATTTGGCAGTTGTGTTGGGCTTAAACTGGATCAGGTTGCTCACTTCCCCCGCGAAGGGGGAGGATGATAGTAGCATACCGTAGGCATAAGCCAAGCTTAAGAGTTTAAATTTCATACTTATCCCCCTTATAAAAACATCTGAGGCATGTCTTATAAAGTACTTAAGGCAGTGTGGAGGAATAAGTAGGATCATATTCGTAATAAACAGTTGCTGCTTTCAGCCTTAAACCCGCCCCTTTTTGATCGCTTGAATAATACACATATAGACCGTAAGCAACATCTGGTCCCCCTTCAATAATTTCGGGACTGCCTGTAAGATCTATCTCCAGATTCTCATAGCCCGCGTTTGATGATTGTGCTGTGGATCCTACAGTGGTGTAAGATGAGGAATCTGATTTATATAAGCTCACAACTATATGTGCGGCATCCGCTGTAGAGTCGTAAACCCGTGCTACGACTTTTAATATCTTTGAACCCTCGGGAAGTGTGATAGGGCAATATGTGTAACTGGGACCATCTATATTATCCTTATCCTGTAAGTATTGGTAGCTTGCGTTTGTCCGAGGCACGGATCCTGAGGGGTAGTTTACAGCGGCAAAGCAAGACGCATGGTAGGTTACGGCGCGTATTTTCGGGCTTTCCATATTGTTTTTAAACTGTTCCAGGGTTCCTATTCTGCTGTTGTTGTCATTTACAGCATCCTTGATGGTATTGAAGTTTTGATTCACTTCTGAGGATTTGGCAGTTGTGTTGGGCTTAAACTGGATCAGGTTGCCCACTTCCCCCGAAAATGCCAGAGGACCGCTTAGCAATAATGCTGTGATAAATAAATTCCTCATGGTACCTACCCTCCTTAAAAGTTTTTTAGAGAGAAGGGAAAATTGAGTAAAGGAGCGGAAATTTACCAACCTCCCCTTATCTCTGGAAGGGTATTTTAACATAAAAAATTTTTCAAATTGAAATTTATATCCGTATAGCCGAAACTAATATTGTAAGGGAGGAGGTCAAGATGAGGGTACTTATCCCCTTTCTTTTGGTCGGTTTTCTTTATGCCTTTGCAGGGAACGGGGTTCAGTTTCCCGCAGACTGGCCGGATATGAAATTTGTTGAAGAAGGTGTCATACTCAAGGGTAATCCCCTCTACGGAATAGTTCCGGGTTATCACATGACCTTAATGAACGATAAGGCGTGGAAGCACTTCAAGAAGCATTTTAAGGACTTTAAAATGAAGAAAGAGGTTCCACCTTTCCCGGTCGGATCAAAGGTAGTTTTTGTAAATTTCAAGGACAAGCACGGTAAGACACCGCGAATAATACTCGTAATGTTAAAAACGGGTAAGCCCGGGGATGTGGGAGGTTGGAAGTGGGAAGGTTTTGTGATGCCGGAAAAAAAGCGTATTGTTAAAAACCCTTCAAAAGATTGTGCTAATTGCCACTACAAAGGCAAGAAGGATTGGGATGGAATCTTTGTCCCCCATGCAAAATAGGAGAAACGGGATGAAGGGGAATGAGACTATCCCATAAGATAACTATAACTTTGTTTTTTGCGATAGTTGCCCCTCTTCTGGTCCCGATTTTCCTTCTCTTTAAAGATATTAGTGAATTTCAGCAGAAATCCCTTCTTATACTGCTGTCTTCCATTTCCTCGGGACTCGTGCCTTCTTTAACCTTTGAATCCAAGGAAGGAGCAGAGGTATATCTTCAGGATACAATCACAAACATTCCGGGAGTTTTCTATGCAGCTGTATATACAAAGGACGGTGCTTTATTCGCGGAGTGGAAGAGGAATGATCTTCCATCATATCCTATAGACACGTCTTTTGTTAACAACGCCTTAAGAGAGGAGATCGTTGATACTGTTAACGGTAATATAGTTGTCGGTGTACCAATATTTGAAACTTCCGATAGCAAGGAAAGCATAGGTACACTATTGGTAGTTGCTAAGAAACAATCGGTAGCTGGAAAATTGTTAACTATTTTCTTAAGTGTCGGGGCTATCTCTTCCGTAATTTTCATAGTTGCCTTCATGATCCTAAGAGGTGTATCCCGTGAGATAAATTTGATAGTTAAAGAAATATCAAAATCCAGTGAGGGTGATATAAGGAGTTTGCCCCTTTATACAAAGGATGAGATAGGACAGATAGCAGTATCGTGGAATAATCTCGTTAGTAAGTTGAAGTCCGTTGTTTCCAGTATTGTTAGCCACGCTAAGGATATAGAAGAAATATCTTCAAGGTTATCTTCCGGTTCTACGGAGCTATCCCAGTCGGTGCATCATCAGATAGATAATCTTACCGAAATTGCAAAAGCTATAAAAGAATTTTCGGAAACCCTAAAGGGGATTGCGGAAAGGATGAAAAGTATGAGTGAAACCGCCAAAGCATCTTTTAATGTTGCCAAAATAGGAGCTGACAGTTCAAGGGCTATAGGTCAAACAATGGAAAAGTTTTCTCTGACCATGAATGAAGTTATTCAAACCTTTCGTGAGCTTTCAGGGGAGGTTTTAAGGATTAATCAGATTGCTGATACGGTAAGGGATATAGCGGAAAGAACAAATCTACTTTCGCTTAATGCAGCCATAGAGGCTGCACGTGCTGGAGAGTCCGGAAGGGGTTTTGCTGTAGTTGCTCAGGAAGTCGGTGAGCTCGCAAGTAAAACAAATGAGGAGTTAGCAAAGATAGAGGAGGTTACCGAAACCATATTGGGAGCGGTAAACAAGGTTAGAGAAAATTTTAATAGGATGGGTGAGGTTTTCAAGGAAGTCAAGGACAGATCCGATAACATGAAACATGATTTTGATAACATACTCAGCAAGTCAGAGGAGACAAGCAAAGTTGTTAAATCCGTATCGGAGGATGTTAATAACCATTTGAAAACCATAGAGGATATCTCGGAAAGGGTTAATTTAATAACTCAAGCAAATGAGGAAATAGGAGCCATGGCTCTTGAACTTTCAAGGGTTGCAGAAGAGGTAAGGACAGTCTCTGAAAAACTTTACGGTGTGGTGGAATTTTTCAAAATACAAACTAAATGACCAATTCGGTTTTAAGTATTCTTTTGAATTTTTTTTCTTCTATATTAAGATCCGAGAGGGAAACCACAGCATCCCTGATGTCTCTTTTTAAGAGCTTGCATATTTTACCGCTGTCAAAATAAAGGAACAGGGAGCCGTGGGCTAATATCACTCCCTTCTCCGTACGGGTGGCATAGGCTACGAGTTTTTTATTGTTAAAGGTTATCTCACCGAAGGAGGGTGCAAACATGCAAAATTTATTGAGATTTCTGACTCCCTTAGATCTTGTTATGGAGACCTTTAACCCGAGCTTCAGGAATACATTTTTTATTACTTTTGCAAGATTCATATAAATAATAGCGGGGCTGTTTCCCCATTTTTCAGCGTAATCAACTATGGAGAAGGAAAGATCAAAGCCGTGAAGGAGTGCCCTTCCTCCAGTAGGTCTTTTTACCACGGGAATACCCAGATCAAATTCCTCTTCTTTCTGGTGTAAACCTATACTCAGGGTAGGCTCTTTCCATTTGTAAAATCTGAGGGTAGGTTCTCCTCTGCCCTCTATGAGGGATTTAAACAGATAAAGGTCCTTTTCCATATTTTCCTTACCGGTCAGTTCTTTATCTTCTATAACCTTCAAATCTTTCCCCTCACAAGCTCCCACACAGCGATTGCACAGGCATTGCTTACATTGAGGGATGAAACCTTGCCCGCCATGGGTATGGAGACTGTGAAATCTGCCAGATTAAGCAGTTTTTTTGACACGCCTTCTCCTTCTGATCCGAGCACTAAGGCTGAAGGTGTAAACATTTCCGCTTCTCTTATATCCTTGCCTCCCTTTTCTACCGCAAATACCCATCCCCCCATACTCTTAAACCTCTCTATGGTTCTTGATAGATTTGTAACCTTGGCTATTTTGATGTAAAATACCGCTCCCGCGGAAGCTTTTACCACCGTTTCATTAACAGGTGACGATCTGTCCTTGGGAATAATTACACCGTGTCCGCCGAACACCTCACATGTCCTTATTATATTTCCGAGATTTTGAGGATCGGTTATATGATCCGCTACAATAAAGAAGGAATCTTTTTCTATAACTTCCTTCAAAAGGGTATCCTCATCTGTGTATGTTACCGGACTCAGTATAGCTAAAACACCTTGGGTCTTTTTCGTCTCTGCCATCTCTTCTATTCTTTTCCTTGAGACCCTTTGGACCTTAACCCCCCTTTTCTTTGCCTCTTCAACTATCTTTCTCGGAAGCGTTGTATCGTGGGCTATAAATATTTTTTCTATAGATCTTCCCGATCTTAAGGCTTCAAGTACGGGATTTCTTCCCCATATAACCATCCTTAGTTTATATTATTCTAAAGAATTATGAAAATAGGACATATCCTGAGGAAAACAAGTTTCAGCATATCCTTTGAATTCTTTCCGCCTAAGACACCCAAGGGGGAAGAGGAACTTTTTAATACGATAAAAAAATTGGAGCATATAAAACCCACTTTCGTTTCTGTAACTTACGGTGCAGGCGGTAGTACGAGGGAAAGGACCCAAAGGGTGGTAACAAGGATTCACAGGGAAACGGAGATAACGGTGATGGCACATCTAACATGTATCGCTCATACACGGGAAGAGTTAAAGGAGATACTTGATTACTACAGAGATGAAGGGATAGAAAATATACTTGCCCTCAGGGGAGATCCTCCGAAGGAAGGCTTTGTTAAGCAGGGATGTAACCATTCCACCGAGCTTATAGATCTTATAAGATCTTTATATAACAATCACTTTTCCATAGGCGTTGCATCTTATCCCGAGGGTCATCCCGAGTCGCCCAATATGGAGTGGGAGATAAGATTTTTTAAGTTGAAGGTGGAAAAAGGTGCTGAATTTTCAATAACCCAGATGTTTTTTGATAACGGATACTTCTACAGATTTATGGATAGGCTCAGTAAGGCGGGCATAAATATACCCGTTATTCCGGGCATAATGCCCATTACAAACTTCGGTCAGATTGTTAAATTTGCAAGTATGTGCGGTGCTACAATACCTCAGTCTTTAATAGATAGGCTTGAAAAGGTAAAGGATGATAACAAAGCTGTTACGGATATAGGTGTTGAGTTTGCCATAAGGCAGTGTGAGGATCTCATAAGAAACGGGGTAAAAGGTTTTCACTTTTACACCCTTAATAAGTCGGATGCGACCCTCAGAATATACTCAGCCATAAAGAGTCTTATAGATCGTTGATAAGGTTTTCTGCTGTTTTGACTATAAGGAGTGGATCAATCTCCATACATTCATAGTTTCTCTTACATTCACCTTTACCGTGTACATCACAGGGTTGACACGGAATATTTTTGTATATTATCTTTCCCTCTTCTGGATATAAGGAAAAACCAAGTGAAGGGTGTGTACCACCGAAAATCTGCACTGCTTTTGTTTTAACCGCCCTTGCACCGTGGGTAAGACCCGAGTCATTGCCTATGAAGAGTAAGGCACCCTTTATTACAGCCATTGTATCTACAATACTTAACTCCCCGCAAAGATTTATACCCGTCATACCCTCCGCTATCTTTCTATCCTTTTCATCCCCCACAAACACAATGTTGAAGCCATTAGATTTTAATATTTCCGCTACCTTCCCGTAGTAGGGATACATCTTTTTTTTATATCTTGCACCCACGCATATTGCTATATATTCTCCGAGCTTATACTTCTCTTTAAGCCTTTTAACCCTTTCCTCCGATACCTTTATATAAGGTAAGGGATTTCCGTTAATCCCGATCTTTTTTAAAGGTTCAAGGTACAGTTCAGTTACGGGTTTTATTTTACGGGCAAGGGGTTTTATTTTTATTGATAATCTTCTTAACAGAGAATGCTTTTTATACACAAGCCAATTTCCTCCCAATCTTTTCCTCAGAATCCATGTTTTAAATTTACCGTGCAGATCAATTTTTAAACCAAACTCCTCCGATTTTAGTCTTTCAATAACATCTTTGCTGAAAAGCTCTTCCCTCTTTACTTGTATGACTTCTAATCTATCATCGTCCGCAAATACCTCACCGAAGGGTTTGTAAGTAAGAAGATAAGGCTTATAGCCCTTTTCAAGAAGTGGATCAATAACAACGGATGTTAATATAACATCACCGAGGGATGAGAGGCGTAAAATAAGAGCTTTTTTCATCCTCCGCCTACCGGTGGTATAAGGGCAACCCTGTCTCCTTTTTTTATTTTCGCATTTTCCTCTACATACTCTTCATTCACAGCAACCCTTGAGGAATCTATAAGATCCTCAATGTTTTTGTACTTTTCCTTTAAAAAACTTTTAAAATCGGAAACGGATCCCTCAAATTCCAATGTTTCCTCTTCCCTTCCGATAACTTCCCTCAGCTGGGCAAAATATTTGACTGTGACGGGCATGATTCTAAATTATACTCAACCTAAAACCTTGACTTCTTTTCTTCGTATGCTTAAACTATCCTGTGAAAATGAAGATTGTAATAGGTTCTGACCATGCAGGATACAGGCTAAAGGAAAGTGTAAAAAATTTTTTGGTCGGTAAGGGTGTGGATGTGGAGGATGTGGGTACCCATTCTGAAGAATCCGCTGACTATCCCCTTTATGCGGAGAAGGTTGCAAGATATATACAGGATGGAAAGGCTGAAAGGGGGATACTTATATGCGGTACGGGTATAGGTATGTCCATATCCGCAAATAAATTCAGGGGTATAAGGGCGTCCCTTTGTACCAACGAGTACATGGCAAGGATGAGCAGAAGACATAATAATGCAAATATCCTTTGTTTGGGTAGCAGGGTGGTAGGTGAGGACCTTGCCCTTTCCATAGTTTCCGCATGGTTGGATGAAGAGTTTGAAGGCGGGAGGCATTTAAAGAGGCTTACCATTATTGAGGAATGGGAGGGTGGTAAAGGAAGCTGTTGAGTTTATCTTTAATATTTGTTTCCTTTCTGAAAATTTATGTAGCCTATGCGGTAAAAAATTCAAACCTATCCTTCAGGGGTATATATGTGATGAGTGCATAAGAAATCTTAGAAAGGCGGATGTTCCCGTTAAACCTATAAAGTATGTTAAACATTACAGAATTTACGGAAGGTACGGAGAAGGTTGGGGTGAGATAATAAGGCTTTTTAAATTCAAAAGGGTTATGCCCTTGGCGGATATAATAGCGCGTAAAATAAAATACGACTTTGAAGAGTATCTTGATTTTGTAAAGCCAGAGGTAATAACCTTCGTGCCTGTTCATCTTTTAAGATACTGGGCAAGGGGGATGGATCATAATGAGGAAATTTTAAAAAGGACTGGTGTTGAATTTGAAGATTTGCTTGTAAGGGTTAGATGGCGAAAGCCTTTGGTATTTTTTGATAAGAAAAAGAGAAGGGAGATTATCAGAAATTCTTTTTCCCTCAGGAAAAATCCCGATTGCGTAAGAATCCTCATATTTGATGATGTTATAACGACGGGAGCAACCGCAAGGACCGTATCGGAGCTTTTATATTCAGCGGGAGTTAAGGAAATATACTGGTATTTTGTCGCAGGTTAAAAGGGATAGAACCTGAAGCCTATACCCCCGTTGAGATCAAGGGTTGTTGAAGGAATAAGATTCATCACCGGGGCTATCTCAAGGAATATATCAAGGGGAAGTCTTCTAAATATAAAGTTTATACCGAGGGGTATCCTTATGCCGAAGACCGCCCTTTTTTCCGCTTTGAGCCTTGCACCTATACCGTAATGAAGTACAAAAGAACCTTCCTTTATATTCAGGTCTTTTAAAAGTCTTCTTTCATGCAATAGAAAATCACCGTGAACATGAAGATAACCACCAAGGGACCAGGCAAGCCCCCCTGCTATACCTACATCCCTGTTAACCCAATATTTGAGGCTTATACCTGTGGGTTCTCCGAGTATAATTCCGACTCCGAACTTCTTGGGTGCGGTGAAGGACAGGGTAATGGTTACAAGGCTAAGGATAATTAACTTCCTCATGGTGAAATATTTTACACAGTTACTGGGTGATCCATGGATCAGTTTGGAATATAATTTATATTTAGAGATGGGTAAAAAATACTTTATAAAGACTTTCGGTTGTCAGATGAATTTTAACGATTCGGAGAGAATTAGGGGGATATTGAAGAGTATGGGGTATGAACCTACCGATAATTGGATGGAGGCGGATCTTATTCTTCTTAATACATGTACCGTAAGGGAGAAACCCGATCATAAGGTACTCTCTCACCTCGGTGAATATAAGAAAATAAAGGAAAAAAATCCCAATGCAATAATAGGTGTAGCTGGTTGTCTTGCTCAAAGGGCGGGATGGGAACTTGTCCAAAAGGCTCCCGTTATTGATTTGATGTTTTCAAGCTTTAATATGCATCATCTTCCTGAGCTTATAAATCAGGCTCAGGCGGGATATAAGGCTATAGCTCTGCTGGATGAACCGCCCGAGGATGAAGATAGACTATGGGAGTACGATACTGTAAGAGAAAATAAGTACTGCGCCTATGTTACTGTTATGAAGGGTTGTGACAAAAACTGCACCTACTGTGTTGTTCCTAAGACCAGAGGAAAGGAAAGATCAAGGAGTCTTGAAAGCATACTTGATGAAGTTAAGAGACTTGTTGATGACGGTGTAAAGGAGATACACCTTTTGGGTCAAAATGTTACCGCTTGGGGTAAGGACTTTGAAAGACCCCTTAGGTTTTCCGATCTGCTGTACGAGGTTTCAAAAATAGACGGGGTTAAGAGGATAAGGTTCACCACCGGTCATCCTTCCGATTTTACCGACGATATCATTGAAGCTATGGCGGAAATACCTCAAGTTTGTAATGCCCTTCACCTTCCCTTTCAGGCTGGCTCTGACAGGATACTTAAATTGATGGACAGGGGCTATACTAAGGAGGAGTACATTGAAAAGATAGAAAAGATAAAGGATAGAATTAAGGATATAGCCCTTTCTACCGATATCATTGTCGGATTCCCTACCGAGACGGAGGATGATTTCCTTCATACACTTGATGTGGTTGAAAGGGTTAAATTTGAACAGATATTCTCATTTAAGTTTTCCCCGAGACCAGGTACACCCGCATACGATATGGAGGGCCAGATTCCCGATGAGGTTAAGAGGGATAGGATGGAAAGGTTATTGAACCTACAAAAGAAGATCATGGGAGAGATTTGTAAGAGGTATGAAGGCACGGTACAGGAAGTACTCCTTGAGGATACGGAAAATGGAAATAAATTAATAGGTAGATCTACTACTAACAAGTGGGTTAATGTTGAAGGAGGAAAGGAGTTGCTTGGGAAAATAGTGAAGGTAAAGATAGAAAAATCTTTACCTTACAATATGAGCGGTGAAGTTGTGGAGGTGATGGCATGATTGAAATGGTGGTTCACGGAATAACTTTAGATCCAGTATCTCAAATGCCCATAGTCATCCTCAAGGCGAGGGAAAACGAGGAGCTTATACTCCCTATATGGATAGGTGCCTTTGAGGCGAACGGTATAGCCCTTAAACTTCAAGAGGTAACACCCCCAAGACCCCTTACTTATGAGCTTTTAACAAGCATAATTAAAGAGATGGGCGGGGAGGTAGAGAAGGTAGTCATAAACGATCTGAAGGAAAGTACATACTATGCGGAAATTCATATAAGGCACGGTGAAAAGCTTCATGTTATTGATGCAAGGCCGAGTGATGCCATCAATATAGCCTTGAGATTTGATGCACCCATATTTGTTTCCGAAGAAACACTGGAAAAATCAAAGGTACCCGCACCGGAAGAAGACATAGAGAAAGAAAAGCTGAGAGAATGGCTTGAAAGCATTAAACCCGAAGACTTTGAAATGGGTAAAAGCTAAAAACACTTATCGCAGTAGCTTTCTATTGGACACTCTTCGCAACGGGGTCTGAGGGGGGTGCATATCCTCTGTCCAAAGGATACAAGAAGGCGGTTTATCTTTCTCCAATATTTCTTAGGCAGGACTTCCATAAGAGCCTTTTCCGTCTCTTCGGGTGTTTTTGTTTTTACAAGGCACCATCTGTTTACAATCCTGTGAACATGGGTGTCAACACATATATAGTCCTTGCTGTATCCGTCCGATAAAACAAGGGTTGCAACCTTTCTTCCTACACCTTTTAGCTTCAGAAGGTCTTCTATATTATCCGGTACTTTCCCGCCATACTTTTCCTCAAGTTCCTTTCCGAGTTCCTTAAGGTATCTTGCCTTGTTTCTATAAAAGCCTACAGGATACAAAAGTTTTTCCAGATCCTTTAAGGGTATATCAACAAGATCCGCAGGTGTTTTTATCCTTTTAAAAAGCCTTTTTACAACCTCTATCGTTGTTTCATCCCTCGTTCTTGTTGAAATCAAGGCGCTTACGAGTACTTTGAAAGGTTCCTTAGTCCTTTCCGCTATAAGGGTGACGACGGGAGCATTGTTCCTTTTATATTCCTCTTCAAGTATGCTTATTACCTTGTCAATGTCTTTCCTTTTCACGGTATAATAAGGCTAACACAACATAACCTTTATAAGGAAGTTTGAAAAATATTGCAAAGTTTTGATATAATATCCCTCTACTTTCGTTGACGCTATAAATTAGCGGGAGCAGAGAAATGATTTACAGGCAGACATATTTGAATGTTACGGATAATTCGGGTGCTAAAAAGGTGCAGGTGATAGGAATACCGAAAACTGGTAAGAGCACAGCCTCTTTGGGTGATGTTGTCACGGTTACCGTTAAAGATGCCCTTCCCAACGGGGCGGCAAAGAAGGGCAAGATATACAGGGCGGTTGTTGTAAGAACAAGGAAGGAGGTCAGGAGACCCGACGGAAGTTATATAAAGTTTGATGACAATGCCGCGGTACTTCTAAACCAGTACGGAGAGCCACTCGGCACGAGGGTTCTCGGACCTATAGCGAGGGAAGTAAGGCTCAAAGGGTTTACCAAGATAGCGTCGCTGGCACCGGAGGTAGTTTAATGGCTGCTAAGATAAAGAAGGGTGACACGGTTATTGTAGTTAGGGGTAAAGAAGCCATTAAGGGTAAAAGGGGAGAGGTTATAAGGGTTTTAAGGGAAAAAAACAGGGTAATTGTCAAAGATGTGAATATCGTTAAGAAGCACCTGAGACCCATTGAAGGAGTCAGGGAAGGCGGAATTGTTGAAATGGAAGCACCTATACATATAAGCAATGTTATGCTTGTATGTCCCAAGTGCGACAAACCTACAAAGGTGGGGTTCAAAATAGTAGAAGAGAAGGATGTTGTTAGGAAATACAGGTATTGCAAAAAATGTGGTGAGAATATAGATCTTGTTTCTGAGAAAAGAAAAAAGGGAGTTAAGGCATGACTACAGCAACTAAGTATGTTCCGAGGCTTTATACCAAGTACAGGGAAGAGGTGATTCCCAAACTTACCCGAAGGTTCGGCTATACGAATCCTATGGAGGTTCCCAAGCTTGTCAAAATCGTTGTAAACATGGGTGTGGGTGAGGCGGTTCAGGATATAAAGCACCTTGATAGGGCTAAGGAGGATCTTATGCTTATAACGGGTCAGGCGCCAGTGATAAGAAGGGCGAGGAAGTCGGAGGCGGGTTTTAAGCTCAGAAAGGGTATGCCCGTGGGACTGAAGGTAACGCTGAGAAAGGAAAGGATGTGGGAATTTTTGGATAAGCTTATATCCGTTGCCCTTCCGAGGGTTAAAGACTTTAAGGGATTAAACCCCAGATCCTTTGACGGCAGGGGTAACTATTCCTTCGGTATTTCCGAACAGATCATTTTCCCCGAAATAGATTACGATAAGGTTGATGCTATAAGGGGTATGGACATTTCAATCCATACAACCGCGGAAACTGATGAGGAGGCTTTGTGGTTGTTGTCCCTTTTGGGTTTACCTATTAGGGCTTATTAACGGAGGTTGCCATGGCGAGGAAATGTAAATATGCCAAGGATGTGCTTCATTTCCCCAAGTATAAGGTAAGGCAAAAGAACAGGTGTCCCATTTGCGGAAGACCGAGGGGCTTTATAAGATACTTTAATATGTGCAGGCTTTGTTTCAGGGAGCATGCCCTCAGGGGAGAACTTGCGGGAGTTAAAAAGTCAAGTTGGTGATGGAGGTTTGAGATGGATCCTATTGCGGATATGTTCTCCGCCATGAAAAACGCTATCATGAGAAAGAAAGATTATGTGGATGTGCCTTCCTCAAAACAGAAGGAGGTTATACTTGATCTGCTTAAAAGGGAAGGTTACATAAGGGATTGGGAGAGGATAGACAATGAAGAAACGAGGAAGGGTACTCAGTATAAGTTGAGAATATACTTTAAATATCTTGACAGTAAAAAGGAGACAAATCCCATAACAAACATAGTGAGGGTTTCTAAACCAGGCAGGCGGATATACAGACCCTATAAGAAGATACCCTATGTTAAAAGGGGTCTCGGTATAGCTATAGTATCCACCGATGCGGGTATAGTTACGGATTATGAAGCGAGAAAGATGAAGAAGGGTGGTGAAATTATTGCCTTTGTATGGTAGGAGGAGTTTGATATGTCAAGGATAGGAAAAAGACCCATACCCATACCGGAAAAGGTTAGCGTTAATATTGACGGCAACAGGATTACCGTAAAGGGTCCGAAGGGTGAACTCACCTTGGATGTTCACCCGGATATAAAGGTAAAAATGGAAGAAAGTCAAATTAAACTTGAAAGACCTTCCGATAATTCCTTTCACAGAGCCATACACGGTACTATGGCTGCCCTTATAAGGAACATGGTTAAAGGTGTAACCGAAGGTTACACGGTTGTGCTTGAACTTGTGGGATTGGGGTACAGGGCTTCTGTGAAGGGTAAAAATCTTGAGCTTAATCTCGGTTACTCCCATCCTATTATTTATCCCATACCTGAAGATGTAAAGATTGAGGTTAAGGAGAATAAGATATATGTTTCTGGTATAGATAAGCAGAGGGTGGGGCAGGTTGCTGCTGAAATAAGGAGGTTCAGAAAACCCAATCCTTACAAGGGAACGGGAATAAGGTATGAAGGAGAACAGCTTAAGCTGAAAGCTGGAAAGACGGCAGGTAAGAAGTAATGGAGGTACAGCATGGCTAAGTTGACGAGGCATGAAAGAAGAATAAGAAGACATAAAAGGATCAGGAAGAAGATATTCGGTACTCCGGAAAGACCGAGGTTGTGTGTTTACAGAAGTCTCCATCACTTCTATGCCCAGATAATAGACGATACAAAAGGGCATACCCTTGTAAGTGCTTCAACCCTTGATCCCGATTACAAGGAAATGACGGGAAAAAGAGGTGGTAAATCAATAGAAGCTGCTCAAAAAGTAGCGGAGCTTATAGCGAAAAGAGCTTTGGAAAAGGGTATTAAAAAGGTTGTCTTTGATAGGGCTGGTTTTCTTTATCATGGTAAGATAAAGGCTTTTGCTGATAAATGCAGGGAGTGCGGTCTTGAATTTTAACGGAACGGAGGAATATAGATGGGCGGAAAGGATATAGGCAAACTTATAGAGAGGAGAAGAAGGGAATTTCCGGTTAATGTGGATGAGCTTCAACTTGAGGAAAGGCTTATATTTGCCAAAAGGACCGCAAGGGTAACTAAGGGCGGAAGGAGATTCTCTTTCAGCGCTTTGGTGGTTGTAGGAGACAGAAGAGGATTTGTGGGTTTTGGTCTCGGTAAAGCTAAGGAAGTACCCCTTGCGATAGCAAAGGCGATAGAGGATGCAAAAAAGAAGATTATAAGGGTTCCCATTGTGGAAGGTACAATACCCCATGATGTTATAGGTCATTTCGGACCTACAAAGGTCATAATGTTGCCTGCAAGAAGGGGAACGGGTGTTACCGCTGGAGGTGCTGCAAAACCCATATTTGAACTGGCGGGTTATACTGATATACTCACCAAGATAATAGGTAGTACAAATCCCCATAATGTGGTTAGGGCTGTCTTTGACGGCTTGTTGCAGCTCAGAACACTTGAAGAGGTTGCAAGGATGAGGGGAATTGATGTGGAAGAGCTCAGGAAAAGATATAACATATATGCCAATGTGAGGTTGTAATCATGGCTAAGAAGTTAAAAGTTACCCTTGTAAGAGGACTTGCGGGAAAGAGAAAGAAACACAAAGAGGCTGTTTACAGCCTCGGACTTAAGAAGATAGGTCAGAGCAGGATACTTGAAGATAATCCTATGGTGAGAGGTAACATAAGGAAGGCTCATTATCTAATAAAGGTGGAGGAAGTGGAAGATGAAACTTCATGAGCTTGCTCCCAATCCAGGTGCCACCAAGGAGAGGAAAAGGGTAGGTAGGGGTATAGGTTCAGGACGCGGGAAAACCTGCGGTAGGGGACATAAGGGACAGAAGAGCAGATCAGGAGATAGGAAGTTGCCCCCTGGCTTTGAAGGCGGTCAGACACCGCTTTATATGCGTGTTCCCAAGAGGGGATTCAGGAGTATAAGGAAGGTAGAGTATCAGGTGGTTAATGTGGGTAGGATTAACAGATTGTTTGAAGAGGGAGAGGAGGTTACTCCGGAAACCCTTGCGGAGAGGGGTTTGTGTAAGAAAGGTGATTATATAAAGATCCTCGGTGACGGCAATCTTGAAAAGAAGCTTACATTTAAAGCTCATGCTTTTTCAAAATCCGCCATTGAAAAAATTGAAAAAGCAGGAGGATCATACGAGGTCCTGAAGTGACAGAATACTTGCGGACTCTCTTCCAAACGGAGGACTTTAGAAGGCGATTCATATTCACCCTTTTTATGTTTGCCATATACAGGCTGGGCAGTCATATACCCATGCCCGGCATAGATACAGCAGCACTTGAGGATTTCTTCCGCAGATTTGAAGGAACCCTTTTCAGCCTCTATGACATATTCTCCGGCGGTAACATAGGCAGAATGACCGTTTTCGCCCTTGGTGTTATGCCCTATATTTCCGCTTCCATAATGATGCAACTCCTTACTGTGGCGGTACCGGAACTCCAAAGGCTTGCCAAGGAAGAAGGAGACTACGGCAGATACAAAATAAATCAATACACGAGATACCTGACCGTTTTCGTAGCATTTGTCCAATCCTTCGGAATTTCCCTATGGTTGCAAAATCAGGTATCTCCTGCGGGTATTCCCGTTGTCCCAAACAGGGGATTAGGATTTATTTTCATTGCGGTAACCACACTTGTTGCTGGCACAATGTTCCTTGTCTGGATAGGGGAGAGGATATCCGAAAAAGGTATAGGCAACGGTATGTCGTTGCTTATATTTGCAGGTATAGTTGCCCAGTTTCCCAATACCACCGTGCAGGTAACGGAAATGTTCAGACAGGGTGAGCTTACACCCTTTGATATAGTTGGCACTCTTATCACTATAATTGTTGTTATTGTCGGGATAGTTTATATTCAAGAAGCGGAGAGGAGAATACCCATTCAATATCCGAGAAGACAAGTAGGAAGACAGGAGTTTACGGGCGGTTCAACTTATCTGCCTATTAAGATAAATCCCGCGGGGGTTATTCCTATAATATTTGCCCAGGCTTTACTCTTGATCCCTTCAAGTATTCTTGCTTTTATAGAAAATCCCATTGCCCAAGTTATAAGCGATTCCTTCAATCCTACATCCCTTCTCTACAATTTCATGTATGTTGTGTTTATTGTCTTCTTTACATACTTCTATACCGCTGTAATAATAAATCCCGTTGATGTGGCTGATAATCTGAGAAAAGCGGGGGGATTCATACCTGGCGTAAGACCTGGTCAGGACACACAAAAGTTCCTTGAGAATGTTATAAACAGGCTTGTTTTTGTGGGAGCCATATTCCTCTGTGTGGTTGCAATCGTACCCCTTTTCATAAGTATATGGTTGAGGGTTCCCCTGTATTTCGGCGGTACCACCGCCCTTATAGTTGTCGGTGTAGCCCTTGATACCCTCAGACAGCTTGAGGCTCAGATGACCACAATGAAGTACAAGGGTTACACCATAAGGAGGAGAAGATGAATATAATCCTCATGGGTCCTCCCGGTGCGGGAAAGGGAACACAGGCTAAGATACTTGTTGAAGAATACGGGTTAAAGCATATATCAACGGGGGATATATTAAGGGAAGCTGTTAAGAAGGGTACACCTTTAGGTATCAAGGCAAAGGAGTACATGGACAGGGGTGAACTTGTACCTGACGATATAATGGTCGGTTTAATAAGGGAAGTCCTGCCGAAGGATAACTTTATACTTGACGGATTCCCCCGTACACTACCACAGGCGGAAGCCCTTGAGAGAATGTTAAAGGAGGAGGGTATAAAGATTGACGCTGTTATATTCTTTGATGTAAATGATGATGTAATTGTTGAAAGGCTTAGCGGTAGGAGAAGCTGTCCTTCTTGCGGGGCTGTTTACCATATAAAATACAATCCTCCCCGTAATAATGAAATATGTGACAGATGCGGTACTAAACTTGTACAGAGGGATGATGACAGGGAAGAGGTAGTAAGAAAGAGGTTAGAGGTTTACAGGAAACAGACGGAACCCCTTATAAATTATTACAGGGAGAAGGGTATATTGAGGGTGGTTGACGGCACAAAGTCCGTTGAAGAGGTAAAGGGGGAGATATCCTCTGTTTTGGGAAATGGTTGAGCTGTATTCCTTCAAAGAGATAGAGAAGATAAGAAGGGCATGCATGATAGTTATGGAGGTGCTTATGGCTGTTGCGGAACATGTTAAACCTGGCGCAACGGGTCATGACCTTGATATGATAGCGAGGGAGGAAGTTAAAAAGAGAGGAGGAAAACCTGCATTTTTAAATTATAAACCTCCCTTCAGCAAGAAGAGTTTCCCGGCAGCATTGTGTGTTTCTGTTAACGAGGAGGTTGTTCACGGATTGCCCAAGAAGGATGTACCCTTTAAGGAGGGGGATTTGGTAAGTTTGGATTTTGGTGTTATAATAGATGGTTACGCCGGAGATGCGGCTATAACTGTTCCGGTAGGTAAAATAGGGAAGGAAGAAGAGAAATTAATGAAGGCTACTAAGGAGGCTTTGAACAGGGCTGTGGAGCAGTGTGTGGCGGGTAAGTGGATGAGTGATATTGTGGAGGCGATACATTCTACCGCGGAGGAGTACGGTGTATTCCCCGTAAGGAGCTACGGGGGTCACGGTATAGGTAAGAAAGTTCATCAAGAGCCTTTTGTACCCAATAACAGGAAAGATATGGGAAAAACCAATTTAAAACTCAGGCAAGGACTCGTTATAGCTATTGAGCCTATGTTTGCCTTAGGTACAGAGGATACTACAAATGCACCCGACGGGTGGACGGTTATTACCGCGGACGGAAGCAAGTCCGCCCACTTTGAACATACGGTTGCTATTACAAAAAAGGGTCCCATGGTATTGACGGAGATCTAAGATGGGTAAGAAGAAGAAGCAAGAACAGTCAAAAGAAAAGGGTATAGTTGTTGAAGGGACGGTGGTTGAAGCTTTACCTAATGCCATGTTCAGGGTTCAGATAGAGGGCGGGCATGAAATATTGGCTCATGTTTCCGGTAAAATGAGGATACACTTTATAAGGATCTTGCCCGGAGATAAGGTTAAGGTGGAGCTTTCCCCTTACGATTTAACGAGGGGAAGAATAATATACAGGCTGTAGGAGGTTTATTATGAAGGTCAGACCGTCCGTTAAGAAGATGTGTAATAAGTGCAGGATCATAAGAAGAAAGGGAAAAGTTATGGTTATATGTGAAAATCCTAAGCATAAGCAGAGGCAAGGTTGAGGAGGTTGAAGGATGGCGAGGATAGCAGGTGTTGATCTTCCGGATAATAAGAAGCTTGAGGTTGCGCTTACATATATTTATGGTATAGGTTGGGTTAGGGCAAAGGAAATATGCGAAAAGACGGGGATACCTTGTACGAAGAGGGTGGGTGAGCTTACCGCTGAAGAACTTAATACAATAAGAAAATTTATAGATGCCAATTATAAGGTGGAGGGTGACCTCAGAAGGGAGGTTCAACTAAATATAAAGAAACTTAAGGATATGGGTTGTTATAGGGGGATGAGACATGCGAGGGGCTTGCCCGTGAGAGGGCAACAAACGAGGACTAATGCCCATACGCGGAAGGGAAGAAGAAGGAGGTAAAAGATGGCGAGAAGGAGAGGTCAGAAATCAAAGAAGGCAAAGAGGACTGTTACAAAAGGTATAGTTCACATACTCAGTACCTTTAATAACACCATTGTGAATATAACAGATCCTCAGGGGAACACCCTTGTATGGGAAAGTGGAGGTACAGTGGGATTTAAGGGAACAAGGAAAAGCACGCCTTATGCGGCTCAGCTTGCTGCCCAGAAGGCTGCAAAGAGGGCAATAAACGAATACGGGATGCAAGAGGCGGAGGTTTGGATAAAGGGACCCGGTGCGGGAAGGGAATCCGCCCTAAGGGCAATTCAGGCTGCGGGTATAAAAATAAAAGTAATAAGGGATGTTACCCCCATACCTCACAACGGTTGCAGACCGCCTGCAAGAAGGAGGGTGTGATCAAATGGGAAGATACATAGGTCCGTGGTCAAAGATTGACAGAAAGTTCGGTGTTGTTGTTTCAGGCAGGAAGAGTGCTGCAAAGATATTGTCCAGGAGGAATTATCCGCCTGGTCAACACGGAAGGATAAAGGGCAGGAGAAGGAAGATAACCGAGTACGGTCTCCGTTTGATGGAAAAACAGAAGCTTAAGTTTCTCTACGGAGGTTTGAGGGAAAAGCAATTCAGGAGGTACTTTGAGGAGGCTCAAGAAGCCAAGGGTGATACAAAAGAGGTACTTCTTCAGCTTCTTGAAAGAAGACTTGACAATGTTGTTTATAGATTGGGATTTGCGGTAACAAGGAGACAGGCGAGACAGCTCGTGGCACACGGTCATGTGCTTGTCAACGGTGAAAGGGTTAAGATACCCTCTTACAGGGTTGATCCTGGGGACATTATTGAGATAAGGGAAAAATCCAGAGATATACCCTTTATCAAAGAGAATCTTGAGAATATTGATCCGAGAAGCATACCTTCATGGCTGGAGCTTGATAAAGAAAACTTTAGAGGAAAAGTTCTTGATATTCCTAAGGATATACAGCTTGAAATACCCGTTAACATACAGTACATTATTGAGTTCTATTCAAGAGTATAACGGAGGTTTTAACAATGTTGAATGAGTTTATTTATCCCCAAAAGATTTATTGGGAAGATAAAAGGGATGACTACGGTAGATTTGTGGTTGAACCCCTTGAAAGGGGATTCGGTACAACTGTAGGCAATGCCCTGAGAAGGGTGCTTCTTTCTTCAATAAGCGGTACAGCAATAACCGCTGTGAAGATATACGGTGTTTATCACGAGTTTTCCACCATAGAGGGTGTAAGGGAAGATGTTATAGAGATAATAGCCAATCTTAAGAAGATAAGGTTTAATCTTACGGGCGATTCAAATGTTGAGATCCTTTATCTTAAAAAGAAGGGTGAGGGAGAAGTGAAGGCGGAGGATCTTAACCTACCCCCTAATGTTACTATGGTCAACAAAGATGTTACCATAGCCCATATAACAAATCCTGAGGTTGAATTGAATATGGAGATAAGGGTTGAAAGGGGAAGGGGATATGTTCCCGTTGAAGAGATGGAAACAATAGGGGAAACGGGATGGATACTTGTTGATGCGGATTTTTCACCTGTAAGGTTGGTTTCCTTTAAGGTTGAACAGACGAGGGTAGGGGAAAAGACGGATTATGAAAAACTGATAATGGAGGTAAAAACGGACGGTTCAAAGACACCAAATGATGCGGTCAAAGAGGCTGTTGAAATACTTCTTAAACACTTTTCAATGCTTGAGAACATATCTTACGAAGTTCCTGTTATTGAGGAGCCCGTTCCCGTTGATGAGCTTTCAGAAAAGCTTACCCTTTCCATTGAGGAGCTTGACATTTCTCAAAGGGCATTGAATTCCTTAAGGAGGATAGGTATAAATACCATAGGGGATCTCGTTCAGCTTACAGAGGATGAACTAAAGAGCACAAAGAATATAGGCAGAAAAGCTTTGGCGGAGATCAAGGAAGCCTTAAAGGAAATGGGACTGAGCTTGGGTATGAACATTGAGATGAGGAGGTAACATTAATGAGACACAAGGTTAAAAGGAAAAGTTTCGGAAGGAAAGCTGAGCAGAGGAAAGCCCTCTTCAGATCCCTTGCGAGATCCCTTATACTTGAAGAAAGGATAGAAACATCTTTGGCGAGGGCTAAGGAGCTCAGGAGCTTTGTGGAAAGACTCGTTACCCTCGGTAAGAAGGGGGATCTCTCCGCAAGGAGAAGGGCGCTTGAGTTGTTACCCGACAGAAAGGTTATAAAGAAGCTTTTTGAAGATATAGCACCCCGTTTTGAGGGAAGGAACGGAGGTTATACAAGGATAATAAAGTTGCCTAACAGAAGGAAAGGAGATAACACGGAACAGGCTATAATTGAATTTGTTGAGTAATGGTCATAAAGATAATAAACATAATCTTTGAAGTGTATATGATCTTCATAATTATCTATGCGGTGGGGTCTTGGTTTCCTCAATTAAGGGAGTACAGGTTTTATCAGCTTATAGAAAAGATTGTTGAACCTCCCCTTTCCCTTTTGAGGAAATTCATACCACCTATAGGAGGTATTGATATAACTCCCGCCATCCTTATTTTTATTCTTTACGCGATCCAAAGGTTGCTGATATCCAGATTTTAAGGTATAAATATGATATGGGACGGTGCTATAAATGTTCCGAACGCCCTGTCCCTTATAAGATTTCTTTTTGCTCCGCTTGTTCCTCTTTTAGCATGGAATAGCATCTATTTATCCTTTTATCTTTTTACCTTTCTTGCAGTTACCGATGCACTTGACGGTATAGTTGCAAGAATATACAACAGGATAACTTACATAGGTAAACTGCTTGATCCGTTGGCTGATAAAACGCTTATGTTCTCTGGGCTTTTTACCGTAACCTTTATTACGGTCAATAAAGTTGATGATTTACTTTTCTTTACCGTTTTATTAAGGGATATTTCCCTCGTGATAGGCAGTATTGTTTTAATCCCCCGAGGATTCAGACCAGAACCTGCCCTGTGGGGTAAGCTTGCAACCCTATTTCAGGTTATTGTAGTCATTCATGCATTTCTTATAAACCTCGGCATAAATATACCCTATCTTTTTATTACTTTCTGGCTTGCCCTTGTATTTACCGTTATATCGTGGATCTATTATATAATTAAGGGTATTGAGTTCATACTCGGTGAAATAAAGACATGAAGGGGGTCTCGGGAAAAAAATGGATCCTGCTGAGTGAGAACATAAAGCCCCCTTCCCATCTTGTGGAGAAATTCGGTTATATTGTGGCTCAGCTTCTCGCCAACAGAAATTTTGTAAAACATGCGGATCTTATTTTTGATGTTAAACTTAAAAACCTTATCCCTTATGATAGGATACCCAACATATATGTTGCTACCGAAAGGATAAAGGAAGCTATAAGAAGGAGGGAAAGGATAGTCATATACGGGGACTATGATGTTGACGGCATAACTTCAACCGCAATACTCTATGACTTTTTAAGAAGGCTGGGAGCGAGGGTGGTACCCGTTGTACCCTCAAGAAATATGGGATACGGTCTTAACAGGAAGGTTTCCGAGCTTATATCAAGGTATGCGGACCTACTCATAACCGTTGATAACGGTACATCCGCTGTCAGGGAGATAAACAGCATGGACATTGATGTTATAGTGGTTGATCATCATAATCCCCAGAGCATTCTACCGGAGGCTGTTGTAGTTAATCCTAAGATAGGAGAAAATGTGCCTAAGGAATTAAAGGAAGTATCCTCCTCCGCCCTTTCCTTTTATATAGTCGCTTCCCTCAGGAATGAGCTCGGTACTGATATAGATATAAGGAGCTACATTGATCTTGTTGCCTTGGGAACGGTTGCGGATGTTATGCCCCTTAATTACCTTAATCGTATTTTCGTTGTTAAGGGCTTGGAGTTTTTTAACAAAATCCTTGAGGGATATGAAGGTAAGGCAGGTATAAGGGCTCTGTTGGAGGTCAGCAACCTTGAAAGGGTTTCTTTCAGGGATATCGGTTTTCAGCTCGCACCCCGCATAAATTCTGCGGGCAGAATAGGAGATCCCCGTCTATCCCTTCGCCTCCTTCTGGAGGAACAACCCGACAGGGCTTTATACTATGCCAGAAAACTTGAGATGCTCAATATATACAGAAGGAGGCTGTCTGAGAATATTCTCAAGGAAGCGTCCGCTATGACGGACGGAAAGGAGAATTTTATATGTGTTGGTTCGGAGGGGTGGCATCCAGGTGTATTGGGAATCGTGGCGGGCAGACTTACATCCCAGTTTGCTAAGCCTTCGGGTGTTTTTGCCTTCAAAAGTAATAAAGCGGTAGGTTCCGTCAGATCCGTTGAAGGTGTGGACATATATTCCGTAATATCCGAGATAAAGGATATGTTTTTAAAATGGGGAGGTCACAGTAACGCGGTGGGCGTTACATTGCCCGCGGAAAGGTTTTCGGAGTTTAAGGAGTATGTAGATAAAAGACTCAAGGATAAGGAGAGGGTGCTCGGTGTACTTGAGATAGATATGAGGCTTGACTTCCGCTTTCTAAATAAAGAACATTCGGATATGATCAAATGCCTTCAACCTTTCGGTGAGGGCAACACGGTCCCCTTCTTTATGACAAGCTTAGAAGATATAAAGGTTGAAAGGATTTCAAAGACCAGGTTGAGATTTTTACCCGATGATATAGAGATGAGATGTTTTGATAACAGAATTATGGACGCTGTGGAGGGAGGAGCGAAATATATTGTATATGCCTATGACGGGGATTCTTTTGAACTTATTGACGCTTCTTCGGGATGAAAGGCAAGAATCATGAGCTTGTTAATGTTATTTTATTGCCCCCCGCTTTATTGATTGTTCCCGAGGAATATATAATTCCCTTTGGGGTCGGATACCTCTTTGGTACTTTCTTTCTGTCCCCTGACATTGATCTTAGCTATTCAAGGGTTTCCAAAAGGTGGGGACCCTTGAGGGCGATATGGCTTCCCTTCCAGTTTATCTTCAAACACAGGGGAATTTCCCATTTTCCCCTTATAGGTACATTCTTGAGGGTCGGCTATCTCTCCCTTATCGGTCTATCGGTCTTTTACATCCTTTCAAGTCTGGGTGCGGACATAACGGTTAAAGAGGAAACCTTGTTTAGAAACGGACTCATCATTTTAGCGGGTATAGCTGTAGCGGATTTTATCCATATAGTAAGCGATTCTATAACCACCCGATTAAAAAGACTCTTTTACTGAACTTTACTCCTAAGAATATCTTCTATCTCTTCCGATGCCCTTATGGGATCAGGATTAACGACGAACCGTGCTCCGAGATAATCTTCAAGGTCCCTCGTTAAAAGCCTTAGGAAGGCGGGTGCACCTGTTACGGGAGGTGGCGGATTTACATAGACATTAACACCCATGGCAACACCGAGCAAGCCGTCTATAAGGGCATCATTGTTGTAATATTCGGGCGCGCATGCGACAACAGGAAGCTTTGAAGGATCAACACCTTTATACTGGGAGAGGGCGGTTATAAGGAGGATCATCCTTCCCGTATCCAAGCATGATCCGAAGTTAAGGACTGGTGGTATATTTAGCATCTTGCATACAGTTTTAAGTCCTTCCCCTGCGTATTTTTCTATGGTTTCAAGATTGGTAAACCCTTCTATCTGAGCCATGCTTGAAGCACAGCCTGCTATAAGAACAAGTATGTCCCTTTTGAGCAACTCCTTTAAAAATTCGTAGGTAAATGCACCGTGACCGTTCCTCATGGTCACACAGCTTACCAAACCCACAACCCCCTTTATAAGTCCCTTTTCTATTACATCAAACAAGGGATCGGGGGTGCCTCCGAGGGCTGACAATATACTTTCAATACCGAAGCCCGCAATATATTCTGTTTTCTTATCCGGTACATACCTCGGATAGGGTGTTCTTTTTCTTTGTTTGAAGGCTTCTATAGCGCTTAATATTATGTACTTCGCCTGTTCCTCAACATTGGCGGGGTCATAGTTAAGATTTTTATCCGCCTTAATTTCTCTTAATCTTACAACGGAGGAAACAGGTATCAATTTTGTATGTAGCTTAAGCTTATTTACAAGATTATTTAAGCCAGGTGCGGAACAGTTTTTGTCAAGTACAAAAACATCAACGACTCCCGTACCCGCAACAAATTCTTGGGAAAGCCAGTTGCCCACCTGCCCATCTATATATTTGGAGGTTTCCGGTCTTTGGATAAGCTCCTGTCCTGTGCACAGACTTCCGTAAACCTTAATACCTTTAGCACCGCTCTTCTTAGCAAGCTCCTGGAAACTTTCTTCCTTTGCAAGCTTTGCAACAACACTGCCCGTCCACGGTACATGGCCGTGAACCACAATATTCACATAGTCGGGATCAAGGACACCAAGATCCGAGAGACCCTTATTAGGTGAAGGTGAACCGAAGATAATGTCTCTTATTACGGATGATACTATGTTTGCGGTAAATCCCGCTGATATTCCGAGCCTTAGGGCGGTGAGGGATAAGTCAAGGAAATCCGTATCTATGTTGGGCATTATCTTTGCACTCGCCTCATGTGATTCCTTTAAGAAACCGCCCGGCATTATACCGAGCCTGCTCCACAGCTCAACCCTGCTTTTAGGAGCCATTGACTTTACTATATCAAGAGGCTCATCCGTATCTTTCATAAATTCCCTATCAAGAAAATCATATAGATTTTTTAATACCTTCCTTTCATTGTCCTCATCAAAATTAATACCTACTGTCTCCGCAAACCATTTAAGTTTGTCTTTATCCTTTACCGTAAATGGAGATTTACCTTCCGCCATAGCCTTAAGTGTTTTAAGTGTGTATTTGAAATCATGGGTGTATGCGGAGCCACCGTTTATAACGAGTCTGAGGAGATTTCTTGCGGATATACCGTCCGCATCTATACCGCACCTTCCGAGGGGAGCCCTTCTCCTTATCCTGCACGGTCCGTCTGGACAAAGGGTACAGCATATACCTTGTTCACCGAATCTGCAGTAGTTCTTTTGTCTGTTCATCCTTTCCGCATAGGTGTTTTTGTAACCTATGTTCAGCAAAAATTGATGCATTTCCTCATTGGACTCATGCAAAATACCGCAGGAAGAACAATCTCTCATCATATTAATACCCTCCTTGTTTGTTTAATAGCAACAAGCGTGCCACTAAAAGTTTCTACTTTTATCAATAACTTAAACAAATCAGGGGTTACAGTATTGTAGGGCGGTAAACAATTTTGTATTTTGTGATATCCTATCCTTAAGGGTGTAAAAATTAAAAGGAGGTTTTTAAAATGGCTGTGTTTGTAATGCTGACAAAACTGACGGATGAAGGCATGAAAACATTGAGGAATAAGCCCGAAAGGATAAAGGAAGTGGACGAAGAAGTTATGAATAAGTACGGTGTTAAGATACTTGCTCAGTATGCGGTTATGGGTCCCTACGACTTTGTTAATATAATTGAAGCTCCGGATAATGATACGGTGGTAAAAATGGCTGTTGATCTTGCTTCACGGGGTACAATAGTTCCCTTAACAATGCCCGCTATAGAGATAGACAGGTTGATAGAAGATCTGAAAAGTATTTAATTTATAAGTATGCTAAGAAAGGCTAAGGTAAGTGATGCTAAGTATATATATGAATTGATAAACGAATATGCAAAGGAAAACCTGCTTCTACCGAGAAGCCTGAGTTCAATTTATGAAACAATAAGAGACTTTTGGGTATGGGAAGAGGAGGGTAAGGTTGTAGGGTGCGGAGCGCTCCATGTGGTTTGGGAGGATCTTGCGGAGATAAAGAGTCTTGCCATAGATAAAGAATCTTGGGGTAAGGGCATAGGAGGTAAGATTATTGAAGCATGCATAAAAGAGGCAAAATCCCTCGGTATAAAGAGGATATTTGCGCTTACCTATATAAAGGAGTATTTTGAAAGATACGGATTTGAAGAGATTCCCAAAGAGATACTGCCTCATAAGGTATGGGGGGAATGTATGTCGTGTGTTAAGTTTCCCAATTGCGATGAGACCGCTGTTTTGCTTGACTTGAGTAAGGAGGTTGAAAACGATGGCATTTCTTATAGATCTTCTTCGGGAAGGGATAAAGGATCCCGAGATTATTGATATATCGGAAAAGGTTTTGGAGGGAGAAAGGATAAGTGTTGAAGAAGCTTTAAAGCTTTATAAGTTTGCGGATCTCACCCTTTTGGGGTTTCTTGCGGAGGAGTTAAACAGAAGTAAGAACGGTAACAAAGCCTATTTTATTACAAATATACAGATCAACCCCACTAATGTGTGCATTTATCAGTGCGATTTTTGTGCCTTCGGCGTAAAGCCTTCCGATAGCAAGGCTTACGAGATGTCTGTTGAAGAAATCCTTACAAGGATACATACCGCTTATCAAAAAGGTGCAAGAGAAGTTCACATTGTCGGAGGTATACCCGCCCATTGGGATTACGATAAATATGTGTCTTTGATAAAAAAGATTAAGGAAACATTCCCCGACATCATAATAAAGGCTTGGACCGCTGTGGAAATACATCACATGGCTAAGATATCCGGTAAATCTTACAGGGATATACTTTCAGAATTGAAGGAGGCGGGACTTTCTGCCTTACCTGGCGGGGGTGCGGAGGTTTTCTCCGAGAGGGTAAGGGACCTTATATCTCCTTCCAAGGCGGACGGCAAAGCTTACATAGAAATTCACAGAACAGCTCACCTTCTGGGCATTCCCACGAACACCACCATGCTGTACGGTCATGTTGAAACTGTGGAGGAACGGATAAGGCACATGGAGGAGATAAGAAAACTGCAGGATGAAACGGGAGGTTTTCAAGTTTTCATACCCCTTGCCTATTGGCCCCAAGGGACGAGGCTCGGGGGCAAAAGAACATCTGCGGTTGATGATCTAAAAACCATAGCTTTGGCACGCATATTTCTTGATAACTTTAAAAATATAAAGGCTTATTGGATTACGCTCGGGGAAAGGTTAACGCAGGTCGCATTAAACTACGGTGCCAACGATATAGACGGTACCATAGAGGAAGAGAAGGTGGTACATTCCGCGGGAACGGATGCGGAAAGGGGACACTCAAAGGAAAAACTTATAGAGATTATAAGAAAGGCGGGCAAGGTACCGGTGGAGAGGGATACATTCTATAATGAGGTAAGGATTTATGCATAAAAAGAATAAGGAGTTAGCTAACATTTTTGAGAGGATGGCGGACATATTGGAATTCTTGGGTGACAATCCTTATCGTATAAATACCTACAGAAGGGTTGCCAATGTTATATCGGAGATGGGTGAGGATGTGGAGGAAGCCTTTTACTCGGGAAAACTTCAAAAGATATCCGGTATAGGCGCATCTTCCTTGCTTAAGATAGAGGAGTTTTTGAAAACTGGAAAGATAAAGAAATTTGAGGATTTAAGAAAAAAAGTACCGGAAGATCTGCTTGATCTTATGGAGGTTCCGGGTATAGGTCCAAAGACTTTAAGGATTGCGTATGACAAGCTTGGTGTCAGATCAAAGGAAGATTTTATAAAGGTTTTGAAGGACGGAAGGCTGGCAAGACTGAAAGGCTTCGGAGAAAAGAAGGTAAAGAACATATTGAGGGGTCTTGAAATATGGGAGAAGAGTAAGGAGAGGATATTCATAATTGAGGCTTATTCAATAGCGGAGGACATTGTTGAATACATGAAGGATCTTGATGTTATAAGGGATATATCCATAGCGGGCAGTTTACGGAGGATGAAGGAAACCATAGGTGATATTGATATACTTGTTTCAGCGGAAAAGGGTAACTGGTACAAGATACACGATCATTTTGTTAAATATCCCGAGGTTCATGATGTACTCCTTAAAGGAGAGACTAAGTCAAGCATAATATTGAACAACGGGAGGCAGGTGGATCTAAGGACTGTTGAGCCTTACCAATGGGGATCCGCCCTTCAATATTTTACCGGTTCAAAGGAGCATAATGTTCACTTAAGGGATATAGCTAAAAATATGGGTTACAAGATAAGCGAGTACGGTATATTTAAAGCGGATACGGAGGAGAGGGTGGGAGGAGCAACGGAGGATGAAATATATTCAACCCTCGGTATGCAGACACCTCCCCCAGAGATTAGGGAGGATTGGGGAGAGATAGAATTGGCAATGGAACATAAAATACCGGAACTTGTTTCAATTGAGGATATAAAGGGTGACTTTCACATGCACACCAACTGGAGTGACGGTCTCAATACACTTGAGGAGATGGTGGAAGAGTGTATAAGGTTGGGCTATCAGTATATGGTGGTGGGGGATCATTCCCAATCTTCCCGCGTTGCAAACGGTTTGGATCCCGAAAGGTACAGAGAGCAATGGAAGGTTATAGATAAACTAAGGGAAAGGTACGAAAAGGAAGGATTTTATATACTGAAGGGTTGCGAGGTTGATATACTGCCCGACGGAAGCCTTGATCTTCCTAAGGATATTCTTGAGGAGTTTGATTTTGTAGTTGCTTCCATTCACAGCAGATTTTCTGAAGATAACACCTACAGGATACTTAAGGCAATGGAAAATCCCTATGTTAACCTTATAGGTCACCCTACGGGAAAGGCTTACGGTCAAAGGGAAGGGTATCCCCTTGATATGGATAGGGTGATTGAAATGGCGAAGGAAACGGGTACAGCTCTTGAGATAAACACCTTCAGGGCTGATATTTCTCCGGAATATATAAGGAAATGTGTTGAAAAGGGTGTTATGATGGCAGTGGTAACCGATGCTCATGCTGTGACCCATCTGAAATATATAAAAGTAGGGGTCGGTCTTGCAAGGCGGGGTTTTGCGGTACCTCAATATATTTTGAATACTTATGACATAGAAGGTGTGAGGGATTTTGTAAAAAGGAAGAGGTATGCATTAAAGTGAGGGAGCGCAAGGCTCCCCGCTTCTTTAATTAAAATTTAACACCGATTGCTCCTTCAACTATGGGAGATATACCCACCCTTGACCATGTACCCCACCTTACACTCCACAGTCCTGCACCTATACCGAGATCAACGAAAAGCCTGCCGTTGGGGTTAGGAAGGAATCTGTAACCTCCGAGTCCGTAAAGGTTGAAACCTATTGAGTTACCACCGCTCCAGAAGACTCCCCATACGGTGGCTCCCGTTTTTACATTTAGACCTTCATTTTTCTTATCCTTTTCTAAAAACCACCTCAGATAACCATCCAAACCTATGGCTGTCGCTCCCCACCATGAAGCAAAACCCGCACCTATTCCTGGATTTGCACCTGCAAGTTTTACCTTTTGAAATTCAAGATTTAAACCTATGAATCCGAAGATAAGACCTACAGGATTAAATATGACCGCGTAAGAGTAATCTCCTTCTTCAGCCCTGATATCGGAGGGGAACATGAGACCTAATAGCATAACCGCTAACAGCAACTTGCTGATAAAAAGGTGTTTTGCTTTTTTCATATCCCGTATCCTCCAAAGTTTGTTCCCGAGTATTTTAACACATAGCTTTGCATATAAGGAAAAAACCTTATAATTTTAAGAATAATGACATATATAGAGAGGATAGTAGTTGAGGGGTTCAAGTCCTACGGGAAAAACAGGCTTGAAATTCCCTTGGGGAAGGGATTTGTAGCTGTAGTTGGACCTAACGGTGCAGGCAAATCAAACATAGGCGATGCCATATCCTTCGCCCTCGGCATAACTACAACAAAGAATTTAAGGGCAAAAAATCTTTCATACCTTATATTCTCACGAAACGGAGAGAGGGCGGAACATGCCTATGTTGAAATTCATCTTAAAAATGACGGATCTTTTCCTTTGGAGGAAGAGGATATTATCATCTCAAGAAGAGTCCTGAGGGACGGAAGAAGCATATTCAAGATCAACGGTGTTAATGTAAGGGAAAAGGATCTTAAAAAGTTCCTTGCAAAGGCTCATATATATGAGGATGGTTATAACGTTGTTATGCAGGGAACAATAACCCAGCTTACAGGTATGTCTCCCTTAGGCAGAAGACGGATTATTGAGGATATAGCAGGTATAAGTGAGTATGAAGAGAAAAAGAGAAAAGCTCTTGAGGATCTTGGAGAGATAGAGGCAAAGATAAGTGAACTGAAGCTTCTTATAGAGGAGATAAAAATTCAGTTAGAAAGATTAAAGGAGGATGTGGAAAAGGCAAAAAAATACAAGGAGATAAGGGACAGAAAGAGGGAGGTGGAGATAAGGATTCATCTTAAAAAGGCGTGGAACGCTAAGAGGGATTTTGAAAATCTTAAAAGAAAACTTGAGGAGCTAAGCAAAATTGTATCCGGAATAGGGGAAGAGATAGCGGACAAGGAAAGGTTGCTCGGTGAAAAGGAAGAGAGACTTTCTGAGATAAACAACAAATTACTTCCCTATATGGAAAAGCAGGGTAAGATAACTTCGGACATTCAACATATTGACAGCATAATATCTTCCAAATTTGGAGAGATTGAAAAGTACAGGAAGGACATTGAAAAATTTGAGGAGAAAAGGATATCCATTGAAAAGGAAATAGACGAAATTGAAAAATCTTTGGAGGATCTTAAAGTTACGATATCGGAGGAAGAAAGGAAACTTGAGGAATTGAGATCCTTATTTGAGGAAAAGGATAGGGAACTTCAGAGGTTGAACAGGGAACTTCAGGTGTCAGTGGAGGAAGCAAGAAAGGTTGAAGAAAAGGAAAAGCAGTTGTTGGAAATTATACAGGGGAAAAAGAAAAAGCTTAGGGAAATAGAAGAAAAGATGGAAAAAATGAAGACAAGAAGGGAGAAGGCTATATGGGAAATGGAAAGTATAAAGGAAAATATGGCAAAAATAAAGGGAAGGTTGGGAGAGATATCCTTGGAAAAGGAGAGGTACGAAAAGATCATTGAAGCGGAGACAAAGGATCTTTCTTCCCTTCAAAAAAGGGTGGAGTTTTTAGAAGCTGAAATAGGAAGGATAAGGGGAGAGGTTGAAGATATTATGAAGAAGAAGATAAGCCTTGAATCAAAGATAGCCCTTTCACAGGAGAGCAGGATTAACTTTGACGGAATAGAGGGAGTTTACGGATATGCGGGAGATCTTATTGAACTTGTTGATGATGCATACCTTACCGCAATTGAGGTGGCGGGGGGTGGAAGGCTCAGGTATATAGTGGTTGAGTCAGAAGAAGTTGCACGAAGATGTATAGAATTTTTAAAGAAGAACCGCCTCGGGAGGGCATCCTTTATACCTCTGAATAAAATAAGGACAATGCCACTGCCTCCATACCCCCGTCAAAGAGGATATCTGGACTTTGCTGTTAATCTTGTTAGATATGAGCATAGATTTGAACCAGCAATAAGATTTGTTTTCGGCGATACACTTGTTGTTGAAAGCTTTGATGTTGCCCAGCTTATAGGTATAGGCAATTACAGGATGGTTACCCTTGAAGGCGAGTTATTTGAAAAAACTGGTGTTATAACGGGGGGCTTTTATGAAAACAGGGGTGATTTGGGTGTAAGGGTTTATGAAGAAAAGTTGCAGAGGTTAACAGAAAATGAAGAGCTTCTTAGAAGAAGGGAAGCGGATATTTTTAATCAACTGAAAAATGCGAGGGATGAACTTATTACGAAGGAAAGTATGATAAAGGTGACAAATAAAAAGCTTGAGGCGCTTGATAAGGAATATGGGGAGATTGCCGCAAACATCAAGGAGGGAGAGGAGAGGTTGAAAAAGGGAGAGGAATATTTAAAAGTACTTGAGGAGGAGATGAAGGGATTTGAAGAGGAATACAGAAGGATAAGGGATGAATTGGCTTATGATGAGGAGAAGCTTAACAATCTCAGACTCAAAAGGGAGGATATAACATCTTACTTTATTTCGTCGGGTATTGAAGGTGTAAGAAAAGAGGTTGAAAGGATAAGAAAAAGACTTGATGATAAAAAGGAGGAGGTATCAGGTCTAAAATTCAAATATGAACAGTTAAAGGAAAAGAAGCAGAATCTTTTAAAGGAGCTTGAGGGTGTAAAGGTAAGCATAGAAGAAGCGAAAAGATCAATAGCTGAAAATGAGGAAACCATCAAGGAATTAAAAGAACACAGAAAAAATCTTGAGGAGGAGCTTAAGAGGAGTCAGGCGGAGGTTTATGCCCTTTATAAGGAAAAGGAGGGTATTGAGGGTGAGATAAGGGAGATTCAGGCTCAGCTCGGTCATCTCAAGGCGGAGGAAGATAGAAAAAGACAGGAGTTGCAAACTCTCGGTATGGAGGAAGCAAAGGCCGAACAGAAACTGAAGGATATTGAATTGAAGCTCATAGAACTCGGCTACGGTGGGGATATCGTTGAGGTCAAGGAAGGAATGGCAAGGTTGGAAGAGGAGGCTAAGAAACTTCAGAGAGAACTTGAATCTATGGGTAATGTAAATCTGAAGGCGGAAGAGGACTATAAGGAGGAAAAGGCAAGGTACGATGAGTATCAGGATAAATACAAGAAACTGCTTGAGGAGAAGAGGGCGATAAAAGAGCTTATAGACGAGGTGGAGAAGAAGAAGCTCAATGCCTTCATGGATGCCTTTAATAATATAAATAAAAATCTTAAAAGGATTTACGCCTTCCTGTCCCCAGGCGGAAAGGCGGAGATGGAATTAGAAAACGAACATGATCCCTTTGCGGGAGGTATCAATCTCAGGGTAAAGCCAAGGGGTAAGGATGTTAAGTATCTGGAATCTATGTCGGGCGGAGAAAAGACAATAACTGCCTTAGCTCTTATCTTTGCTATCCAAGAGTATAAACCTTCTCCCTTCTATTACTTTGATGAGGTTGATGCCCATCTTGATGAGGCTAATGCAAGAAAGGTAGGGGAGCTTATAAGGAGCAAATCAAGGGATACCCAATTTATAGTTGTAACACTTAAGGAGGTGCTTGCTTCATACGCGGACAGATTGATAGGTGTTACCGCAAGGGGCGGTGTATCAAAGGTATTCACCGTTAACAATCTATCAGAAATAATCCTTGAGGAAGCAAAGAGCGCTTAATTTCATGTTTTAAACCTGTTCATCTTCTCACTTATATCACCCGCTATATTTTGAAGTTCTCTTGAAGCCTTATCAAGATCTTCCGCCAATTTTATGGTGTTTTCGGAGGTCTTCTTTAACCCCATTATGGATTCTTCTATAACATTCATAGATTTTTTGTGTTCGTTAATGGAAGTGTTTATTGTTTCCGCAACATCCAAGGAGTCTTTACTCTTAATTTCAATGTTTCCGTAACCTTCCGAAAGAACGGTAACTTTTTTAACCGCATCTTCTATAATAGTTTTAACATTTTCAATTATCTCCGATATAGTATGCGCTGATTCCGAACTCTTTTCCGCAAGATTTTTAACCTCTTCCGCCACCACCGCAAACCCTTTACCCGCTTCCCCCGCCCTTGCCGCTTCTATGGCGGCATTTAAAGCCAATAAATTAGTCTGCTCGGATATGAACATGATGGTGTTTGTTATGGTACCTATCTGATTGCTTATATCCTTGAGATTATTCATTATATTTGTAACGCTAACCATGTCTTCCTTGCCCTTTACAACCGTTTCAAGGACTTCCCTTGCCGCCTTTTCTGAATTAACAACACTCTCTGCTATGGAATTGATTGACTGGGTTGCCTCTTCTATGGCTGTATATAAATTCTGGATTTCTTGGTTCACTGCTGTGTTGCTTTCAACCGTCTGGTGAGCTACCCTGCCTACCGTCTCGGAGGTTTCTTTCAACCTGCCCGTTACCCTTTTAAGATCGTTAACCAATATACTGAGGTCGCTTAATGTCTTATTTATATCATTAATCATCTCTTGGAGGGTTCCCACGGTTTGGACGGTGATCTTTTTAGAAAGATCACCTGTGGAGAGTCTATCCATGGCGTGTTTTATTGCATCCATAATAACTTCAAGTTGAGAAAGGGACTTGTTAAAGGCTTCCGCAACCTTTTTAAATTCATCCCTGCCCGTGTAATCAATTCTCGTTTTCCAGTTTCCTTTAGAAAGCTCCTCCATGGATCTTTCCATTTTCTCTATGGTTTCGTATGTTGATCTGTAAAAGCCAAGGAACAGATATATGGCTATCAAGAACATAATACCGCTTACAACGAGTACCATATTCTTTTGAAGGGTAAGATTGGATATTTTCCCCCTTATCAGCTTTTCAAGGTCAGGCAATAATTCATCATATATCCTGTAGGCGGCGTCTATTGCTTTTGTAGCTTGTGCAAAGTATTCTTGGGGTGTAATATCTATGGTTTCCGAAAAGAGGATTTTGTCATTCACGGTATTTATAAGATCTTTTGTGGATTTATCAAAATTGGCAAAAAGCTTTTCATATTTCTTTTTAGCTTCCGGCTTTAAAATAAAGTAATCATTTATTCTGTCCATAAGTTTGCTCATCATCAGTTCAGCTTTGGCAAAGTAATAGGTCAATGAATATTTAAAATCTTCTGTAAGTATCTTTGCGGTAGCTACGACATTTCCCCTTGCCCTCAACTGAGAAAGGAAGTCTGTAGCGTCTGGGAGAAGTTCAATTATTGGATAAGCTATGTAGTAAATACTTGCATCATCTTCAAAAAGCAGGTATGAGGAGCTTCCTATATACTGAATAGCATCCAGCACCATATATCCCATGGCGGTGTGAAAGTTAAAAAGAGTGTTTACGGACTTAACATCCAGATTTTCTTTTATTGTTTGCCATGACATTTTTATCCTCTTTATATGATCACTACCCTTAAACAAACCGTATTTTCTTTCTGTTTCCTCAAGATCTTTTATACTTTTTTCAATATTTTCCCTTATCTTCACTATCTCATTTTCAAAGCTCTTGTCTCCGATTAGTATGGCTACGGACATGCCCATGTGTTTCTGTACATTGTAGAGTATATCTTTCAGATCCCTTACATACTCTATGCCTTCCAGTTTCTTTTCCGAGTGAACCACCTTGCTGTTTATGATGGAAAATAGGAAATAAACCGCTATGGCAAGGGGGGCGAGCAAAACTATGGCAACTACGATAAACTTTTGGGAATATTTGAGGCTGTTCATTAATTTTATTGCAGGATCTAATATTCCCATCTTACACCTCCGCCATTTATAAATCGCATATTACCGTATCGGATTTAACCGCTTTTTTCTTTGAAAAACCTGGATAATTTTGAAGTGGAGGCTCAAAGATTTTCTATAACTTTATCTACATGTCCCTTTACTTTTACATTGTAAAAGGCTTTTTTTATTTTACCTTTTTCATCTATTATGAAGGTTGACCTTATTATACCCTTGGTTACTTTTCCGTACATCTTTTTCTCGCCGTAGGCTCCGTAGGATTCCGCCACCTTTTTTTCTGGATCGCTCAACAAGGGAAAATTGAGACCGTACTTTTCAAAAAATTTCTTGTGGGAATTTATGGAATCGGGACTCACTCCTAAGACTACAGCCCCTTTCTCTTTAACCCTCGCTATATTGTCCCTGAAATCACAGGCCTCCTGGGTGCAACCGGGAGTATTGTCTTTGGGGTAAAAGTAGAGCACAACCTTTTTGCCGAGGAAATCTTTTAGACAAAATTCCTTTTCTTCCCCTTTTTCATCTATTCCCTTAAGGCAGAACTCGGGAGCTTTATCTCCTTCCTTTAACATATTGTTTAACCTCCGAAGAAATATTTAATGCTAATAGTTTATAATACTGGGTAACCTAAGGATGGGCGAATTTAGATTTAAATCGGAAGTATGGACCTCAGAATATACGGGAATAAAAGCGAACACTATTCATGCCTTTTTAAAGGCGCTCAGGCATGTTCATGAGGATGTCATATACTATCACCTTTACAGAAATATATTTGAATTCCATTACCTACCCCTTGACTATGCAAACAGCTTTGCCTACTGGATGGCTGAGAACGGATATTATGTGCTTGCGGAAAAACTCTCCGTAATAGATCCCCTTCAGTACACAAGCCTTGAGGATATAAGACACGATATAATTAGAATCCTTGAAGACAGCGGTGAGGATCTTGATGTCCTCTGCAGTAAACCCTTTTACTTTATAAGGGCGGTAAGGATGGCTGTGGATCTTAATATTGTTGCCAAAGATTTGGAGAGTTTCGTCAACGGTCTAAAGAAGATAGGATGGCATTCCCTATTTTATCATCTTGTCACAGCCAGACTTAAACTCGGTAAACCTATAAATGATTTTTCCCGCTGGTTTGAAAGTATAGGAGAGGCAGAGCTTGCAAGAGAAATTGAAAAGGTAAACCTTTGGGCTCACACACTGAGGGAGGTAAAGGGACAGCTGATATCAATAGTGGAGAGGAAGCTGTATGCTCATTGAACAGTACGCCACTTACATAGGCGAAGGTAACATTGAGGAGATAAAGGCTGTTGCGGAGCCTTTGAAAGGCTTGAAGGTCCTTCATGTTAATTCAACAAAGCTCGGCGGAGGTGTGTCGGAGATACTCTACAGATTAATACCCCTTATGAGGGATCTCGGTATAGATGCGGAATGGCAGGTTATAAAGGGTGACGAGGAGTTTTTTAAAGTTACAAAAAAGATCCACAATCTTCTTCACATGCCCGGACATGACAGATTGACAAGCGAAGATATCATCACCTATATGAGAACAACCCATACAAATCTTTCTTACATTGATACATCTCCCTATGACATAGTCTTTATCCACGATCCTCAACCCATGGGACTCATAGTTAACAAAAGACAGGGGCAAAAATGGATATGGAGATGTCACATAGATATTTCAACCCCGGATGAGGAAACTTGGAAGTTTATTGAGATGTTCGTAAATGCCTACGATGCCATTGTTTTCCATATAGCGGAATTTGCCAAGGAGGGTGTTAAGATACCAAAATTTATAATAGCACCGTCCATAGATCCCTTTCATGATAAGAATGTGGAGCTTGACAGGAACTTTATAACTTCAACCCTTGAAAAATTCGGCATTGATCCTAAGAGACCTTTAGTTCTTCAGGTTTCAAGATTTGATCGTCTCAAAGATCCCTTCGGAGTTCTTCAAGCTTTCAAGATGGTTAAAAGGGCTTGTGATTGCCAGCTTGTACTTGCGGGCGGGTATGCTTCCGATGATCCCGAAGGTGAAGAGGTCTATAATGAGGTGATGGAAGAGGCAAGCAAGATGAAAGATGTGTTTGTTCTTAATCTTCCGCCCGACAGCCATTATGAGATAAATGCCCTGCAAAGGGCTGCAACCGTTGTTGTTCAGAAATCAATAAGGGAAGGTTTTGGTCTTGTTGTGACAGAAGCCATGTGGAAGGAAAAACCCGTTGTGGGGGGTAATGTGGGTGGTATAAGGAGGCAGATAGTGAACGGTTTTACCGGCTATCTTGTCAACTCCATAGAGGGTACAGCCTACAGGATAAGACAGCTACTTATAAATTCGGAAATGGCTAAGGTTATGGGAAGAAATGCAAAGGAAAGGGTGCGTCATACTTTCCTTATAACGAGACAGCTTAAAGATTATCTTGTTTTGATAAACTATCTTATAAACTCAGATCATATCCAACGCTGATGACGGAAAAGAGGATCAGAATAGTAGAGCCGAGATTTTTTGAAGAGGAAAAGGAGGCGGTTATCTCCATACTTGAAAGTCATATATTAACGAGGAACGGATGGACAGAACAATTTCAAAGGGAATTTGCAAAATATGTAGGTGTTAACTACTGTTTTACCGTATGTTCAGGGACAGTTGCCCTTTTTGTAGCGCTTAAGGCTTTGGGGGTTGATAAGGGGGAGCAGGTTGTAGTACCAGCCATGAGTTTTATGGCAACCGTTGATGCTGTTTTGCTTGCGGGCGGAACACCTTTGGTAATTGATATTGATGAGTACTACACCATGGATGTAAATCAGCTTGAGTATGTTGCAAAAAAATATAACCCCAAAGTTGTTATACCCGTTCACCTTTTCGGACAGATGGCGGATATGGAATCTATTATGTATCTTTCCGATAAGTATGGATTTTTTGTCCTTGAGGATGCAGCTCAAGCCCATGGTGCTGAATATATGGGAAAGAAGGCAGGAGCGTGGGGTCATATATCCGCCTTCAGTTTTTACGCCTCAAAGAATGTCCCCATGGGGGAAGGGGGAGCCATATTAACGGATTCGGAAGAGATTGCAAGTAACATAAAAAAATGGATAGATTTCGGCGAACAACCTGCCTTCAATGTGAGGATAACAGAGTTTCAGGCTGCGGTAGGATCTATTCAGCTTAAGTATCTTGATGAAAGAAATGAGAGGAGGAGAGATATAGCAAAGATTTACAAAGACCGTTTTTCCGAAATTTTTGAAGTTCCTAAGGAAAGGGAAGATTCAAAACATGTGTATCACCTTTTTACAATGAGACATCCCTTGAGGGATGCTATTATTGAAGGTTTGAAGGAAAAGGGAATTGATGCAAGGATATATTATCCCTACCTGCTTAATGAAATAAGGGAGTGCAAGGCATTACCCCTTGAAAGTGCATCTAAGTACAGGGAAGAGGTATTTTCTATTCCCGTTCATCCCTTTTTATCGGATGAGGATGTTGCCTACATTGTTGATAGCATGCTTGAAGTGATATCTACCTTAAAAGCGTGAGTGTGTTATATATAGTTAAACTATGTTTCTTGAGTTTGAAAGGGAGCTTGCGGAATTAAGGGACAAGATAGAACAGCTTGAGAAGATATATAAATTCGGTAACAGGGAGGTAAGGGAAGATCTTATAGAACTTAAGAAAAAATTCAGGGAAAAATCGGAAAAGCTGTACAAAAAGTTATCTCCTTGGGAACGCGTTCAACTCGCAAGACATCCTAAAAGACCCCATACCGTTGACTTTATAAAGTTGATTTTTAAAAACTTTACCGAACTTCACGGAGACAGAAGATTTGGAGATGATAAGGCTGTTATAGGGGGATTCGGATACTTCAGGGGAAAGCCGGTGGCTGTCATAGGTCATGAAAAGGGCAGAACGACTAAGGAAAAGATGGAAAGGAATTTCGGAATGCCTCACCCAGAAGGATACAGAAAGGCTATAAGGATTATGAAGCTTGCGGAGAAATTTAAGATGCCCCTTATAACCTTTATTGATACACCCGGTGCCTATCCGGGCATAGGTGCGGAGGAAAGGGGACAATCAGAAGCCATCGCGGAGAGTATATCAACAATGGCTTCACTGAAGGTGCCTACCGTGGCGGTTGTTATAGGGGAAGGGGGAAGCGGAGGCGCCCTCGCCTTCGGTGTTGCGGACAGAATACTTATGATGGAAAATGCTATCTACTCCGTAATATCACCCGAGGGGTGTGCAGCGATATTATGGGGGGATCAATCAAAGGTTAAAGAGGCATCAAAGGCTCTTAAGCTCACCTCCCAGGATCTCTTAGAAATGGGAATTATTGATTATGTGGTAAAGGAGCCTTACGGTGCTTCCCACTGGAACTATAAGAATTCCGCGCGCATACTATCCTGCTATATAAATGCGTGCTTTAAAGAATTATGCTCCTTACCCTGCGATCAACTCCTCAGAGAACGCGTCAAAAAATTTGAAAAAATGGGTGTATTTTCAATTCTTACATGAGGGACAAATTCCGTACATGTTAACCGCCACACTGTTTATTGTGTAACCGTCTATTTCACGAGGAATATTGATATTTCCGTTGAAAGAAACATCCCTTATGGATCCGCATTTTATACATATAAAGTGGTGATGCTCTTCAAGGTTGGCATCGTATCTTGTTGAATTTCCCCAATAGCATACCCTTTTGACAAGCCCTATATTTTCCAGTATTTCAACAGTCCTGTAAACCGTAGCCATTGAAACATAAGGATACTTCTCCTTTATTTGATTGTATATTTCCTCTACAGTGGGGTGTTCCTTTGATCTTAATAATACTTCATAAACCGCTATTCTCTGAGGAGTTATCTTAAGCTTCTTCTCTTTGCACCTTTCCACAAAAAGTTCCAATTGTGCCTTTATATCCATAGATGGATAATATAGTTTACCAAGTAATTATTTGCAATGAAGCTCATACATATCATCGTAATCTTGCCTCTTTCTTATACATCTGTAGCTTTCACCGTCAACAAGTATCTCCGCTGGTCTTTTCCTCAAATTGTAGTAAGAGGACATCACATATCCGTAAGCTCCTGCGGATAGTACAGCAAGCAAATCTCCCCTTTCCGGTTCTTCTATTTCCCTGTCCTTTGCCAAAAAATCACCCGTTTCACATATCGGTCCTACTATATCCGCCTTTATCTTTTTGTTCCCCTTAGGTGTAACAGGAACTATATGATGATATGCACCGTATATGGAAGGTCTTATAAGATCATTCATACCTCCGTCCACTATTATGAAGTTCTTTCCTTCCTTCTTTTTAATGAACTGCACTTCCGTAACAAAAATGCCTGCGTTTCCTACTACGGACCTGCCCGGTTCTATAATGAGTTTTGCCTTTATGTCGGATATATAAGGCTTTATAGCTTCGTAAAGATCAAGGGGTGAAGGCTCAGTATCCTCGGGTTTATATCTTATACCCAAACCTCCACCTATATCCACATACCTTATTTCTATTCCCTCATTTAACAGGTTGTGATAAAGATCAATTACCCTTTCAACAGCTTCGGAGAAGGGGGAGATCTCCGTTATCTGTGAACCTATGTGACAGTGTATTCCGATCACTTCAATGTTGCTCAGGGAAGAGGCATATTTATATTCATCCAACGCTCTTTTTATATCTATACCGAACTTGCTTTCCTTCATACCAGTGGCTATATAAGGATGGGTTTTGGGATCCACATCCGGATTCACCCTCAGGGATACAGGTGCCTTTTTCCCTTTACTCTTTGCGATACCGTTTATAACATCCAGTTCCATACGAGACTCTACATTAAACATGAGGATTCCCGTATCAAGGGCGTAGGATATCTCCTCCGAAGTTTTACCCACCCCGGAATACACTATCCTTTTAGGATCTATACCCGCACGGAGTGAAAAGAAGAGTTCACCTCCCGAAACTATATCCGCTCCGCAACCTTTCTCTCCTGCTATCTTTATTATTTCCGGATTAAAGTTGGCTTTTACCGCATAGCAAATCAAGGCTTCGGGGAAAGCATTTTTGTAAAGATCTACCCTTTCCCTTATATAATTCGCACTGTATATATAAAGAGGGGTGCCGTACTTAACAGCCAATTCCCTCACGGGCACCCCTTCTATATAAAGTTCTCCTCCTATATATTCAAGGTAATGATTAAACGCCTTTATCTCCTCCAATTTTCCTGTTTTTCCTCCTTTCCTTGTAAACTTCCTGCCTTGCCATCTTTATAATCTTCCTGTACTTGTAATAAACCGAAGGTACATTTATGGGTAAGTTATAGTATCTTTCAAGCATCAGCATTATCTCTTCCGTTGTCATATACTTCCTGTTTCTTACAATTCCCTTTATGTACTTGAATATCCTTGTTTCCTTCAACCTATGAATCCCTTAAGCGCCCTGCAGGCTTCCATTGCCTTAGCAAATCTTTTGTTTACAACATCCCAGTTTATATTTTCAAAGAAGGCATCTACATAAGGGGGTCTTTTATTTTTGTAATCAACATAATAGGCATGTTCGTAAGTGTCAATAACTATAAGGGGTATTAGGCCATACAGATTATAAACATTGTGGGCATCAAGACCGTTTATAACCAACCTTCCAGAAAATACATCAAGTCCCAATATTGCCCATCCCCTGAAGGCAATTGCCGCAGCCTTAAGCTCCGCTACACAATCTTCCCATGAACCGAAGTCTTCTTCAACCTTTTTCTTGAATTCCTCGGAAGGGCTTCCCTGAGGTTTGAGATGCCCGAAGTAAAGCTCGTGGAGTATTATCCCCATATAATTGAAGGTCTCTTCAACCTTTAATTCTCTGTATTCGGAATAATTCTGATTTGCCTTTGTTCTGTCCGAAAAGCTTTTATCCGCAAGTTTTTCTTGTATCTCATTGTATTTTGTAACATAACCCTTGTAGTGAGCTTCAAAGTGGGGCTCTATCTGTTCATTGGATATACCTTTAAGATTTGAAGGCTTCAAATGATCTTTGGGATTCAATTTATGTACACCCATTCTTCTCAACCTCCTTTGGGGTTTTAACGGTTTAAAGAGTTTAACATGTGGAGTTTTTATGTGTCAATAGTGCAGAGTATGTTTAGAGGACGGTAAAGTAAATAGCTTACTTGAAACCCACTTATGTAAGCGAGTGTTTAAAAGCATTGGCGGACTTTGGCGTTGAAATGTCTGGGGAGGAGTTGATGACGGAATCAAGGCAGGTGATCATAGACACCAAAGGGCAGGAGATGGAGATATTTAAGATGGAGACATGACCGATAAGACTAAGGAGATAGAATCAAATATGGATAAGTTTCAGGTGTAAATTTAACCGCAGTATCTTTCTCTTATCCTTTCTATTATGGCTGTAGTGGAAGTATGAAAGGAGAAGGGAATGGTTACCACTTTACCGCCGTAAGATTCAACAAATTCCCTTCCCACTATCTTATCCGGTGTCCAGTCTCCGCCCTTAACAAGTATATGGGGTTTTATTTTCTTTATAAGATTTTCCGGCGTATCCTCTTCAAATATTACAACATAATCAACGGGTTTTAATCTTGATAGGATGTAAGCCCTTTCCTCTTGGGGTATTACGGGTCTTTTATCACCCTTTATCCTTCTTACCGAATCGTCCGAATTTAAGCCCACTATAAGTATATCGCCGAGACTTTTCGCCTCTTCAAGGTAGCTTACATGACCCGCATGTAGGATGTCAAAACATCCGTTGGTAAATACTATTACCTTTGAATCCCTAAGGGGTTCAATTATTTCCAAAACTTCTTCAACCGTCATCTTTATAATACTATGATACATGCAATTCTCCGTTTATAACCCGGTTGAGCTTATATTCGGGAATGGAAGTTTATCAAAACTTAAGGATGTAGTAAGAAGGTTCGGTGATAAAGCAATAATTATAATAGGTAAGGAGAGTGCAAAAAAATACGGATACCTTGAAAATGTGGAAAGACTCCTTAAGGAGGGGGGAGTGAAGGAGATAAAAATTTTTTCAGGGGTAATGCCCAATCCGGAGGATTGGCTCGTTAACAAGATTTCAGATGAGGTTGTGAGGGAAAAGGCGGATTTTATAGTAGGCTTGGGAGGGGGCAGTGTGCTTGATACGGCGAAGGCGGTATCCATAGTTTCCGCCAATGAAGGATCCGCATGGGACTATGTCAATTATCCCGAAGGTCCCAAAGCATTACCTTACTGGAACAGACCTCTTATATGCATACCCACCACTTCCGGTACGGGAAGTGAGGTTAACAGATATGCTGTAATATCAAATCCCAAAAGAAAAGAGAAACTTGTAATATCCCATTCTCTTATATACCCCCGTGTGTCGGTGGTTGATCCCCTGCTTACCCTATCAATGCCACCGCGACTGACAGCCCTCACAGCCATGGACGCCTTTTTCCACGCCCTTGAATCCTTTACCAATAAGGTTTATCACCCTGTGGGTGATATGTACGCAATGAAAACAATCAGCATAATAAAGGAATATCTACCAAAGGTTTATGAAGACACCTCTTATAAGGAAGGGAGGGAAAAACTTTCCCTTGCATCTACCCTCGGCGGATATGCCATAGACTTTAAAAGGGTGGGACTTATACACGGTATAGAACATCCCCTTTCCGCCCATTACCCTTCCGTATCACATCCGGAGGGTCTATGTGCCCTTTCCCTTTATGTTACAAAGTTCAATCTTAAGGGTAACAGGGAGAAGTATGAGAGGGTGTCGGAGATTCTTGGATACGGCGTTAAGGCGGAAGGTGTTTTAAAAGCTATTGAGAATATGCTTGATGCCTTTGACCTTCCCAAAACCCTATCTGAGCTTGGTGTTAAAAAAGAGGATGTATATAGGATTGCGGAGGATACATATTATCTCAGCAGGAGGCTTTTCCCTATTAATCCTGTTGAGCCGAGTTTTGATGATATTGTAGATATATGCGAAAGGGCTTTTGAGGGAAGACTATGAGTGAAGTAAAGGCATTTTTGTGGAAGGGTGATAGATTGCTTATCCTTGATCAGAGGAAATTACCCCTTAAGGAAGAATGGTTTGAAGCAAAAACTTACAAGGATGTGGCGTATGCCATAAAGGAGATGCTCGTGAGGGGAGCGCCTGCCATAGGTTGTGTTGCATCTTACGGGTTCGTACTCGGAATTGAGGCTGGTCAGGATCCAGATGTTGTTATAAAGGAACTTAAATCAACCAGACCCACCGCCGTTAACCTCTTTTGGGCTCTTGAAAGGATAAAAAAGGCTTACGATGAAGGAAGGGATGTTGAGAAAGAAGCTGTTTTGATTGAAAAAGAGGACTACGAGAATAATAAGAAGATGGGTGAGATCGGAAGCGTGCTGATAAAAAACGGAGCTAAGATACTCACCCACTGCAATACGGGAGCACTTGCAACGGGGGGCTGGGGTACCGCATTGGGAGTTATCAGATCAGCCCACTACTCAGGTAAGAACATATTTGTATGGGTTGATGAAACAAGACCTTTCCTTCAGGGGGCAAGGCTTACAGCCTGGGAACTTTCAAAGGAAGGTATACCTCATAAGCTTATAGTTGATTCGTGCGCGGGTATGCTTATGAAGGAGGGCATGGTTGATGCGGTTATAGTAGGAGCGGACAGGATTACGAGAAGGGGTGATGTGGCGAATAAGATAGGCACCTATGCATTATCAGTCCTTGCCAAGGAACACAATATTCCTTTTTATGTGGTAGCTCCCACATCCACCTTTGACCTCGGAATTGAAAAAGGCGAAGATATACCCATAGAGGAGAGGGCGGAGGAAGAGGTTAAGAAATGCGGATATACTTCAGTATCTCCTGAAGGAACCCGCGCCTTTAACCCCGCTTTTGATGTTACGCCTGCGGAGAATATAACTGCTATAATTACGGAAAGGGGAATAATAGAAAAACCTTCTTGGGATAAAATAAAGGAGAGGGTAGGGTCGTGAATGTAGTAGCCATAGGTGGGGGTACGGGTCTTTCTACACTCTTGAGGGGTTTGAAGAAAAAGGTAGGTGAAGGTATAAATAAGCTTCAGGCTATTGTTACCGTTGCGGACAGTGGTGGTAGTACGGGAAGGCTGAGGGAGATATATAACATACCTGCTCCCGGCGATATAAGGAACTGCCTCGTAGCCCTCTCTGATCAAGAGGAGATTCTTAAAGAACTCTTTCAGTACAGATTTAAAGGGGAAGGTCTTGATGGGCACGCCTTCGGAAATCTTTTTATAACCGCCCTTACCGATATAACGGGTAGTTTTATGGATGCCATAAGGCTTGCCTCTGAGATATTGAAGACAAAGGGTGAAATAATACCTTCCACCATAGAAAGTATCCATCTGTGTGCGAGATTCAGCGACGGTAGTGTAGTTGAAGGCGAAGAGAAGATCACGGAGTACGGAAAGGAGAATCCTGATAGTAAGGTGGAAGATATATGGGTGGAACCCAAAGGTGTAAAACCGCCCATAGACACCCTTGCCGCAATAGAGTCCGCGGATGTCATAATATTTGGTCCGGGCAGTCTTTATACGAGCATAATTCCTAACCTTCTTATAGAGGATATAAGGGATGCGGTTAGGTCATCAAAGGCTTTGAAGATATTTGTTGTTAATGTTATGACCCAGCCGGGTGAAACAAACAAGCTAACAGCAAAGGCGCATATTGATACATTTATTGAACATACAGGTATTGACAATATAGATGTTGCGGTTGTAAATACCAAGATGCCTTCCAGTGAGCTTCTTAATAAATACCTTGAAAAGAATCAAGAACCCGTTATACCCGATGTTGCAGGTATAGCCCGTTCAGGTATTGAGGTATTTGCGGAAGATCTGATAGGAGAGAAGGAAGATTTTATAAGACATGATGAAGAAAAACTGGCAAGCATCCTTATTAAGATAATAAAGAATAGGTAATGTTCTATTTTTTGGAATTTGATACTTTACGCATTCCAGAAGAAAAGACCGATATAGTTGTATGTGGTAGCGGTATAGGAGGTTTAACCGTAGCCCTCACCCTTAAAGAGCTGGGTTTAAATCCCCTTTTGCTTACGAGGGGTATAGGCAATACATACTATTCTCAAGGCGGAATAGCCTGCGCGGTAGGTGAAGGAGATAGCCCAGAGCTTCATTTTGTTGACACTATAAGGGCGGGCAGAAACCTTAATGACCCTCATGCTGTTAGAATTCTTGTGGATGAGGGTCTTTTCAGCATAGTTAAACTTGAAAGGTGGGGTGTTTCCTTTGACAAGGATGATAAGGGTTACATCACTACAACCGAAGGAGGACACAGTGTTGCAAGGGTATTGAAGGTTAAAGACTATACGGGTAGAGCTATTTACTCATCCCTGTGGCGCAAATTGAAGGAGTACGGAGTACCCGTTGTGGAAGGGGAACTTCAGGAAATACTGGGTGATGATAGGGTTGAAGGTATCCTTGTAACGGTAGAGGGCAAATTAAGGGTAATAAGGCTTAAAGCCCTTGTGCTTGCAACCGGGGGTGCAGCTTCCATATTCAGATACACTACAAACCCTTCTAAAGCAAGGGGTGATGCTATAGGAATAGCCATGAGAAAGGGAATAAAGATAAGAAATCCCGAGTTTATCCAATTCCATCCTACGGTATTTAAGGATTCTAACCTTTTAATATCGGAGGCTGTAAGGGGGGAAGGTGCCTTTCTTGTTGATGATAGGGGAGAAAGGTTTGTTAATGAGCTTGAGCCGAGGGATGTTGTAGCAAGGGCTATATACAGAAAGATGAAGGAAGGAAGACGGGTCTTTTTGGATATGAGAAAGCTCGGCGAAAAAATAAAATTGGAGGATAGGTTTCCTACCATATTTTCTTTTCTGAGGGAAAAGGGATTTGATCCATACAAGGATCTTATCCCCGTAAATCCCGCTGCGCATTACTTTATAGGGGGCATTGATGTAGATATGTTCGGAAGAACAATTATGGAGGGTCTTTATGCGGTGGGGGAGTGTGCGTGTACGGGTGTACACGGCGCAAACAGGCTTGCATCAAATTCTTTACTTGAGGGTATAGTATTCGGCATAAGGACCGCATACAGGATTTACATGGATATAAGTAGGTTGAGGTTTTCGGAAAAAAGATTTGTTTTCAGGAAAGAAAAGACGGTAAAGAGGGATTTAGATTTTGAAAGGATAAGAGAAAAGCTGTGGCTTTTGATGGGCGTTGAAAGGGAAGGGAATGATTTAAAAACTATGCTTGAGGATATGGATAAGGTAACGGATACCGCTCCTTATTGGGAGCCTACGGCGGAGAACAGACGAATATTAGATCTCTTACTTATAGCAAGGGCTTGCACTTACTGTGCTTATAACAGAAAGGAGAGCAGGGGAGTTCACTACAGAAAGGACTTTCCTTACGAGAGGGAAGAGTTCAGAAAAGACAGCTATTACAGTCTATCTGTTCTTTAGCATAGTTAGGATTATGAAAACTGATATATTGATAATTATGAGGCAGGGAAAATACCGCCTGCTGGGGACTTCCCTGCCTTTAAAAGGGCGGGATATAAATACCCCAGCCCGGATCCTCGGAGTGGATCCGGTAGAGAGGGGATGTGAAGATGGATTTAACATTGGATTATAACCCTGATAAAGTTTATGATGTGATAATAATAGGGGCGGGTCCTGCGGGAAGTACCGCTGCAATATATACAGCGAGGGCGGGCCTTTCTACCCTTGTCTTATACAGAGCTGAAGCGGACGGTGCACTCGGTGTAACACAGAATATAGAAAATTATCCGGGTGTTCCGGGTCCGATATCAGGGTATGAGTTGTTGAAGAGAATGAGAAACCAGGCAAAAAGTTTCGGTGCGGAATTTGTAAGGGGTAAAGTAATTGCGACCGATCTTAACGGCGATATAAAGAAGGTTTATACAATAGACGGAAGAGAATTCAAGGGAAGGGCGGTAATAGTTGCATCGGGAGCGATGGAAAGAACCCATAAGTATAAAGGAGAGGAGGAGTTTCTGGGAAGGGGCGTTTCATATTGCGGTGTGTGTGATGCTGCATTCTTTAAAGGTAAGGATGTGGCGGTTATAGGTGAGGATGACTATGCCATTGAGGAGGCGGAGTTTATTTCAAGATTTGCAAGGCATATATATTTTGTGGTACCTTCAAGCAAGATAAAAGCACCCCCCGAGCTTGTGGAGGAGCTTCGCAATATAAAGAATATTGAAATACTCATGCACCACAGAATAATTGAGATAGTGGGGGATCAGTTTGTTACAGGACTTAAGGTGAAAAATATAGATACTAAGGAGGACAAAGTGTTACCCGTTGAGGGTGTGTTTATATTCTTAGGGGGTAATAAGCCTTCCATAGATTTCCTTATGAATCAAGTTGAAATGACGGACGGGGGTTGTTTATTAATAAATGAGGAAATGGAGACTTCCATACCTGGTGTATTTGCTGCGGGGGATATCTTGTGTACCAATATAAAGCAGGCGGTTATCGCAGCAGCGGACGGCTGTAAAGTAGCCTTGGCGGTGGATAAATATCTAAAAGGTAAGGCAAAGATAGCACCCCAGTGGTAACCTATTTAAGGGACATTATCCACTCCGCAATTTGCTTCGCTTCTTCTTCCGTTACATCGTTAGGGAGCATCGCCACCCTTCCCCACTTTCCCTGACTTCCCCTCTTTATGCTTCTGCTTATCTTTTCTATAGCCTTCGGATCTCCCATATACCTGTCCCTTACCTGTATAAAGGATGGTCCTACCTTCCTTTTAAACACATCGTGACACATGATACATTTATCCTTTACTACGGGAGGGATTTTTACATTTATTGCTTTAGCCTCTTCCGACTTTTGTAACTGTTCCTTTTTTTCTGTTTCTTTTGAACACCCTGAGAGTAAAAGTGGAAGCGTTAAAAATAAGTAAAGTAACATTATATATTTATGATAAGTGAGGTGAGGAAGGTTGTGTCAAGCCTCTTTATGGTGGGATCGGGTATTTTGTTCTGATAATACACCTGATAACCTACACCGAGGGATATATGGTTGTTAACCATAACTTCAAGGGATATTTCTGATGTAACAAAGTATTTTGAGTAGTCGTTCAGCGAAATACTGTAGTTTGTCAGATGTTTAAGCAAAACATTTTCTCTCAGGTATATTTTCAGGGAGAGTTCCGTTTCCGAAGATGTATAAGCATCCTCTTCAAAAGGTTCAACATATTTTCTGTCTTTGTAATAAAGGATGGAAGAAAGCAGTTTTAGTTCTTTTTTATCATCTTTTATCAGATAGTATCCTATACCCGGACCGCCGTTTATCCTGTACTCGTAACCGGAGAATTTGTCCGTTTTAAATCCTAAGGTCAGATAGGAAAAAAATCTTAAAGTAAACAACCTTTCCCACCTTCCAGTTATACTCAACTTACTTGCGGATTCCTTACCTTCCGTTTTTGAGTACAAACCGTTACCTTTTAAAAGTAGTTTATTTTTTGCTCCTTCCCTGTTGACATCAAATTTAAGGGAAAAGGTTTCCGTATTAGTGTTACCCGAGGTTCTGACAAAAGAAAGCTCCGTATGAAGCTTCCATATCTTTAAATCTTCTCCCCACACTAAGGGGGCTACCATAAGGAGCAGGAGAATAACTCTTTTTGGCATGACTTTTAACTAATTCTACGCCCTAAGTCCCCTTCCGTGAGGGAGGAGATACAGGGCGTCGCCCGTAAGGGCGTTTACAAAAGTTCGGTTCTACCATAGATTATTGCCATGGAATACCAGTTAGATAAAGGCTGTCACTCTGTCTATTCTCTTCAGTTCCACTTAGTCCTCGTTACCAAATACAGAAAGAAAGTCCTTGTAGGAAAACTCGCTCAAAGACTCAAAGAAATAGTTGAGGAAGTAGCTGAACGCTTCAAGGTCAAAATAATTGAGCAAGAAACGGATAAAGACCACATACACATACTCTTTTCAGGAAAACCAACCCTCACACTTTCTAAATTCGTGAATTCGCTTAAATCGGTTACGTCAAGAAAGCTCAGAAAGGAGTTCCCTGATGTAATGAAAAAGGAACTTTGGGGTGGTAAGTTCTGGTCTCAGTCTTACTTCATAGCAAGTGTAGGACAGGTAAGGTTGGAGGATGTAAAACGCTATGTCCAGAGTCAAGGAAGAGGCTAAGTTCTTACTGACCTACAAGTTCAGAGCTTATCCTTCCGCCCTGGTGGAATACAGAATGGAAAACTGGCTCTACATTCTTTGCAACCTCTACAACCATGCCCTTGAGGAAAGGAGAAGAGCTTGGAAGGAAGAGAAGAAGACTATCACATACTCACATCAGCAAGATTCTCTACCTAAGCTCAAGAAAAAAGACCCGGCTCTGAAGCTCGTCCACTCTCAAGTCCTTCAGGACTGCCTGAGAAGAGTAGATAACGCATTCCAGAAGTTCTTCAGAAAAGAAGCAAAATACCCAAAGAAAAAGAAGCTCTCTAAATACAACTCCTTCACCTTCCCGCAGGTGTGGATGAAACAAAAAAACAAGCTCGTGGAGGTCATAAAGCTTGAAAAGAAGAATGGTAGATTTGCATATCTGCACCTTCCTAAGCTTGGAAGACTCAAAATTAGACTGCACAGAGAGATAGACTGGAAAAGAGCAAAGACAGTCACTATCAAGAGAGAACCTTCAGGCAGGTGGTATGTGTGTATAACAACGGAGGTTGAACTTGATGAGGTATTGAGAGAAGCTCAGGAGAAAGCTGTAGGGATAGACCTTGGAGTAAAGAACCTTGCAGTCACTTCAGAGGGAGAGTTCGTAGAGCACCCCAAGTTCTTGCAGAGACTTGAGAAGAGACTAAAGAGAGAACAGAAGAAGCTCTCAAGGAAGGAGAAGGGGTCAACTAACTGGGAGAAGCAGAAGAAGAGAGTAGCTAAGATTCACGAGAGGATAAGGAATGCGAGGAGAGATTTCTTACACAAGCTCTCAAGACACCTTGTAAACAATTACGACCACATAAGCTTTGAGAACCTGAACGTAAGGGGGCTTGTTCAGGGTAGCAATTTAGCGAAGCTGATATTTGATGCGGGATGGGGCACACTCATCACCTTTGTCACCTATAAGGCTGTAATGGCGGGGGCAAGGGTGGTGAGGGTTGACCCATCCTACACGACGCAGGATTGCTCTGTGTGTGGTTTCAGGGTTCCAAAGACTTTAGCTGAGAGGTTGCACAAATGCCCTGGATGTGGGGCAGTAATGGACAGGGATTACAATGCGAGTGTGAACATTTTGCAAAAAGGTCTCGCCCGCCTCAAGGGCGGTAGGGTCGGAGCGACCCGAACTTACGCCTGTGGAGAGGGCTCTGGCGGGGCACTCTCAGAGGAGGGTGTTAGCCATCCCTCGTTGAAGCAGGAATCCCCATGCGAGTCTTCTGGGTGGGGCATAGTCCCCTACCAGAAGCTCCTTCCGTAAGGAAGGAGAGGTTCACTAACTCTGATTGTTTCACACTTAAGGAATAATTATTATAATACTTTACAAAGGACTCACCCGCCTTAAGGGTGGTAGGGCTAAGTTAGACCGGTCCGAGCTTAAGCCTCCTCAGAGGGGGAACTTCCTCAAAAAGGAAGAAGGTCTAAAAACCAAAGGGAGGTAAGTGCAATGCGGAATCAGAAAAACCCGTGGATAATACTCCTGACCCTACTTTTCACATTACCCGCACTTGCACTACAACCCAAACTACAAAAAATAAACATACCCTTTATCAAAAACGAAGGACAAACAGACAAAAAAGTATCCTTCTACGCCAAAACCTTCGGCGGGACACTGTTTGTAACAAAAGAAGGCAAACTCGTGTATTCACTCCCAAAACACGAGGGCGACGGCAAAGTAAAACTCCTATCACTTGAAGAAGTACTCTTAGGTGCGAAAGTCAAAGAGGTAAAAGGAACAAAAAAGAGCATAACAAAGGTAAACTACTTCATAGGCAATGATCCCAAAAAGTGGAAAAGGAACATTCCTACCTATGAGGGTGTAACTCTGGGAGAGGTTTACAAAGGTATTACCTTAATTCTCAAAGCCTATGGCAACAATGTAGAGAAGATATTCAAGGTAAAGCCTGGGGCTGATCCTGGAAAGATAAGGCTCTCTATAAAAGGAGCCAAGGAACTGAGGGTTGATAAAGATACGGGGGAGCTTGTTGTTGTTACGGAGCTTGGAGAGGTGAGGTTTACAAAGCCTGTTGCTTATCAGGAGTATGGGGGTAAGAGGAAGAATATAGAGGTTAGTTACAGGCTTGTTGGTAAGGATACTTATGCTTTTGTGGTTGGTGAGTATGACAAAAGCAGGGAACTTGTTATAGATCCTCTGCTCGCTTCTACATATATAGGCACAAGTGCGGATGGCGAGAGAGGTTATGCGGTAACGGTAAACAAAAACACGGGAGAGATATATATAGCAGGATCTTCACCAAGTGATTGGTATATTGCAAGATTGAGCACAGATCTGTCGCAGGTCCTTTCCGCGACGTTCCTTGGTGGAGGTAGTAACAACGAACAAGCTTTCGATATAGCCATAGATTCCCAGGGCAGAGTTGTGGTTGGTGGAAATACAAGTAGTAATGATTTCCCTATGGCGGTGAACGTCTATTCGGATAGCATGGATGGTATGCTTGCTATCCTTTCTCAGGATCTTTCACAGGTTATAGGTTCAAGGTATTTTGATAATGGTATATCTGACAACTCATGGGATGAAATACGGACCCTTGCTGTTGATTCCAACGACAATATATTTATTGGCGGCGGAGCCTTTCCCCTCACAAAGGTAAGTCCAGACCTGCAAAATGTTCAGGCGACTATCAATCCGATATCTATGTATCCGATGGATATCTTAATTGATAATGCAACAAACAAAATCTACCTTGTGGGTGCTACCCAAGCTGATAATCTTGCTGACCCTACAGCTTTTGACAAAACGCGCTCAGCGTGGGAGGGTATTATTGCAATATATGGCTATGACTCTAATGGTGATCTTGTAAAACAGAATGTAACCTACCTTGGCGGTTCCGGTGATGATGCTGTTTCTGGAATAGCCATAAACTCTCAGGGTGATCTTGTAGTGGTAGGAACCACTGCATCAAATGATCTTCCTGCTCCCCAAAATCCTAACAGATATAGCGATACCCATGCGGGTGGTACTTACGATATGTTCGTGGCAGTATGTTCCAATGACCTTCAAACTCTCAAGGCACTCACATACATCGGTGGAACCTCTGACGATAGAGCCGGATTTCCGGGCGAGTACTTTTGGGGTGTAGTAGGTGGTATAGTTCTGGACAGCAATGATAATGTTTATATTTCTGGTAGAACAAACTCAAGCAATTACCCCACCACAACAGGTGCCTATCAAAGAGCTAATCGTGGTGACTGGGATTTAGCCATAAGTCTATTCAGCAGTGATCTCACCCAACTCCTTGCCTCAACCTATCTGGGAGGAGGTGGAACAGATTACGTTTACGGTATGGACATGGATCCAAACGGAAACATCGTAGTTACAGGATGGACAGGTTCAAATAACTTTCCTGTTACACAAAACGCCTTTGACAGCACTCACAATGGCTGGAGTGATATCTTCGTTTCAATCCTCACCCCCGACCTTTCAACAGCTCCACCCGTTATAAACACCTTTTCAGTCAGCCAAAGCCCTGTCCTTCCCGGTACTCAAGTAACCTTCACCTGGGACATTGCCGAACCAGAAGGCCAGCAGATGAAGTGTGACATTGATGTGGACAACGACGGCAACATTGAACAAACCATAAACCCCTGTACAAGCAACGATACATACCAGCACACCTACAACCAGGCAGGCAACTACACAGCAAAACTCATTGTTACCGATACAAACGGCGGAACCACCAATGCAACAGTCAATGTAATAGTCAACACACCCCCCGCAATAAACAGCCTCTCAGCAAACCCCAGCTCCGGAAACGCTCCACTTCAGGTTACCTTCAGCTGGCAAATAAACGACGCGGACGGTGATGCCCTCACCTGCCAGGTAGATGTAAACGACGACGGAACACCCGAAACAATCATAAACAACTGCACAAACAACTCAAACTATCAGCACACCTACAATCAGGGTGGAAACTATACGGTAAGAC
>JALWBR010000011.1 GCA_027037055.1 Aquificales bacterium | reverse complement strand
CGAGATTAAATATCCTTGTCCTTGATCTTATAATATCTTTCATCCTGAGAAGTCCACCTTCTCTGAATCTCAGTTCCCTTCTTATTACATAATCCCTTGTCTCATAGTTTCCCTTTATATCAACCTTTCCTACATAGATAGGTTCCCCCTCATTTATTGAAAGGGTAAGGGAAACCTCTTTTTTAACTTTATCTGTATTTTCAAGCTCTTTTATCCTCAGATTAAGAAAGCCAAGATCCATATATTTGCTTCTTATATTGTTTTTAATCTTCTCTATAACCTCCCTCCTGTAATATCCTCCCTTATTTTTCCTGAGATAGTTGGAGACGAGTTCTTTATAGGTGAAAAGGTTATTGCCTTCAATTTTTAATTCTTTCAATTTATATCGCGGACCTTCTTCTATGTAAATAGTTATGTCATACCTTTCCCCTACCTTTTTAAGTTCATAGGAAATTTTAACTTCAAGAAAACCTTCCGATTTGTAAAACTCTTCAAGCTTTTTTATATCTTCCTCAAGTGTATCCCTGTTAAAGGGCGGTTTCCATCTGAATAGGAAGATGTTCCTTGACTTGGTTTCCATGAGACCACCAAGTTTAAATCTGCTGAAGCTCTTGTTACCTACGAATCTTACCTTTCTCACATAGAGGGCTTGTTTTTCTTCTATCACGAAAACAAGCTTAGAGGCTCCCTTTTTGGGTATTATCTTATAATCAACCTTTGCATTGTAGAATCCTTCCTTACGATATATCTCTATTATCCTCCTTCTAAGATTTTCTATCTCGGACGGGCTTAGAATTCTGCCAAGCTTAAATCTTTTCATTATCTCTATCTTTTCTTCTATTGCTGGGCTTCCCGTTGTCCCCTGATACATCTCTTCTATATCCATTTTTCCCACTTCAGTTTCTATACCGAGCTTTTCAATGAGATCATCTGTGCTTATCTCTTCGTTACCCTTAAACTCAATCTTGTATATTACAGGGAGATCTTCCACTCTGTATATTATCTTTACTTTTCCGTTCTTCTCCTCTTTATAAACCTCTATCTTTTTAAAAAACCCCGTTTTGTAAAGTCTTCTTATATCTTCCCTTACTATATCCTCCGAGTATGTGCTTCCTTCTTTCAGATTCAACAAGGATTTGATTAAGTTATCCTCAACATACTTGTTACCTTCTATTATTATTTTTTCAACAGTATGGGACCAACCTATTGTCAGGATAATAAAGCAAAGGAGGGGCAGGAGCCGTGTCATTTAGAAAGCTATTATAACAGAGGGAAGTTTTAGCTTTCTTGCAGAAGTGCTTCAAATTTTGTTTTCTTTACCACGGGTTTAAGATAAGGCTTTCCTGCCCTTATCCTTATCTCAACTGTGGAAACATCCTTGAGCTTACCCCTCAGCAATTCCTCCGCAAGGGCATCTTCCACATAATGTTGTAATGCCCTCTTAAGGCTCCTTGCCCCGTATTCTGGTTTGTACTCTTTTTCTATAATCCAGTCAATGAAGCTCTTGTGAAGTTTAACCTTAACACCCCACTCTTTGAGGCTTTCGTTAATCTCTTTGAGCTGGAGGTCAAGTATTCTCTCAATATCCTTTTTCTCAAGGGGCCTATAAACTATGATGTCATCAAGCCTGTTAAGGAACTCGGGGCTGAATACCCTTTTAACTTGATCCATTATATTTTTCTTCATCTGATCAAACTCTATCATACCGAATTTCTTTTCAAAGCCTATGGCTCCGCCTTGTACTATCATCTTAGCTCCAAGGTTTGAAGTGAGAATGATTATTGTATTGGAGAAATCAACGGTTCTACCCATTGCATCCGTAAGTCTTCCGTCATCAAATATCTGCAGGAATATATTGAACACATCCGGGTGTGCCTTTTCAATTTCGTCAAACAGAAGAACGGAGTAAGGTCTTCTCCTTACCTTTTCCGTAAGTTGTCCTCCTTCTTCGTAACCTACATAGCCCGGAGGTGCACCTATGAGCCTTGAAACCGTGTGCTTTTCCATATACTCGGACATGTCAAACCTTATAAGGGCATCTTCCGTTCCGAAGATGTATTCCGCAAGGGCTTTCGCGGTCTCTGTTTTACCCACACCGGTAGGACCGAGGAACATGAATACTCCTATGGGTCTGTGTCTTCCTTTGAGACCTACTCTTGATCTTCTTATGGCTTTGGCAATTGCTTCTATTGCTTGATCTTGTCCTATAACACGTTTTTTAAGTTCTTCTTCAATGTGTAGCAATTTCTCCATATCGCTTTCATGTACCCTTTTGACCGGTATCCCTGTCCACCTTGCTACCACTTCCGCTACATCCTCTTCCGTAACCTTCGGTCTGTTAGATTCTATTTCTTTCTTCCATTTTTCTTTAAGGTTTTCAAACTTTGCCCTAAGCCTAAGTTCTTCATCTTTGAGTCTGCCCGCCCTTTCAAAGTCATGTACCTGGGCAGCTTCATTCTTTTCCCTTTCCAGTTCTTTTATCTTCTCTTCAAGTTCCTTTAATTCAGGAGGAAGATTTATGGACTTAAGCTTTACGAGTGCTCCCGCTTCATCAAGTACATCAATGGCTTTATCAGGTAGATTCCTATCGGTTATGTATTTGACTGACAGGCTTACCGCCTTTTCTATGGCTTCTGGTGTGTATTCAACACCGTGGAAGTCTTCAAACTTCTTCTTAAGACCGTAAAGTATCTGTATGGTGTCTTCTTCGGAAGGCGGATCTACCATAACGGGTTGGAATCTTCTTTCAAGGGCGCCATCCTTCTCAATGTACTTCCTGTACTCATCAAGGGTTGTTGCACCTATAACCTGAATTTCTCCCCTTGCGAGGGCTGGTTTTAACATATTAGAGGCGTCTATGGAGCCTTCCGCGGATCCCGCACCGACGAGTGTGTGGATCTCATCTATGAAGAGGATCACATTGGGAGCCTTTTCAAGTTCCTTGAGAATGTTCTTCAGTCTTTCCTCAAACTGACCCCTGTATTTTGTCCCTGCGACGAGGGCTGCAAGGTCAAGGGCTACAACCCTCTTGTTAATAAGGGGTTCGGGTACCTCTTTATTTGCAATCTTTTGAGCAAGACCTTCAACTATGGCGGTTTTACCGACGCCCGGATCTCCAAGTAGCACCGGATTGTTTTTCCTCCTTCTTACGAGTATTTGTATAACCCTTTCTATTTCTCTTTCTCTTCCTATTACTGGATCAAGTTTACCTTCCCTCGCCATCTGTGTAAGGTCTCTTGAGAATCTATCAAGGTTTGGAGTGGGTGCATGTTTAACACTTTCTTGAGGAGGTAGTTCACCGAGTATATGGAGTACTTCCCTTCTAACGGAATACTCATCAAGACCGAATCCTCTGAGTATCCTTCCGCCTATTCCCGTTTTTTCTCTAACTACACCTATGAGAAGGTGTTCAGAACCTACAAACTGGTGGTGCAGTATCCTTGCCTCTTCTACAGCAAACTCAAGTATTCTTTTCGCATCGGGGGCAAAAAGTATCTCACCCTGGTGGTTCCCCCTCGTTATTTGTCCCATTATTGCTTTTCTTACTTTTTCTGGTGTAAGACCCAACTTTGAAAGGACAAGGGAAGGAACATCTTCTTCTCTTATAAGTGCAAGCAGAATATGTTCACTTCCGAGATGACTGTGCCCCAATTCCAGGGCTTCTTCCCTTGCCTGCAGTATAATTTGTCTTGCCCTTTCTGTAAACTTCTCAAACATCTCAATGCACCTCTCTGTCTTACTAAGATAGCATAGATCTTTTTAAAGGCAATACCATGTTGTAT
>JALWBR010000010.1 GCA_027037055.1 Aquificales bacterium | reverse complement strand
GGAAGAATATGTTTTCCTCGGAGAAGGGCGGGTAGTCAATATAAAGGATTTCCGCCCTTGATTTAACATCCTGGGGAAGCTCATTAACTCCCATGTAGTGTTGGGGATTCATACTGCCGAGTAGCAGTACATTGTTACCCCTTATCACCTCACCGGACGACATTATTATTGATCTCCTGTAATCAAATAGTGGGTTCAGCATTTTAACAACCGAGTAGGGCAATGTATTAATTTCATCAAAGTATATAATTGCACCTTCGGTTCTTAAAGCCCTTATTAACTCCGAATATCTTTTCCTCGTACCCACCTTGGGGTTGTACTCATATATATAGGTCAGTTCATCCTTTTCCATCTGAGAGTGGCAGGGTATGATAAAAAGGGGTCTGTTGGTGATACGGGCTAAGGTTTCTACCATAAAGTTCTTACCGGTTCCCGCATCACCTTCAAGTATTAGTATCCCCTCTCCCATTTCCTCTTGATCCTTCAATCCCCTTACTATAAGTTCAAGATTCCTTACGAACCAGGGTGTGGGTTCAAAACCTTTAAACTTATAATCCCTATCACCCGTAGCCAAACTGTTGAGGTGCCTCAGATACTTTGAAACCCATTTGGGTAAATGTTCCCCCTCCGCTTCGGGATTGAACCTCCTCGGCTCAGCTATAAACCCGTCGTCCCTTTCAAAGTATATATATCTCTTTGAATTACCCACCGCCTCCGTTCTCAAGTGCCATCTCAATATCTTTCTTTTCAGAGGTAACCTTTCAACAATTTCATTACCTATCTTCGCTTCTCCTTCATCCACCTTTATTTGATACCTGTTCCACAGGGTTTCCGCATATACCTTTTTTATATCCCTTTCCAATCTTTCCTCTTCGGATACATCCACTGCAAATCTCAAAAGCTTGTCAATATTTGGGGAATTCCTTATATCCCTGTAAAAGTACAATTTGCCTTCCGAAATGTCTTTCCTTATGTTTTCAATCTCCCTCCTGTATCTGTCAATAAGCCTTTCCTTAATACTGTTCCTGAGAATTTCAAGTTTTTCTTTCAAAGGCGATTCAACACGGGGAATTAAATTTTCAACCTCCCTCAGATCCTTTTCATCAACAGTATCTTCTCCGAGCTTGAATTCCTTATACCTTACAAATAGGTAAACTTTCCTTTTTTCAAGCTCCTTGTATAGCTCCATTAGGATGTTCCTTACCTTCCTTGAGGTGCGTGAAACTATCTCTTCCCTTATACGCTCGCCTATCCTGTTTAATTCTTCTATATCTTCTGTGTTTTTAATACTTTTTTTTATATCACCTATGTCCGGACTCGTTTCCTCTGGTTGCTCCGAAGGTATTTCCAAGCGAAGCAGTCTGTAAATGTAAGAGTCTTCTCCTTTATCCCTTTTGCATGTGAATATACTTCCGTCAGGGGACATCCTTACTATGTAGTATCCGCAGTTATTCAGCTCTTCAAAACTCTCCTCCTTTAAATCATATATAATCATCCTGTTTTCTTCTTCCGAAGATAAAAATATGTACCTCATGGAAGGTGTCATCTCCATATTGGCGGAAGGGAATTCAAGCTCAGTTATAGTTTCGTTTTTAAAGGTTTCATCAATTGTGTAAATGTATCTTCTGTCATGAAGGTATATTCTGTCTTTAAGAAGGATTACTGATCTTCCGGCGGATATGGGGTGGTGTTTTATGAGCTTGCCGTCCTCAGAATAAAAGGCTACACCCTTTTCACCTGCAAGGAATATGGTTTCCTTAAACTCCCCTATAACCTTCAATGCTCCCGTTATGTCCTCTTCATACGGAAAGGAGAGGACAAAATCCTTTTCACCGTATTCCTTGTAGTTAATGCCCTTTATATAACGATTTGTTGTGTTGAAGATTAGGGTGTCTTTAAAAAACCCTATTGCACCTGCAGGTCTTGATCCTTCTCCCCCTATTCTTGTGCTTTGCCATCTTTCAGGATTTAACATGTCATCAACTTGATATATGATGATGTGAGGGGGCATACAAAGAAAAAATCTGTTGTCCTTGTAAAGGATTTGGGTTACCGTATTGGAAGAGGGTTGGTTGGGCAGAGATTTTCTCTCTCCGTCCCATCTGTAAAGTTGCAATATACCGTGCCTTCTCCCTACAAGTATCCATAAACCGTTTTCGGGTATCCCTATATCTTCTATCCACAGTCCGTTTATGCTTTCCCTCTCATCTTTCCATTCTTCAATCCTTATACCTTCTTGCCTTTGTCCTATGAGTCTTGAGAGGAATTTCATAATATTTGAATATAATTATTTTCAAACAAGTTTCAGCAACTCCTTAAGCCTTTTTATCTCATCCCTAAGCTTTGCCGCCTTTTCAAATTCCCACTTCTGTGCACACTTCCACATCTCCTTTTCCAATTTGTTTATCCTTTCTATAACATCTTCTTCCGTCTTTATCCCCTTAGGTACATTTTCCGGGAGTTTAACGAAGTCAAGGTCTTCAATGGCAAGTAGTTCCTTTACGGGTTTAACGATTGTTTTAGGTGTTATGCCGTGTTTTTTATTATATTCTTGTTGTATTTTTCTCCTTCTTTCTGTCTCTTCAATAGCCCTTTTCATTGATTCGGTTATCCTGTCCGCAAACAGTATAGCCTTTCCGTTTACATTCCTTGCAGCCCTTCCTATGGTCTGTATAAGTGATGTGTAGCTTCTTAAGAAACCTTCCTTATCCGCATCAAGTATTGCAACTAAGGAAACCTCTGGCAGATCAAGGCCCTCCCTGAGCAGATTCACGCCCACAACCGCGTCTATGGTTCCCTCCCTCAGCTCTTTAACCACATGCGCCCTTGCTATGGCATCAAGATCTGAGTGGAGGTACTTTGTTTTTATTCCCCTCTCAAATAGATAATCCGCTACCTCCTCCGCCAATCTCTTTGTAGTTGTAAGAACTATAGCCCTTTCATTTCTCGTCTTCCTTAGTTTTATCTCCTTTATAAGCCTTTCTATTTGTCCCTGCTTGGGTGCTACCTCAATTTCAGGATCAACGAGACCTGTTGGTCTTACTATCTGTTCTACTATAACACCCTTACTCCTCCTTATCTCCCATTCGGAAGGCGTTGCGGATACATAGATTACCTGATTTATCCTTTCAAGGAATTCGCTGAATTTAAGGGGTCTGTTATCCAAGGCGGAAGGTAGCCTCCATCCGTACTCCACGAGCTTCTCCTTCCTTGATCTGTCTCCGTTATACATCGCCCTTATCTGCGGTACGGTTACATGAGACTCGTCTATAATCAACAGGAAATCCTCCGGGAAGTAATCAAGCAGGGTAAAGGGCGGTTCTCCCGGCTCCCTTCCGTCAAAGTATCTTGAATAGTTTTCTATTCCTTTACAGTGACCTATTTCCCTTATCATCTCTATATCGTGCATGGTTCTCTGATATAGCCTTTTAGCTTCAACCAATCTGTTTTTGCTTTCAAACCACTTTACCCTTTCATGCAAATCCCTCTCTATCTGGTCTAAGGCTTCTTCAACGGTAGGTCTCGGTGCTATATAATGGGATGCGGGGAAGAAGGAGTACTCTTCAATCTCTGAGATAATGTGTCTGTTTATAGTATCAAGAATTACTATTCTGTCAACCTCATCATCCCACAGCTCAATTCTTACGAGATAATCCTCTGAGTGTGAAGGTACTATCTCTATGGCATCTCCCTTAACGGAGAAAGTTGCCCTCCTGAGGGCATAATCGTTCCTCTCATATCCGATTTCCACAAGCTTCCTTACCACCTTGCTTAAGGGAAATCTTAAACCCTTTGCTACTTTTACCCTTAAGGATTGATAATGCTCTGGTGATCCCAAACCGTATATACAGGAGACGGAAGCAACAACTATAACATCCCTTCTCTCTAAAACGGAGATAGTTGCGGAATGTCTGTACCTCTCCAAGGTTTCGTTTATGCTTGCGTCCTTTTCAATATAAAGGTCCTTCTCAGGTATGTAAGCTTCCGGCTGGTAATAGTCGTAGTAGGATATAAAGTATTCAACAGCATTGTTGGGAAACAGCTCCTTAAACTCCCTGTAAAGCTGGGCTGCAAGTATCTTGTTGTGGGCAATAACGAGGGTAGGTTTGTTATAAAGGGCTATAACATTTGCTAAGGTAAAAGTATTATGAACAAACATACCACCGAATCCCGCAAGGAAAGTCTCATTGTCCTTGACCGAAAGGTCATAAACATACCCTGAATAAGGGACCTCTTTTACACTCTTTATTCTTGACCACCGCACATTTGCGTATTTGTATAGACAATTGTCTTTAAAGCTTTCCAGAATCCGTGTAAAAGTTTTGACCGAAGGGAATCGTTTTCCGAGCTCAACGGATGAAACGGTCTGACGACAGAGACTCCCTTTAATTTCCCGTTGAAATTTCCCTGCTTCAAGTCTTAGATTGCGCAGTTCATCACCTAAGTACGGAATAATATCCTTATTTGTGTTTCTTTTCATATTCAGTAGCGATAAAGCTCTTTTAGATTTTTCTTCCGAATTGAAACCTATGGTGTTAACAAATTTTTCCGCATCTTCCCCGTATATAGATATTACGAAGTAGATGTTTCCATCATGTTTGGAATTTGTAACCTTTTTAAATACGTTCCGAACCCTTCCCCAGATGCCGAGCTTGAGTAAAGCATAAAGCAGGTCATTTGTCAAAGCTTTGCTTTTTGTTGTTAAAGATATGAAGTACCGTTCCACAGAACCGTCTCCATCAAACAAGGCTCTTAATAGACAGGAAAGCTGTTCATTTGAGAGGTTAATCCAAAAAGGCGGAAGCCTCTTAGACTCTGAGTTAGAACCGCACATTGCACTTATAAATTGTGAAAACAGAGTGCTGTATATAACAATGTCCTTATGATCTCTGAAACCCACTTTCATGTTGTATTTCTCAGCTATTCGGATAGTGAGTTTTTTGTAGTATTCGTCAGTTGTGGATATGACCATGTACCTTGCTGTGCTTAAACCCTCCGCAATATAAAGACCTATAAACTCCAATAGTTCTCTGTCAAGTTCCAGCCTGTTAGGAAAAATATTTCCTCCCTGTGTTTTTATGTGCAATTTGTCTTTGTAAGCCTCCACGAAGTCTTTGCACTTTGTAAAAGGAATACCCAACTCACCGCAGAGGTATGCCCTTTTAAGCTTATATCCGCTCCTTTCCCCGTAGCACTTTTCTACAAATTCTTCATATATATCACTTGAAGGTATAATAAAAATACGCTCCGAAGGCTTTATAAAGTCTGTTAAAAAAACATTATTAAATTTTTTACCTATATCTGGAAATTTTCTGGGAATGGGAACAAAGTCATTACCACCAAGCTCAGAGCTCTTCTTTAATATAAATCCGTCTTCGGAAAGGACATAAAAATTGTGATCTCCTGTTGTCTTTATTTTTCTGCCATCCTCAAGCTCTATCTCATAAAGGAGTTTATCTTCCATGTGAAATGAAACTCCGTACAGGGGTTTAATCTCTACATCAAAATTCCGAGGTGATAAGGTTATGGTGTAATACCTTTCCTCTGGTAACAGAACAAGTAAATCCTCTCCGTTTCTCACCACGGGGAATTTTTTAGAGAGCTCTCCAACGAAGTCACCTATTTTCTTTATAGCCCATCTTATTTCACCGCGATATCTTTCACCTATTATTATCCTTTCTTCGGGATGTAAACTCTTTCCCGTTCCAGTCGCTCCAAGGAGGACCTGCTCTTTTACTCCCTTTTCCAAATTATTTAAAAGTTCTTCTATAGCCTTTGGCTGGTCTCCCGCGGGCTTAAGATCCGTAACAAGTTCAAAACCTTCCTTTGTTATTTCCATCTATATAAAGATAGTTTATATAACGATTAAAAGAATGTTGATGATCATTTACCTTTTATATTCTATACTTCAAAGAGGAGAGAATCATGGAAAAGGGAAGCTTCTACGACAAAAAGGCTTATTCCACATGTTATATGTGTGCATGCAGGTGCGGTATTGAGGTTTATCTTAGAAAGGGAAAGGTTGTTTATATAAAGGGAAATCCCGAACACCCCACTAACAGAGGTGTTTTATGTGCGAAGGGTTCGTCGGGTATTATGAAGGAATACAGCCCAGCAAGGCTCAGGAAGCCTTTGCTGAGGGTGGGTGAAAGGGGTTCTGGAGAATTTAAGGAGATAGAGTGGGATGAAGCCATCAGGATAGCGGTGGATTGGATAAAATCCGCGATGGAAAAAAATCCCCATAGTATAGCCTTCTTTACAGGAAGAGATCAGATGCAGGCTATAAACGGATGGTTTGCAGGTCAGATAGGGACTATAAACTGGGCAGCCCACGGGGGATTTTGCTCCGTAAATGTGGCGTCCGCAGGTCTTCTTTCCGTAGGAAGTTCCTTTTGGGAGTTCGGAGAGGCGGATTTTGAACATACAAAATACTTTATGATGGTGGGTGTTGCGGAGGATCATTCATCTAACCCGCTCAAATTAGGGATTCAGGAGATGAAGAGGAGAGGGGGAAAGTTCGTTGTAGTAAATCCCGTAAGGTGGGGCTACGGTGCTATAGCGGATGAGTGGATACCCATAAAACCTGGTACGGACGGGGCATTTTTTATGGGGCTAATGTATGTTCTGCTTAAGTACAACCTTATAGACTGGGAGTTTTTAAAGAGCTTTACAAATGCACCCTATCTTGTTATACAAAAAGAGGGTGATCCTTCCCACGGTATGTTTTACAGGAACGATGAAGGTTTTCCTCTTGTCTTTGATAAAAAATCTAATAGGTTTAAGCCTGCTAACCTCATAGTTCCCGAGGATCTTGATCCCGCGTTCATAGGAGAATTTGAAACACCAGAGGGATTTAAGGTAAGACCAGCCTTTGATCTTTTTGCGGAAAGACTCGTTAGGGAATATTATCCCGAGAGGGTTGAGAGCATTACGGGTATAAAGGCGGAGGATATAGAAAGGATAGGAAAAGAGATAGGCTACATTGCCCTGTACGATCCTGTTGAGCTTCCTATTGAGTGGACAGATGTTTGGGGAAGAAAACACAAAAAGGTTATAGGAAAGCCTGTTTCCTTCCACATTATGAGGGGTATAGCCTCTCATTCCAATGGATTCCAAACCGCTAGGGCTGTATTCCTGCTCATGATGATGCTCGGGGCTGTAGATACACCCGGAAGTTTTCTGTGTAAACCGCCTTACCCTAAGCATATTGAGGATCTTCCCAAGCCTGCAAAAGTAGAAGATTTGAAGGAGCCTTACAGAGGTCCACACCTCGGCTTTCCGCAAAACCCGGATGATCTCCTTGTGGATGAAAGGGGAAAACCTTTGAGGATAGACTGGGCATACAGCTGGGAATTTCCCATCGCAGCTCACGGATGTATTCAGAATGTTATACCCTCAGCCTTTAAAAAGGACCCCTATCCCATAGAGGTCCTTATCCTTTACATGGCAAACATGGCTTGGAATTCTTCCCAGGATATACCCTTTATAATAAAAGCCCTTACCTCCAAGGATCCGGAAACGGGTGAATATATAATTCCGAAGATAATTACCATAGACGCCTTCTACAGCGAACAGGTTGCCTATTCTGATTTGGTACTTCCCGATGCTACCTACCTTGAACAGTGGTTTGCCCTGTCCCTCCTTGATAGACCGCCCTCTTCCGTTGACGGACCCGTGGATGCCATAAGGCAACCCGTAGTTGATCCTAAGGATAACGGTCTTGATGTAAGGGGATGGGGTGATGTTATGGTGGAGATAGGTTACAGACTCGGTCTTCCCGCCTTTAAGAATGAGGATGGATCGCGCAAATATAAGGATTTCAAAGACTTCCTTATAAACTGGCAAGTTAGACCTGGTGTAGGTGCGCTTGCGGGTTGGAGGGGTGAAAAGGGTGATAAATTCTTTGTAGGAGAACCGAACCCTAAACAGCTTGATATGTATGTTAAAAACGGTGGCTTCTTTCACTATAGGCTTAAGGATAGCCAAAGATACTACAGGCATGCTAACAAAGAATACTTGGAGTGGGCTAAGGAGGTGGGATTTGTTAAAAAGACTGAGCCTATAATCTTTAACTTTTATCTTGAAAACTTCCAAACCTTCAGACTTGCTGGGGAAGGTCTTTGGAAGGGTAAAAATCAACCGCCGGAAGACAACAGAATAAGAGAGAGATTAAAAAGATACTTTGATCCTCTTCCCTTCTGGTATCCACCCTTTGAGGAAGAGGTCAGCGGTGATGAATATCCCCTTTATGCCTTCACCCAGCGTCCTCAGTGGATGTATCACTCTTGGGACTCACAGAATGCATGGCTCAGACAGATATCTACGAGAAACTACCTTTACATGCATCCAGAGACAGCTAAGAGGTTTGGAATAAATCACTTGGACTGGGTATGGGTGGAGTCAAGATCTGGTAAAGTTAAATGTCAAGTGTACCTTACGGAAACCACCGAACCAAATTCCGTATGGACTTGGAACGCCATAGGAAAGATGAAGGGGGCGTGGGGTCTTAAACCCGAAGCGGAAGAGGGTACCAAAGGATTTCTGCTTAACCATCTTATTCCACACTCCATTCCTTTGAACGGGAAAGAGGTTTATTTCGGAGATCCTATAACGGGTCACTTTGCCTGGTTTGATACAAAAGTTAAAGTATATAGAGCGGAACCTCCGGAGGAAACCGAACCCAAGTATGAGGTAAAACCCCTTTCCTACATAAAAGAGAGGTGGATACCGGTTTTAAGGTATAAGCCTTAATAATTTTTTTCAAAGTGGTCAAACCCCTTTCTTTCCAAGGGCTTCCCGTCTAATAATACTGCCCTCTCTTCTACCACCTCTCCTATTACTTCCGCTCCCGCAGGCAATGGTTCCGACTTTTTTTGTGTAAAGATAACTGCATAATCCTCTCCCCCGTAAAGGACATACTCCATAGGATCACAACCCTTATGCTCACAGTATCTTTTCAATGGATCCTTTATTATCCTTTCAAGCTTGTCTTTGTGCAGATTTATACCGTACTTACCCCTTTCAACCATCCTGTAAAGATCTATAACAAGACCATCGCTTATATCTATACTTGCGGTTGCATATTTTCTTATATGCTCCCTTATATAGTAAGAGGTTTTGGGTTTAAAGTGTATATCTATAATATCCGACCACTTATCCCTATCCTTTCCCTCCAATAAAACCTCAAGGCCCGCCCTTGACATACCGAGGTTACCGTACAGAGCAACCTCTTCCCCCTTTTCAAAACCTCCCCTTTCTATTCTTCTCTCCGATATTCCCACCATAAACAGGTCAATAAAAATATCCCGCGAATAGGATAGATTTCCTCCCACAACCTTTAATCCGAATTCTTCAGAAGCATCCCTTATACCTTCATAAAGCTTTTCCAAAAACCTATCTTCTTCTCCCTTTATACCCAAAGATACAAGGCAGTAAAGGGGATTACCACCCTTAGCTGAAATGTCACTTACATTAACAGATACCGCTTTCCAACCTATCATGTATGGATCCCAATCTTTTTTAAAGTGGACATTTTCAACAAGTACATCCACCGTATATAAAAGGAACTCATCTCCCCATTTTATAAAGGCTACATCATCACCTATGAATTCCTCACCCACCTTTTCCTTTATTATTTTGAGTAATCTATCTTCGTTCATTTTCTAATATGGTAAAAAATACCCGACAGGACAATAAGCCAAAAGCATGCGGTAAATAACAAAAGAAGAAGATTTCTGCTGTTTATAGCGGATAAGTCAGGTTCCACCATAACTAAGAAGGCCTGTACATCCTCTTTTCCCGATAAGGGTACACTCCATCCGCTTATATAAAACCTTTCACCGTCTCCTGCTACCTTTGAGGCTATGTCATAGGTTTCTTTACCTATAAGGGTTGAAAAGTAAATATTTCTTAAATTGTAATCAACTATCATGAAAAAGCCGTCCGCATCACCTCCGAGTTTTTTCCCGAACGTGCTCCCCTTTACGGGAAAATCTCTGGAAGCGGTTGCACCCCCTAAGGCTATATAATCATCCGTGGGGTATATAAATGAGACCTCATCTCCCTCGCTCCCCCCTATCAGTGTGGAAGCCAGAAGCCTTTTTAGATCCTTTGAAAATATACTGACAAATCCGTCGGACATGCCTTCTTTGAAGATTACCCTTTTTATAACATTGTCCGTGGTAGGAAAGTCTGGAGAAAAGGTTTTCCCGCTTACTATTATCGTACTTTTAAACACCTTCAGATAGGTTACACTGTCGGGATTCTCTCCGCCTATATAGGTTAATGCTTTTAGATGTTTTAAATCATGATCAAGTACCGCTATGAATCCGTCGTAGCTGTCGGAGTAAGAAGTATCAAAAGCACCCTCCGTAACCGGTAGATCGGGGGACCAAGTAAGACCTGCTACATAAACTCCATCTTTGTCCACATCCATTGTAAGGGGTGCATCTCCCTCTTTACCTCCGAGAAAGGTTGAGGCTATCAAATTTAGATCTTTATCCATCTTCATAATGAATATATCAATGGTTCCTCCGTTGAAGGTATTATCGTAAACTCCCTTTGTTATAGGAAAATCCGGAGAAGCGGTTTCTCCCGCTATGTAAATGTGTCCGTTAAAATATCTCAAAGTGTAAGCGTACTCATACTCATCTCCGCCTATATACTTAAGATGTACTATCCTTTTTAAATCCGGATCAAGCTTTATCACAAAAACATCCGCATCCTTCTTTTTATACGAGGAGTCAGTTACTGGAAGATCGGGTGAGTGTGTCCATCCGCACAAATATATATATCCTTCTTCATCAACAGCCAGCGACCTTCCCCACTCCTCCTTAGAACCTCCTATTATTGCAACAGCTTTTAAATTTAGATCCTTATCAAATTTTGCTACAAAGATATCCCAGGATGAAAATATTTCCTTCGGTCTCTCTTCAAGGCTTACTGATTTCCAGTCCCTTGATGTAGTGTAACCCACCGTATATATGTTGCCCCTTTTATCCATAGATAAATTTATGGCTGACTCATTTTTTGAACTGCCGAAGCTCTTGAATTTAATAACCGGGTCCACATAAATGGGCAGTGAAGGATCAAACCCTTCAATCTTAAAGCTGTAACTATTAGAGTTTACTACATATCTTGCTTTAAGATATACCCTTTCATCCCCTTTATACTGCCATGCAACAGGTTTTGATTTAATGAAAGTACCCCAATCCGTTTTTATTACGAGATTACCTTTACCGTCAACATATAGGTTTTTTATATCATAAAAGGTTACTTTTACATTCTCTGGGGGGAAATGCGGATCAAACCTCCATAACATCTCGTTGTACACACCTTGACCTTTATAGGTTAACAGAAACCCTTTTCCAAGCAGTTTTATTTCACTAAAAGCGACACCCTTATAATGATGTTTTTTTAGAAATATTCTCAACGGAGATGGCTTGTCCGCTTTAACGGAAATAGGCTCAGGGGAAATGTCTCCTTTTATACACCCCTGTTGTGTACAAATTCTGAAACTCCCGTCTCTGTTTAAAAAAACGGAAGGTATTCCTAAGGATTTATATCCGTTATTAGTTTCAAGGAATGAGAAGGCGTGGGAATCTTTATAAACGCATGCTAATATTAAAATAAGTAAAAGGTATATCATAGGAAGTTTATTATAAAATAAAACTACTTATGAGAATTTCCGCATGGTGAAAGTAATGTAAAGTGCGTTGACAGTATGAGGGGGAAATATAGATTGTAAACAGAGTAAGGAGGAGAAAAAGATGAAAAGATTGATATATGCTATCGGGGGACTTCTCCTTATTGCCATCTTTATATCCTCATGCGGCATAAACGAATACAGAAGGGAAGAAGTAGCCATACAAAAGGATATACCCACACTTGTTCAAGAACTCTGCGGACAATGTCACGGTTTAAAAGTAGGGGACAAAGTCATAGCGGAAGGAAAGCCCCAAATAACCCTATTACAAGGAAAGACAGAAGAAGAGTGGAGAAAGACAGTAACAAAGATGATAGAACAACACAACTGTCCAGTACCCGGGGGAGTAAACGGGCCAACATACAACAAAATAGTAAAGTATCTTGCAGAAAATTACGGACCCACCCTAACAACCCAATTACTGCCGACAGATGACACAGAACTCGTAAAAATAGCCTGCGGAACATGTCACGGCATAGTGATAATAGACGCCAACAACCCCACAAACATCATAATGAGAGTAACAAAAAGCCCCTTAGGAGGAGACATAAAAATACCAGCAGGAAAACAAGACTGGTCAGAGACAGTAAAAAGAATGATAGAAAAGA
>JALWBR010000009.1 GCA_027037055.1 Aquificales bacterium | reverse complement strand
TAAGATGGGCTTTGCGGGATACTTTCTTATAGTTCAAGACTTTATAAACTGGGCGAAGCGTAAGAATATACCCGTAGGTCCGGGCAGGGGAAGTGCGGCGGGTTCCCTTATAGCCTATGCACTCGGCATAACCGATGTAGATCCTATAAAACACGGTCTCCTCTTTGAAAGGTTCCTAAATCCAGAAAGGGTATCCATGCCAGACATTGATGTTGACTTTTGTATGGAGCGAAGGGATCAGGTTATTGAATATGTGAAGAAGAAGTACGGAGAAGAGAATGTAGCCCAGATAATTACCTACAATGTAATGAAGGCAAAACAAACCCTCAGGGATGTGGCAAGGGCAATGGGAATACCTACCAATCTTGCGGACACCCTTGCCAAGCTCATACCTCAAGGGGATGTTCAGGGAACATGGCTGTCCCTTGAAGAGATGTATAAGGTACCCCTTGATGAGCTTAGAAGAAAGTATGGGTATCACAGGATTGATATAGAGGAAAATGTAACAAAATTCAGAAAATACTGTGAAGAAGACCCTCAAATAGACAGGCTTGTGAGGATATCCCTTAAATTGGAAGGGCTTACACGACACACATCTATCCATGCAGCGGGTGTTGTTATATCTCCCTATCCGCTTAGTGAACTGATCCCCCTTTACTACGATAGAAGTCAACAGCTGGCAACCCAGTTTGATATGACAAAGCTGGAAGAGATAGGTCTTATAAAGATGGATTTTCTGGGTCTTAAAACCCTCACCGAACTTGATCACATGAGGATGCTCGTAAAGGAAAGATACGGCAAAGATATAGACTATCTAAGTTTACCTCTTGATATACCGAGGGTTTACGAAATGCTTCAAGAGGGTAATACGGTAGGAGTGTTCCAGTTAGAAAGCAAAGGTATGAGGGATCTCTTAAGGAAATTAAAGCCTGATAAATTTGACGATATAGTGGCAGCCCTCGCCCTCTACAGACCCGGACCCTTAAAAAGCGGACTCGTTGAAAAGTATATAAATCGTAAACACGGTAAGGAGCCGGTTGAATATCCGTTTCCAGAGCTTGAACCTGTCCTAAAGGAAACCTACGGAATAATACTTTATCAGGAACAGGTTATGAAAATATCCCAGATACTTTCCGGTTTCTCCGCAGGAAAAGCGGACAACCTAAGAAAGGCAATAGGGAAAAAGAAGGCGGATCTAATGGCTGAGCTTAAAGATGAGTTCATAAAGGGTGCAGTTGAACGCGGATTTCCCGAAGACAAAGTAAGAAAACTGTGGAGCGAAATAGAAGAATTTGCCTCCTACTCCTTCAACAAATCACATTCCGTTGCCTATGGATATCTTTCCTATTGGACCGCTTATATGAAAAGCCATTACAGGGACATATTCTTTGTGGTTAAGTTATCTACGGAGAAGTCGGATAAAAAGTTCCTCAATCTTATAAAAGAAGCAAAGATAGAAGGTATAGAGATACTAAAGCCTGATATAAACAAAAGTGATGTGGACTTTAAAATTGAGGATGAGGGTAAAATAAGATTCGGTCTATCCAGGATAAAGGGGGTAGGCGAAGAGGCTGTACAATCAATTATAGAAACGAGAAAGAAGGGTTACTTTAAAGGAATAACAGACTTTATATCACGGGTTGACAGCAGGAAGGTGAATAAAAAGGTTATTGAATCTCTTATAAAGGCGGGAGCCTTTGATTTTACAGGTGAGAAAAGGTCCGATCTTTTGGAAAAGCTTGAAAAGGCAGGCAAAAATATGATTATGCTGAACCAAAATTCCCTCTTCGGAAATGGAGAAAGAAAGGAAAATAAAAAAGATACGGATATACTAAAGCTTGAAAAGGATGTTATAGGTTTTTACATATCTGGACACCCTATGGACAGATATGAACATATACTTAAAGGTAAGATAGAAAATATTGAGGAAGCGGAAGAGATTGAAAAGGGTAGAAGGGTTAAATTCGGGGGAGTAATATCTGATGTAACAAAGAAAAAGACAAGGAACGGAGACTATATGTACATATTTAATCTCATTGATAAAACAGGAATGATAGAAACGGTGGTGTTCCCCAATGTTGTTTCCGCTTACGAAGACAAAATAAAGAATGACAAGGTGGTTGTGGTGGTCGGAACTATTGATGAAGATATTGAAACGGAAGAGATAAAGCTTATTGCGGAAGAGATCTATGATCCTACGGAATTTGTTGATTCGGAAAGTAACTTTATAAGGATAGTTATGAGCGAAAAAATAATAAAAAACGGCATTGTTAATAAACTGTACGAGTTTCTTAAAGAAAATCACTCTCCTAAGGGTAAAGATATACTCATAGACATAGTGGGGGAAGACTACATAGCGACAATTCAGGCGTCTCCGAAATTCAGGGTTGAGCTTAACGGTGAACTTGTGGAGAAATTGCACAAATTTCCAGGTGTTAAGGTACTGCTTTAGGATAAGAACCCAGTATCTTTATCATCTGTGTCCTCTTTTTTAACTCTTCAAGGGCTTTTTTTACATGTTCATCTTCCTTGTGACCTTCAAGATCAACAAAGAAGACATAGTCCCACACCTTTTTACCGGACGGTCTTGACTCTATCTTTGTAAGGTTAACACCGTATCTATAAAAACTTTCAAGGGCTTTATAGAGGGCTCCCACCTCGTCCCTTACCGCAAAAAGGAGACTCGTCTTATCATTACCGGTAGGACCAACATCCCTTTTACTTATTATTAAGAACCTTGTATAATTACTACCGCTGTCTTGGATATTCCTGGCTATTATATTAAGGTGATAGGTATAAGAGGCAACTTCTGAGGCAATGGCGCCCACACCCGATTCCTCAAGGGCTATCTCACACGCCTTTGCGGTGCTTTCAACCTCTACTATCTGAACACCAGCAAGATTTTTCTCCAACCAGCTCCTGCTCTGACCTATGGCATGCCTGTGAGAGTATACCTTCTTTATCTTTTCTATGGATTCCTCCGTGGAAAGAAGATGTAAATTTATGGGTATAACTATCTCCCCGCATATCAACAGATCGCTCTCAAGGAACATGTCAAGGGTGTAATTGACTATACCTTCAATAGTGTTTTCCACCGGAACGATTCCGTAATCCGCCCTGCCGTTTTCAACCTCTATGAATACATCCCTTATGGTGGCGGAAGGTATATATTGGGCGGAAATACCGAAGTATTCAAGTGCAGCCTGATGGGTAAATGTAGCCTTAGGTCCGAGATAAACCACCTTAAGGGGCTTTTCAAGGGATAAACAGGCGGATATAATCTCCCTGTATATGTGAAAGAGGGCTTCCGTAGGGAAATTCTCTCCGTAAACTTCCTTATTAAGCCTTGAAATCCTCTCAAATATCTTCCTTTCCCTCTCCGGCACATGTATTTCCTTCCCTTCCCTCTTCTTTATATCCCCTATCTTACGGGCAAGCCCCGCCCTCTCATTAAGGAGTCTTAGAATCTCCTCATCTATCCTATCTATCTGCTTCCTTAAATCATCAATGCTTTCTTTCATACCTATATAAACTGTACAATAAAAACATAAAGAGCTTCAAGTGTAATAAAATTTAAACAATGGCTTCCTACATAACCTTCTTCACTGGTGCGGGTGTGTCCGCGGAAAGCGGAATACCTACCTTCAGAGGAAGCGAAGGATTGTGGAGAAAATACAATCCCATGGATCTTGCTACACCGGAAGCATTTCAAAGGAATCCTAAGCTCGTTTGGGAATTCTATGATGAGAGAAGGCAGAATATAGCAAGGGCAGAGCCGAATAAGGCTCATCTGCTGATGGCGGAGATTGAAAAGAAGTTTCCCGATGTTGCGGTTATAACTCAGAATGTGGACGGACTGCATCAGAGGGCGGGTTCTGAAAATGTTATTGAACTTCACGGAAATATATGGAAGGTTAGATGTATAAAATGTGGTAAGGAAGAGTATAACTATGAAGCTCCTTTGAAAGAGTTGCCTCCTTCCTGTAAATACTGTGGAGGTATGTTGAGACCAGGCGTTGTATGGTTCGGGGAGTCTTTGCCTTACGATGAACTAAGCAGAGCTTTTGAGATAGCGGAAAGGAGTAGCTTTTTTATAGTCGTAGGAACATCGTGTCAGGTTTACCCCGCTGCACAGCTACCCTTTGTAGCAAAACAAAAAGGCTCAAAGGTTATAGAGATAAATCCAGAATATACACCAGTATCGGATATAGCTGATATCTCAATAAGAAAGAAGGCTACAGAAGGAATGGAAGAGGTTTTTAAAATACTTATAAATTCTTAACAATATTTTCCCATATCTTATCAACACTTCTTTTTATCTCCTCGGACATCTCTATAACCTCGGGCCATTCCCTTGTGTAACCTTCCTCCTTCCATTTGGTTGTAGCATCTATAACCATCTTACCCCCGAAGCCAACCTCATTCGTAGAATGGTCAAGAACATCTATAGTACCTTTAAGTATCTGTACATCTCTTGAGGGATCCACATTGTTACCCCACGCCCATAAGACTTCCTCCATATTGTGAACATCAACCCAGTGATCAAAAACAACGATGATCTTTTCAAGGGACATAAGACCCAGACCGAGCAGGGCATAAGCCACCTTATAGGCGTGTCCCGGAAACCTTTTGTTTATGGAAACGAAGCAGAAATTGTGAAAACAACCCTCCGCAGGAAGGTGATAATCCACAACCTCCGGCAGATTAAACTTTATAAGTGGTAAGAATATCCTCTCCGTTGCCCATCCCAAGTATTTATCCTCCTGAGGCGGTTTACCCACAATAGTTGCAAGATAGATAGGGTCTTTTCTCATAACTATTGCGGTAACACGCATGAAGGGATAACGATCAACCGGCGTGTAATATCCTGTGTGGTCCCCGAAAGGTCCCTCATCAACCAAAGGATCTTCAGGATCAACATAACCTTCTATAACAATCTCCGCATGGGCGGGATACTCTAAATCTACCGTAACACCTTTGACAAGCTCCACACCCTCACCCCTTACTATGCCTGCAAATAGGTATTCGTCCACCTCGGGGGGAAGGGGAGCGGAAGCGGAATAGGTAAGGACGGGATCACCCCCTATAGCTATTGCCACTTCAAGCCTTTCACCTTTACGCTTAGCCTTCCAGTAGTGATGATTTCCGTGTTTGTGTATCTGCCAATGCATTATTATCTTATCCTTATCCAACAGCTGAAGCCTGTACATACCCACATTCCTTATACCCGAATCAGGATCCTTGGTGATAACCTGAGGATAAGTTATAAATCTTCCACCGTCTTTGGGCCAACATTTGAGAACAGGCAGTTTAAAAACATCTATGTCACCTTCTTTAAGGACAACTTCCTGAACAGGTCCCTTCCTTACACTTCTCGGCAATGCATCGTTTAATTTTTTCAACTCAGGGATCCTTTTAAGCTTTTCCAGAAATGTACCAGGAACCTCCGGTCTTAAAATGCGATACAGTTTCCAACCGATATCCTCAAGGTTTTCATAACCGAGCGCCAGTTTTATACGCCTTTCCGAGCCGAGCAGATTGGTAACAACAGGTATATCATAATCAGAAGGATTTTTAAAAAAGAGTGCTTTGCCTCCACCCGGAAGTTTACACATCCTGTCGGTTATCTCCGTAATCTCAAGAAGGGGAGATACCTCTTCCTCAACATAAACTATCTCTTTTTCCCTTTCAAGCTTCCTTATAAACTCCCTTAGATCCTTGTAAGGCATTTAACCTACCCCTCGTTTTAATATTATTGACATAGAAAAGCATAACATCCTCTTCATCCTCAAGACGGACAGGAACAATTTCCCCGCCTTCAACCTCCACATTCACATCCAAAGGTGCACCCTCAACACCCAGCATGTAAAGGTAATTTGAAAGGTCCAGAACGCTGAAAATTGGATTTTTGTAATCTATCCATCCGCCGATCCTGTCAATAACCTCATCCCCGCATACTATTACGCCTCCGAAAGCCTCCGCCTTATCAAAGTCCTCCGTGATCACTGGCCTTTCATTGTCCTCATAAACAACATAGGGCTTTTTACCGTTTATAAGGGGAACTCCGAAATCCTTCCCCTTACTCTTAAAGTCCTTGTAAATGAGATCTATGTATCTATCATCCAGATCAAAGGCTGATATTATAAAGGTATTTCCAATCTTATAAACCCTCGTATTTGCACTCAGGTAACCCCTAATCTCATCATAGCTTTCCTTTATATTTATGAGCTTTTCAATCTTTTCTCCAGCCCTACTTATAGCTCCGTTATAATCACCTATCTCCTCTTTACCGTAGTTTATAATGCGATGAAGCATATCTGTATCAAGACCCTCCGTTAACAAATCACCGATCAAAGTCCTTATCTGATCAAGATCCTCTGGCTTTATTACAACACCGTACTTACCGTAATAATCAGGTATTTGTAGAAAATGTGAAACATCTATTACGGGCTTACCGAGGGCGAGGGCTTCGGAGACGAGAGTGCTTCTTCCCGTCGTTATACATACATCCGAGGAAAATAAATAGGGATAAACCTCCTCATCATGAACATGTACAAGGTTATGCTTTTTACTTCCGATATTGCTTTTTATAGCATTTACCTGGGACAGATCCATTATAGGATGATACTTAAATATGATGTTGAGCCTCGGTAAACTCTCTATCTTTTCAATAATAAGTTTAAAAAGATCTATAACGGTCTGTTTTATATCCGCGAAGGAGATAATAATAAGTAATGTGGGTCTGCCCTCCTCTATACCCTTCTTTTTCTTGAAAGAGGAGAGAAAATTGTTATCAAATTCCCTAACCATCTTATCAAAGTAAGTGTTTCCCACAACTACAAGTCTGTGGGGATTACTTCCCGCTTCTATAAGTAAATCAGCGGTCTTTTTACTCAACAAAAGATTAATGGAATAGTTGTTATGATACTTAAACCAATAAAGTTTGCTGTAATACATCCCCTCTTGGAAGGAAACAACTGGTATGCCCATCGTATAGCCTATGTAACCGAGGAGTTTGGACCACATGTTTGATTCGTTTTGAAACACTATAAAGTCAGGTTTCTCCTTTTTAATAACTCCGTCCCTGAAAATGTAGAAGTCTTCAAGTGTCCAACGAAAAATCTTAGACATAACACTCATAAACCAGATGGGACCTTCGGGATGGCTGTAGTAGATAGAAGAGAATCTCTTTCCCTCCTCCTTTATGTATCTTTTTATTTTTTCCTCAATCTCCTCATCCATATACTCATACTCATACTTAAAGTCTAACCCTCTGTCTATACAGAAACTCTCATAGGCGGGTTCCTGACTCACACCGAGATATACAACCTTCAAGCCCTTTTTCTCAAGATATTCAAGAACAGGATAGACAATTCTCTGGTGATGCGGGGGACCTATTAGATAAACACTCTTCTTTCCTTTCACAGTTATAAAGTTTACACCATTTCAAGTTTTTCAGCCTTCTCTGATGTTACAATTTCCGCCAAAGCCTTTATAAATGTCGGATGGGTACCCGGTGTTTCTACCCTCACATATTCTTTAATACCGCTTTCCTCCGCAATCTTCCTGTCTTGTATGTCAAGCTCGTAGAGTGTCTCTGAGTGCTCACAAACGAAACTGATGGGAACAACTATAAGCCTTTTTACACCCTCCCTTCCAAGGCGAACTATAATTTCCTCCGTTGAAGGTTCAAGCCACTTGGCAGGACCAACCTTACTCTGATAAGAAAGCATATATCTTCCGTGACCGAGTGCCTCCACAATCATTCTTACCGTTTCCTCCGTTTCTTTCTGATATGTATCCCCCCTCTCCACCATACTTTTGGGAATTGAATGGGCGGAGAATAAAAGAAAGTCATCTTCATCCTTTATATGCTTTTTGATAATGTCAACCCATGCGGAGATAAAGGTGGGATTATCATAAAATCTCTTTACAACCTTTACATTTATATCAACACCCAATTTTTTGATGGTCCTTTTAAGCTCGTTTATGGCAGAAAGGGTTGTTGAGAAGCTGAATTGGGGATAGAGGGGAAAGAATATGACATCCTTTATACCTTCGGAGATTATCTCCTCCACAGCTTCTTTTATAAAAGGTTTTGAATACCTCATGGCAACGGTAACATGGTAGCCTTCCCCCAATACTTTTTTGAGGGCTTCCGCCTGTTTGATGGTTTCCTCAAGTATGGGAGATTTTCCCCCTATCTTCCTATAATACTCAGCTGATTTGGGCGCCCTTAAGCTGGATATAAGAATTGCCAGAGGTTTTTGAAGAAGGGAAGGCAAGGGAAATATATCGGGATCTGAAAAGAGGTTATAAAGGAAGGACCTTACCTCCTCAAGATTTCTGGGACCGCCGAGATTTACCAGAATAACAGCCTTTCGCATTTAAACTTCCTTAGGTGTTACCGATAAATAATATTACCATGAAGAAGGAAATTAAGAACATCCTCCTCTGGGCCTTGGGGCTCGCGGGTCTATATTGGCTCAGCGCGGGGCTTGTAATGGCTGCAATGATAAAACTGCTTTAAAATTCTTTTTCATCAAGAATTTTACCTTTATAATTTCCCGCTCCGCTTATTGCTTTAAGGATCTCATTAGCCTCAACCCCTTCCTCAGCGATAACAATCGCCATCTTGTTCTCAAGATAAGCCTTGACCCATTTGACTCCCTCAAGCTGACCTATTGCCTTCTTAACAGCAACGGGACACATCTTACAATACATACCTTCAACATCAATAACAAAAACCTTATCCGCCCATATAAAACCTGCCAAAGCTAAGGAAATAATGAACAAACGCACCATTGCAATACCCTCCTACTTCTTTAACAGCGTCTTAACAGCTTCTATGAACTCACTGAAGGCTTCCACATTCCCCTCCGCAACGGAAGGTTTTATACAGTATTCCACATGATCCTCAAAAAATTTGTATGCAACAGAAGAGAGGGCGGACTTTACCGCGGATATCTGAACAAGTATCTCTTCACAGCTCCTACCCTCCCTTATCATACCCTGGATGCCCCTGATCTGACCCTCTATACGGGCAAGCCTGTCAAGAACAGCCTTAACGCTTTCAGGTGGTAAGTTATAGGTACACCTTTCCTTCATGCTATCCAGTTTACATATACCCGGTACCCGTATATATGATTTTTATCATTCTCCTAACCTCTTACACATATCCTTAACCACACGCTCCTCGCCTTCCTTCCTTTTCAACACTACGGAAGCGGAACCTATGGTAAACTCCAGTTCCATCTTCACGGGTACATTAATATGAGGATCTACCCAAACCACCCACTCACCTGTAGGTTTTATAATACCGCTCGTTATTATACGGGGTTTCATTTCAACTATAAGGGAATCCTCTCCCTCATCGTACCCTGCAACAAAAAAGGGAACCTTGTAAACATTACCGTCATAGAATATGGGCAATGTACCAGCCTTTCTTTCAAAGGCATAACAATAAAGTACAAGGGACGCGTATATGGGATCGTAAGCCTTTACATGTTTATGGCTTACAACCCTTGTGTACTCTATTTCCTTTTTATTACCTTTATACTTAACCACATACATGGTAACATTTCCCCCTTCAAAGTGATAGAACATATCCCTTTTATAATTGCCTTCCTCCTGAAGCAGAAAGAAGCTTAAGGTATTTGAATCCTTCCTTATTATTGATTTTCCGTAGTTATTTACCTTGTAGAGGAGATTGCCCACACCGTCCGTTTTAATATATGCCTCTATTTCCATGTAATTGTCGGAATTTTTATAGAAAACACAGGAATGGGCAACGGGGAAGAAAAAGAAATAAGCCTTATAACATGTACTTAAAGTCCCAGCGTATGTTACATAGGAGAGGGCAAGTATCAGAGGCAACAATACCTTCATCTTCTACTAAAAATAAAACCGACAAGGGGCGGTAGCCAGCAGAGATTTGCCGCTATCGTCTCAAGGGCTACAAGTATATTTTTATCCGGGGAAAACCCTAAGATACGGACAATTAAAAGTCCTAAGGGGACAATTAGCACGACAAGAAGGCTCGTAAGCATTACGGGATTCTTGAAGTAAGACCTTAAGGCGGGTAAAAGGGCTCCCTCCTTTCTGCGGATGTATATAAATCCGCTTATGTTAGCACCTATCTGATCGCTCATAGCGTAAAGGTAAGGTATATAAAAACCTTGCCAAGAGTAAACATCTACCCCGAGAAGCCTGCTTATAAAATCTACAAACCAGGGAAAGGTCATACCTATGAATTTGCCCCACCCGTAGGCCTCCGCCATTGATATACTTTTATTTTTTAACCTCTGTTTTATTGCGTATATGCCTTCAAATATACTTTCCCCTTCACCGGAAAAGACCCTAACAATCCACTCTACAAAGGGATTCTGAACCATTCCAAGATAATCAAATAGGAAAGCCAAAGAAAGACCTATAACATAGCCCGTAAGTGTATATACTATTAACTCCTTAAACTCTTCCATCCTAAGTTTTTGATCCAGCCAACATATTTTTTAAATACTCCCTTAAAACCTTCACAGACTCATCAAGTTTATCCGGATACTTTCCGCCTCCTTGAGCCATATCCTTCCTTCCCCCACCGCTTCCACCCAAGGGCTTGCAAACCTCCCTTATAACATCCTTTGCTGATATCTCCTCCGCCATCTCCTTTGAAACAAGCACAACTATACCCACCTTTCCTTTGCCTTTGGATGCAAGAAAAACGACGGATTTAGGATGTTTTGACCTCAACATATCACCCATATTCCTCAATTCCTCCGATGATGCATCTTCAAGGAAGGCATAGACCATCTTGACTCCGTTTATCTCCTCAACCTTTACATTTCTAAGAATCCTCTCTTTGTTAAGCTCCTCCCTGAGTTTGGCTATTTCCCTTTCCTTCTCCTTCAATTCCTCCAAGAATTCATTTATACGATCCTCAACCTTATCTTCTGATACATTAAACATCTCAGAAATACGCCTCAATTTAACATGTTCCTCATAGGACTTTTTCACCGCATGCCTTCCCGCACATGCAATAATCCTTCTGACACCCGCACCTACTGACGACTCGGAAAGAATCTTGAAGTAACCTATATCCCCCGTTCTTGAAACATGAGTCCCTCCGCAGAGTTCACGGGAATAGCCTTCAACTTCAATAACTCTTACCCTTTCTCCATATTTCTCCTCAAATATGGCAATTGCACCTGACTTTATGGCCTCATCATAGGACATCTCTTTCACATTAACCTTCAGATTCTTTCTTATTACCTCGTTTATCCTCTCCTCTATCTCCCTCAAATCATCAACGGAAAGGGATTCAAAATGGGTAAAATCAAAACGCATATAAGCATCCGCAACAAGTGAACCCGCTTGTCTTACATGTTCACCAAGTACATTCCTCAATGTGGCATGAAGCAGATGGGTAGAGGTGTGATGTCTCATTATATCTTCCCTTCTTTTTTTATCAACCTTCGCCCTTACCCTGTCCCCTGTGGAAAATGTTCCTTTTAGGACCTTGCCTATATGAACGATTATTCCATCAAGGAATCGCTGGGTATCTTCAACCTTTATTATGTCCCCCCCTTCCTTTTCAATAAATCCAGCGTCGCCTATCTGACCTCCTCCCTCCGGATAAAAGGGTGTTTCCTTTAATATAAGCTCAACCCTTTCTCCTTCGGAAGCACTGTACTCCTTACGCCCTTCCTTTACTAAAGCTACAACCTCCGTCTCCAACTCAAGAGTGTCATAACCTTTAAATACGGTATATACACCCTCTTCCGAAAGCTTTTTGTAAACATCCTTTATCTCCTTAGCGGATGTCTTAAAATGCCTCCTCGCCCTCTCCCTCTGAATTTCCATTTCCCTTTTAAAACCTTCCATATCCAAGGATATACCACGCTCCCTTGCAATCTCCTCTATAAGATCAAGGGGAAAGCCGTAAGTATCGTAGGCTTTAAATACCTCCTCACCTCTAAGAACTTCCTCTCCCACTTCCACAGCCTTGCTAATTATCTCCTCCATAAATTCCATACCCGCCTTAAGCGTCCTTATAAATCTCTCCTCCTCTCCCTTAACTATACCCTTTACGAATCCCCTTCCCATTTCAAGCTCTGGATATGCATCCTTCATAACATCAATCACAACATCAATACCTTCATAGAGAAAAGGCTTTTCTATTCCAAGCTTATAACCGTATCTCAATGCCCTTCTTAAAATCCTCCTTATAACATAACCCCTTCCCTCATTGGAAGGTATAACACCGTCGGATATGGCAAAGGTTAAAGCCCTTAGATGATCCGCTATAACTCTGAGGGCAACATCATGGGTATTTTCCCTTCCGTAAGCTACACCTGAAACATTCTCCCCGAATTCTATCAATGGTTTTATGATGTCTATTTCAAAGTTTGTA
>JALWBR010000008.1 GCA_027037055.1 Aquificales bacterium | reverse complement strand
ATACCGCTTTCCACAACTATCCTTTTAACACCGAGTTTCTTCAATTCAGGTATTAACCTTTCAGAAAGGGACAAATCAATCTTAAGTGTATCAAGATCCCTGTTGTTTATACCTATGTATTCCGCACCCGTATTTAAGGCGATTTCCGCCTCACCCTCCGAGAATATTTCAACCAAAGGAGTCATACCCAATTCCCTTGATAGATCTATGAGATCTTTGAGCTTTTCCTTCTCCAATATCCTTACAATAAGAAGGACGAGATCAGCACCATGTATCCTTGATTCATATATTTGTATTTCATCAATTATAAAGTCCTTCCTTAAAACTGGGATGCGGACCGTATCCTTTACATCCTTAAGATCTTCCAAGCTTCCGCCGAAATATCTTTCATCAGTAAGTACTGATATCGCAAAAGCTTCCGCTTCCTCATATATTTTTGCCTGTTTTTTAACATCAACCCGTTTTATATCCCCAGCTGAGGGGGATCTCTTTTTAATCTCCGCAATTATATTTATACCTTCCTCATCAATGAAGGGGTTTGGGTCAAGGGGGAAAGGTGCATCATTTAAGGCTTCTTTAATAAAATGGAATTTCCCTTTAAGATTTTTTATCTCTTCCTTTTTGTGTGATATTACATCATCTAAGAATCCCATTTTAGGACTTATAATTATAAATCATGAAAAAGGAATTGGATCTGAGGATATATCTTGTTACCGATGACAGTTACTTTAAGGACAGAGATGTAATAGAAACTATTGAAAAGGCAATAAAAGGTGGTATAACCGCTGTTCAATACAGGTTCAAGAAAAAATCAACAAGGGATATGTATGAGGAGCTTTTAAGGTTGAGGGAATTGACGGAAAAATATAATGTTCTTTTGTTTGTTAATGACAGGGTAGATCTTGCTATGGCGGTGTCCGCGGACGGTGTTCATGTGGGCAGGGAAGATCTTCCTCCCGATGTTATAAGAAGGCTGGTCGGTGATGAGATGTATATAGGATACTCCGTTAATGATCCTTCCCTTGTTCAAGAAGCAAACAAGTTACCTATTGATTATATAGGCTTCGGCTCTGTGTATCCTACCGCTACAAAGGATGATTATAAGTTGGTGGGATTAGATAAGCTGAAAGAGTGTGTAAGACTTTCGGAAAAACCGGTGGTAGCCATAGGAGGAATAACCCACTACAGACTTCCTGAAGTATTGAAGACCGGTGTTGACGGCGTGGCTGTTGTTTCCGCCATACTCGGATTTGAAGATGTTGAGAAGGCTACGAGGGAATTTGTGAGGGTTTACAAGGAGACGCTCCTACGCAATATTACTTAAATCCATCTTATCTCCATATCTGTAAAGTATCATGTGTTTGAGCTCGGGAAGATCTTCAAGATTACGATATTTATCTATTATATACTCCGCATCTTCCTTTGCCTTTATAAGTAACTGTCTGTCTTTGAATCTCGCCAGGTTTGCAATGGTGAAACCGAAGTAACCTGATTGAGAGACTCCGAGAAGTTCTCCCGGTCCCCTTATTTTAAGATCCTCCTCCGCTATTTTAAAACCGTCTGTTGTCTTTACCATTATCCTGAGCCTTTTAAGGGCGTCCGTATCCTTCAACCTTATATCCTCTGGTACAACGAGCATACAAATAGATTTCCTTCCGCTTCTTCCTATCCTTCCCCTCAACTGGTGAAGCTGGGACAGTCCGAAGCGATGGGCATCCTTTATAACCATGAAGGTTGCCTCGGGTACATCTATACCTACCTCAATTACAGTCGTTGAAACAAGGATATCTCCTTCCCTCTTAAATCTTTCCATAACCTCCCTTTTTTCAATATCGCTCATCTTACCGTGCAAAAGCAGTACATTTTTATCCTTAAAAAGCTTTTTCCACTCCTCATAACCTTCCACCGCAGACTTTAAGTCGCTATTCTCCGATTCCTCTATAAGTGGATATATCACATATCCCTTGTTGCCTGCCGAAAGCTCCTCCCTTACTATATTTAAAATCTTTGCCTTCTCCGAATCATAAAATATCCTTGTTACAATTTCCTTATTGTTAACAGGCATCTCATCAATTACGGATATATCAAGATCACCGTAAAGGGAGAGTGCCAAGGTTCTGGGAATGGGTGTAGCACTCATAACGAGGCAGTGAGGAACTGCGGTATTATTCTTTTCCATCAACGTTTTCTTCTGAACTACACCGAAGCGATGCTGTTCGTCTATTATGACAAGTCCGAGCCTTTTAAATTCAACCTTTTCCTGAATAAGGGCGTGGGTTCCTATGACTATATTTATGTTGCCTTCTTTTATGTGTCTGTAAACACTTCTTTTATGAGCTGGGGTCAAACTTCCCGTGAGCAGGGCTATGTTTATATTTTTTCCCTGAAGGAATTTTTTGAAATTGTTAAAGTGTTGATAGGCAAGTATCTCCGTAGGAACCATAACAGCCACCTGATAACCTGACATTACGGTTGCGTATGATACCGCTATAGCAACGAGGGTCTTACCGCTACCCACATCCCCCTGAAGCAACCTGTTCATTGGCTTTCCCGACTTCATATCCTTAAGGATTTCCCTTATGACACTCTTTTGAGCAGTTGTAAGTTTAAAGGGCAGATCCTTCTCAAAGGAATTAATGAACTCCTCCGTATTTATATCAATGAGGGGTGAACTTTGTAATTTAGTTTTTGATTTTCTCAAAAGAAGGGCAAGCTGAAAGATAAGGAGATCTTCGTATATCAACCTATCGTGAAAGGGTGTGTTAAAGCTGTTAAGATCTTTTACGGATATAAACTCCGGAAGGTGCAACATTTCTATACTATCAGAGAGGGTAGGAAACTTATACTTTTCCAAAATTTCCTGGGGTAATATCTCTGGAAGGTACTTGGCGGTTTTTGACACTATGTTGCCTATGAGTGTTCTTAAACGTTTTTGTTTCAATGCAGATGAAATCTGATGCAACTCCCCTCTCACCCTTGCATAGTACACGGGCAGTATCCTGCCTATATCTTCCGCATCTGGTTTCCTTATTTGAGGATGTACCATATACTTTTCCCCTTTAAAACTTTTTACCTTTCCGTAAACAACTATCTCCATACCCTTCTTGAAGTTGCAAATAAAGGCGGTATTCTTGTACATGAAGAGGAGTTTCATCCTGTCCGTATCATCGGAAACTATTATCTGGGCTGTGTATTTTCCTTCACTTAATCTTTCAGCCCTTTCAACCTTGACCTTAAGGGCAACCTTCTCACCAGGTAAGGCGGTCTTTATGGATGTGTTTAGCTTCTTATCTTCATATCTGGCTGGTATAAAATATAGGGCATCAATTATTGTGTTAATACCTAAGGAGCTGAGCAGTTTCAAATCCCTTTCCTTAATATTAAATTCCCTTAAACTTCTAAAGAACTTCGTAATAGGTTTACTTTCTACATGCTTTCTATCTTTTCTTACCTTTATAAGATTTTCATACTCATTTATAAACTTTAATAGATCTTCAACTATGGCTATTTTCTTTTCAACGGGATATTTATCCATGCCTTTTAGATTCTCAAGTAAATGGGAGGGTGCTATATCCTTCAATTTGTTAAAAAGAAATATTCCTATACCTATCCCCCTCTTCAGCTTTATGAAGTCGTTTTTCTTCAAGTCTTCAAGTATTTCCCTAACTTCCGTTGTTTCCATATTAGAAATCAATGCTTTTCCTGAATCTGAGATTAAGCTCCCTTGTCCTATCCGAGTAAGATTTTACACCTATTGAAATAAAGGGAAAGAATTTTAATTCACCGCCGAAGTAAGTAGCCCTCGGATCCTGCACATTACTGCTCTGGTATTCAATATAAACCCTTTTTGATATCTCCTTTGATATCTTTATTCCTAAGCCTACATCACCGGTAACCCCCGTTTGAGGTTGCA
>JALWBR010000007.1 GCA_027037055.1 Aquificales bacterium | reverse complement strand
CTTATATATGTAATCCATATCCGGTGCGGATATAACAGCTTCCTTGTCCACACTGCAAAAGAGGGCTATCTTCTTTTTTATGGGTTCGGGTATATCCATCTCCGCCCTGCAGATGATGATATCCGGTTGTATGCCTATTTCTCTAAGCTCCTTTACTGAGTGCTGGGTGGGTTTGGTTTTTAATTCCCCCGCGGTTTTTATATACGGTACATAGGTAAGGTGTATAAAAAGGGCGTTGTCGTCTCCTACTTCAAGGGAAAGCTGTCTTACCGCCTCCAAAAAGGGTAATCCTTCAATGTCACCCACCGTACCCCCTATCTCTACTATGGATATATCACAACCTTCCGAAGCCTTCTTTATTAATCTCTTTATTTCATCCGTTATGTGGGGTATGACCTGCACCGTTGCCCCCAAGTATCCTCCCCTTCTCTCTTCTGATATGACATTGAAATAAACCCTACCGGCGGTTACATTATTTTCCCTTTTCATCACTGATTCTGTAAATCGCTCGTAATGTCCAAGATCAAGATCTGTTTCCGCCCCGTCCTCCGTCACATATACCTCTCCGTGTTGATAGGGATTCATCGTACCCGCATCCACATTAAGGTAGGGGTCAAGCTTTTGTAGTGTTATTTTGTAGCCCATACTTTCAAGAAGTGATCCTATGGAAGCGGAGGTTACACCTTTTCCGAGTGAGGATAGCACACCGCCGGTGATAAATATGTATTTGCTCATGTAAGAAAATTATACACTCGGGGAATATAGTGGAGACGAGGGGATTTGAACCCCCGACCTCCGGCTTGCGATGCCGGCGCTCTCCCAGTCTGAGCTACGTCCCCTTTACTAAGCTTATTATATTACAATCATTCTTATGCAGAATAATCGGACAAAAAAGGGATATTTTGGTGATTTCGGAGGAAGGTTTGTTCCCGAGACCCTTATGTATGCCTTAGAAGAATTAGAGGAGAAGTACGAGGAAATAAAGAGGGATGAATCCTTCTGGAGTGAATTGAATTATCTTCTGAGGGTTTACGCAGGAAGACCCACACCTTTATTCTTTGCCAAAAATCTTACAGAATATGTGGGGGGAGCAAAGATATATCTAAAAAGGGAGGACCTGCTTCATACGGGTGCCCACAAGATAAATAACACCTTGGGGCAGGCTCTGTTGACAAAAAGGATAAATAAAAATAGGGTAGTTGCGGAGACAGGAGCTGGACAGCACGGTGTTGCTACAGCCACAGCATGTGCTTTGCTGGGTATAGATTGCGTGGTTTACATGGGGGAAGAGGATGCCCGCAGGCAGGAGTTAAATGTGTTTAGGATGAAACTACTCGGTGCTGAGGTTAGGATAGTAAAAAGTGGTTCAAGAACACTAAAAGATGCAATAAATGAAGCCTTAAGGGATTGGGTTACAAATGTTGAAAATACCCATTATATACTCGGATCCGTTGTAGGACCACATCCTTTCCCCACTATCGTGAGAGATTTCCAAAAAATTATTGGTGAGGAAACAAAACAGCAGATACTTGAGGCGGAAGGGCGATTGCCTGATGCGGTAGTAGCCTGTGTGGGAGGAGGATCTAATGCAATAGGTATATTTCATAGTTTTATTAATGATGAACATGTAAGATTGATAGGGGTTGAAGCTGCAGGCATGGGTGTAGAAACGGGAAAACATGCAGCATCCCTTAACGGGGGTTCGGTGGGTGTATTGCACGGGATGAAAAGCTATTTTCTTCAGGATGAAGAAGGACAGATTTTGAGCACCCATTCCGTGTCCGCAGGTCTTGACTATCCGGGGGTGGGTCCGGAACATGCCTACCTTAAGGCGATCGGCAGGGCGGAGTATCTAACAGCCACGGATGAGGAAGCCCTTGAAGGTTTCAAACTTCTTTCAAAAACCGAAGGAATCATACCCGCCCTTGAATCCGCACATGCGGTTATAAGGGCTGTTGATATTGCGAGGGAGCTGGGAAAGGGAGGTGTTGTTGTTATAAACCTTTCAGGTCGCGGTGATAAGGATATGTATCAGGTTATGAAGATTATGAATGGGAAGGTTTAGGGATTTTAAAGAATGGATAAGAGAATTAAGAAGGAGATCAAGGGAGTTTATAGTGTTGGTTGAGGGTAAAAGGGATATACTGGCTTTAAAAAAATATGGTATAAGGAATATTATGGATCTTTCTGGGAAAAGATTCGCGGACATACCCGATATGTTGGAGGGAAAAACAAGGGGGGTAATCCTACTATTTGATCTTGACGATGCGGGTGAAAGGATAAATTCAAATATGAAGGAGATTTTATCCTCGCAGGGGTTTGAAGTGGATGAGGATTTCAGGGAATACCTCAGGGAGATGGGGGTGGAGAATGTTGAAGATATTAAGGAGTACGGATCATGAAACATCTTGCTACCCTTGAGAAGGTTTTTACATGTGACAGATTACTCAGGCTTACCCTTGATATTCTGCTCGGGATAAGGAGTGAGATAAAGGCTGATATTGAAGAGATATTGATGATAGCGGAATCAATGGATGATGGAGAATCCCTTGCGATACTTCAAGGAATATTCAGTGGAATAGAAAAAATATTTATACCGAAATTAGATGATGTTATTGACAGTATATATGACGATTATGAGATATTTAATTTTGATATAAGTGTTTTCTCTAACATGATTAATTATCTGGAGAGGGATATAAAAAATCTTGATCCTGTAAATACATTGGCAGCAAGAGTTGACTTTTTACTGCTTGTATTACGGGATATGCTTGAGCCTGCTCAGGATAGCGAAGTATTGAAAACTCTCATAACGCCTTTTATCGTTTATGAAGAAGTTTTAAAACATCTATCTGAATTTCTTAAAAGCTTTGAAAAAACATACATGAAGTGATAAAATAGTTTATCAATTAATAATTCCTTTACAAAAAATAATATTGATTAAGGAGGAAGATAATGGCAAAAAGGGGTCGTAGAAAAGGTGGTCCGAGGTATAAAAAGGTTTCCATCTCTTTACCCAAGAGGCTTTATCTAATACTTAATGGTGTAGCAATGGGGGATGAAAGGAAGCTTAACAGACTTATAAGGGGTATTTTGGAAGATAAGCTAATGGAATCAACAGTTACAGAACTTGAGATGTATCTCGGGAGAGTAGAGGAAGAAGAAATTCAGAAGAATCAGGAAACTGATGATAAATAATAGATTGGATGGTTTGTCCCCATATAAAACGGAGACTACCCGGTGTAGGGTAAGGCTTTCCTCAAACGAGCTACCTTTTGAACTTCCAGAGGATATTATTTATGAAGCCCTGAGACAGGTTGATGAGACTAAGATAAGGCTTTATCCCGATCCTGAGGCTAAAAGGTTAAAGGGGGCTGTAGCGGATTTTATAGGTGTACCAGAAGAGAATATACTTCTCGGAAACGGTTCCGATGAGCTTATATATTACATAAGCCTTGTCGTAGGGGAGAAGGGTGTTTTTATACCAGTTCCCACTTTTCCCATGTACCTTATTTCCACTAAGGTCGCAGACAGAAAGCCCTTTGAGGTTCCCTTAGATTCGCGATTTGATATAGATACAGAAAGGAGTCAAAATGTAGTAGAGGATGTGGATCTCGCTTTTTTCGCTTATCCTAACAATCCTACAGGCAACCTGTTTTCAAGGGAAAAAATAAACTCCCTTAGGGAAAAGGGTATTTTTATTGTGGTGGATGAAGCCTATTACGATTATGCAAAAGATACTTTTATAAATGATGCTTTAAGAAGGGAAGATACGCTTGTCCTTAGAACCCTTTCCAAGATAGGTATGGCAGGTCTTCGTATAGGGGTGCTCGTAGGTGTTAAAGAGATTATAAGGGAGATAGAAAAGATCAGACTACCCTTTAATATTTCTGCTATATCTCAAGCGGTTGCCACATATATTTTAAGCAGGGCTAAGGATTATATAAGATATGTGGTTGACAAAGTCATAGAAGAGAGGGAACGCCTTGAAAGGGAAATGTCCTGTATAGAGGGGGTGGAGGTCTTCAGGAGTAAGGCTAACTTCATCCTCTTTAGAACACCCTTTCCAGCGGATGTTGTTCATAAGGAACTTATAAAGGAAGATGTGCTTGTAAGAGATGTATCCTATATGCCTTTGCTTGATAGGTGTTTGAGGGTTTCTGTGGGGAAGCCAGAAGATAATGATTTCTTTCTTGAAAAATTAAGGGTGGTATTGGAGAGGCTTTAACTTATAACTTCAATTGTAGAGGTATTTCCTTTCTTCTTAACAATTATCTTTTGTTCAAACTTTTCCGCCAAATCGGGTATGTGTGTTATTATTCCTATCATTCTATTAACCTTGGATTTTAGCATCTCAAGGGTTTCCCATGCCTTTTCTCTTGTCTCTTCATCAAGGTATCCGAAACCTTCGTCTATGAAAAGACTTTCCAAAGGTGCATTTTGAGAGAGAATATCACTTATACCCAAGGCGAGACACAAGGACGCTATGAAGGTTTCACCACCACTTAGGGAATCTACACCCCTCATGTTGTCTGTCGCCAGAGTATGATCAACTATCATTAGATTTCCGCCTTCATCTATTTCAAAAGTGTATGAACCTGTAAAATCATAAAAGTAGGCGTTTGCCGCATCTATAAGCTTTATCATCATAAGATTTGATGTAAACTGAGGAAGCTTATCACTTCTTAAATCTTCCTTTATTCTCTTGTATATAAGGAGTTTTTCTTCAAGTTCTTTTTTCCTCTTTTCCATCTTTTCCTTTCTGCTTAGGATCTCCTTCATGTGGGTTATATTGGCGGAAAGCTCACCTTTCCTCCTTTGAATTTCTGAGAGTATATTTTCCATATCTTCTTTCTTTTTTGTTAGCTGATAAACATCCCCAGAAGTTTTTATATTTTCCGCTTCCCTCAGACTTTCTTCCATAACTTCCTTCAATTTTTCAGTCTCCATCCTAAATTGGTTTATCTCCTCTTCTATATTCTTTGCACTTTCATCGTCAATAATTTTTCCCTTCAGCTCCTTTAGATTTCCGTACTTCATAAAGAGGGGTACGAGCTTTTCCGCTATATCTTCTTGTTCCTTTTCAAGCTCTTTTATCCTTTTCTTTGTATTTTCAAGTTTTTCCTTAAACAAGGTTTCTTGTCTTCTTTTTTCTTCAACCCTGTTTCTAATTTCTTCGTAACCTTTCTCTATTTCATCTATCTTTTTACTTAGCGATTTTAGATTTGCAGAAATGTCCTCATATATGGAAGTTAAGGTATCTTCCTTTGAAAGTTTGTTATTCTTTACCCAATCTATTGAGGAATTTATATACTCTTTGTACTCGGATATCAAAGAACTTATCTTTTTAATATCCCCTTCTATCTCACCCGCCTTTTCCTTTAATCCACTAAGTTTCTCCTGCAATTCTACCAGTCTGTTGTTATATTTATCAAGGGTTTTTCTCTTTTCACCCAACTCCTTTATCTTAATTTCCAAATCTTCTTCCCTGTATTTGCTTACACTTGTATTTTTAATACGCTCCGATAAAGTTCTTATCTCTTTTATAATCGTATCCCTTTCCTTAATTATCTGTCCTATGGTACCTTCCATCTTCCCTATGGTTCTCTCCTTTATCTTCTCAATATCTTTCAGCCTTTCAATATCCTTTTCCAGTCTCTCCGTATCTACCTCTATATGCTCATCTACATATTTACCTCTATAGATGTTACCGCATACCGGACATATATCCCCTTCCTTAAGCTGTTCTCTTATTGTATGCGCTTTGTATAAGCTCATTTTTTCTTCCAGCTTCTTTAACCTTCCCTTAATCTCACTAAGCTCTCTCTTCTCCTTTTCAAGTTTTTTCTCGGTTTCTTTGAGTTTATCCTCATACTCCCTTAATTTTTTACCGAGTTCCTCTTTTCTTTCCATATCGCTCTTTATCTTCATAAATTCCGGATATATACGCTCATATTGAATCAAGAATTCAATTTCCTCTTTAAGATTCTCTATAAGTTTTTTCCCCTTTTCTATTCTTTTGATGGTATCTTCCATTTCTTTCCCATACTCTCTCCTCTTTATATTCAATTCTTCAAGTTTTTTGTTTAGATTTCTTATGGTTTTGAAACGGTTTAAAGCCTCCTTTATTTTTTCCTCCCCTATTAAAAGAAGGTTCAGTTTTTCTTTAAGGGATGATATCTTTTTCCTTTTATCTTCGTACCCGTGAAGTTTTTGGATGAGATTTTCAAGTTCTGCTTTTAGTGCTATATATTTTCTTTCAAGATCTTCCTTTTCTATGTTTAAATGTTTAAGATTTTCCGAAATGGTTTCGTGCATGTTAATATAAGGGACAAAGGGACGAAGTTCTCTGTATTCTTTAAGAAGGTTTTCCTTTTCTGAAATCCCATCTTTCTTCTTAATAAGCGTTTCATATCGTCTTTTTGCATCCTCAAACCTGTTCATAAGTTCTTTGTATTTTTTAGCCTTTTCAATCTCTTTCTCAATCTCCTTAAGATTTTCTTTTATTTTTCCCTCTTCCTTTTTAAGTGCCTCAATTTCCCTTTCTGTGTCTTCAACGGTTTTGGGATCCATATCTTTTATGCCTTCGTACTCTCTCAGAAGTTCTGTATATTCTCCCTCAAGCTCTTTATACTTCTCTGAGGCTTTTTTGTTTATAAGTTCAAAATCAATCCCGAGCAATTTGAGTAATATTTCCCTTCTCTCTGCAGGCTTTGACGGTTTCAGGAACCTGTCAAATTCACCTTGTGGTAGAAGTATAACCTTTGTAAAGATGTCATAGGTAACACCTATGAGTTTTTCTATGAACCTTTCCATCTCTTTCTCTTTTAGTTTGAGATCCAATCTCTTGTTATCTTCATAAAACCTGACTATGCTTTTTGTTTTCTTGGAATAAAATCTTTCTATCTTGTATTTTCTGTTTTTAACCATAAATTCAAGAGATACTTTAAGGCTGTCCGCACCCCTTGAGAGGACCTTTGTATTTATACCCTTGGGATTGTTCTGATACCTCGGTACTTTTCCGAATAGGGCGTAGGTAATAGCATCAACTATGCTCGTTTTACCCGCTCCGGTTTTACCCTGTATAACGAAGAAGGTGAGTTCGCTGAAGTCTATGGTTTGTTTTTTCTTGTAAACAGAAAAGCCTTCTATTTCAAGGAGAAGGGGTCTCATAGGTTTCCTCTAAGAGGGTTATGAAAGCCCTCTCTATATCCTCGGGCATCTCCTCCCCATATTCCTTTTTATAGTATTCCTTGTACAGTCCGAGGGGTGTAAGGTTTATATTTTCAAGGGAATGAGCCTTACGGGTGTCATATTCGCTTCTTAGTTCAACGCCCCTCGGAAGCTTTTCGCCTATCTCCTCCTTTATCCTGTCAACTATGTAGGGTACTGTCTTTTTATTTTTAACATTTACTATGAGTTTTATATATCCGCTTAATTTTTTCAATTCGGGTAGCTTTTTTAGAACCTCATCCTGATCAACTTCTATGTTTATAAGGGGATTTTTAATATCTATTTTAACCGTTTCCAAGTGTTTTATACCCTCTTTGTCTATTTCAATGAAGTTAAAGTACTTTTCCTGTCCCGCTTCAGAAAAGTCTATCTGGTAAAGGGTTCCGCTGTAGTAGGTGGGAACTGGAGCTTTATCTATCCTCTGATACTTATGAACATGCCCGAGGGCGACATAGGTGAAAGAAGTAGGAATGGCGGAAGGTGGCACAGCGTAATAATCTGATATATGTACTTCCCTTTCTGTATGGGTACATACCGCTCCCGCTATCATAAGGTGGGCTAAAAGTATTTTGATCTTTCTATCTTCTGTTTTTTTATCCATATAATTGATAAATTTCTCAACCTTCTCCGCGTAAGATATATTTGCTCTTTCACTTGCTTCTGTGATCACCCTCTCAGAAGGATAAGGAAGTGCAACTATTGTTACATGATCAAGATCTATTGTAAAGCTGTCTGGGTTGGGTCTGTCAAATATGTGAACTCGTGCCAACTTGCTCAGCTCTTTAATGCTTTTAAAAAAATCATAACTGTCGTGGTTTCCCGCAATTACTATTGTGTTTATATTGAGTGAATTTAATCTGAGAAAGAAATCTTCAAATATGAGTTGTTTTGAAAGGTTATCGGGATTTGCCTTGTCAAAAATATCGCCTGCTACAAGTACAGTATTTACTCTGTTTTCTTTTGAAAAGCTGATAATCTGGTCAAGGGCGTAAAGGAGATCTTCGTTTCTTGATATATTGCCCAAGGTTTTCCCTGCGTGAAGATCGGAGATATGTACAAGTTTCATCTTTCCTTTTCTATAAGTTTCTTTAACTTTTTCATGAATTCGTTCGGTTGACCATATTCCTCAAGATATCTATACTTTTCCTCGCTTCTTTTGTGAACTATCTCAAGCACCTCCTTAGGATCATCCGTTATTGTCATTATATTTACATCTTCTGGATCTATAGTACCGAATTTTATCATAACATTTTTCATATAGTCTATGAGGGGTTGCCAGTAGTCACTGCCGAATAATATAACAGGAAACCTGTGGCTTTTACCGGTTTGAATAAGGGTAAGGGCTTCAAACAATTCATCAAAGGTCCCGAATCCTCCGGGAAAGATTATGTAAGCTAAGGAGTATTTAATAAGCATTACCTTTCTTACGAAGAAGTAGTCAAACTGCAAGGATATATTCTGATACTTATTTGCTTCTTGTTCTGTGGGTATATCAATATTCAGACCTACTGAAACAGTTCCGCTATCGTAGGCTCCCCTGTTAGCCGCTTCCATAATGCCCGGACCACCGCCCGTTATGATCGTGTATCCCTTTTTACCGAGCATAAAAGCGGTTTCGTATGCCAGCTTGTAGTAGGTATCGGTTTCTTTACTCCTTGAGCTTCCGAAGAAGGTAACCGCGGGACCGAGATGGGCAAGCTCATCAAAACCTTTTACAAACTCGCTCATTATCTTGAGGACACGCCATGTGTCCCCCTGCCTTAATTTAAGTTCCTCTATTATCTTACTGTTTTGATCACTCATTGGATGTCTCTGATCATGTCTTCCAACTTGATTTTATCCCCGTCCACCTTCCGGTTTACCTTTGTGGAGACCCTTACCCATCTATAGGATTTTCTTTTCTTTTTCTTTACCTTCTTAACCGTCTTAGTCTTTATGCTTTTGGACTCTTTGGCTACCGAGAAGTCATATTCAAGTAGGGGCATACCCATAAGGAGTAATATTATAAAGGCTTTAAGCAATTTCATCTAAAACCTCCTTCACAATCTCATGGGCATTATTATACATTTATACGGATCTTTCTCCTCATCTGTTGACTCTATAAGTGCAGCGGTATCAGGCGAGGTAAACTTAAAGATAACTTCATCGGTATCAAAATGATCTATTGCATCCAATACATATTTGCCGTTAAAAGATATCTCATAAGGCTCTTCTGTGTATTCCACATCCATTTCTTCCCTTCCTTCACCGAAATCCGGATCGCTCACCTCCAACACAAGCAAATTATCGGCAAAATGCATTCTTAAAGGCAATACATTGCCTTCCGCGATACTTGACAACCTCTTTAGAATTCTCTTCAGTTCATTTTTGTCAAGTTTAATTTCCCTTGAAAAGCTTGTAGGGATTACACCCATGTAGTTGGGGAATTCGCCTTCCAAAAGCCTTACACCCAACTGCCATTCTTCCGACATGAAGTATGCTAAGGAACCGTCTTGAGAGATACTTATACCTATATTTTCAATACTGTTTACTAATTGCTTTAACACCTTTAAACTTTTTCGTGAAAGCAAAAGGGATGAACTCAAATGTCCTTTTGGATAAAATAGGGCGAGTCTGTGTCCGTCAGAGCCCACGAAGTGTATTTCATCTTCATGGCCAGAGATGTACAGTCCCTGCAATGCTATATTTCCTTCTTCCTTTGCAAGGGCGTATTCTACCTTATCTATTCCGTTTATTAATATTTCTCCTCCTATGTATTCCGATGCCTCTGGGGGTTCCATAAATTCGGGGAAGTCATCCGGGTCCGCTACGGGGAGTTTAAATACACTTCTTCCTCCCCTTATTATCAGGTTATTGTCCTTTAATTCAAATTGTACCGTTGCGGAATTCAAATTCCTTACTATTTCCGTAATCTTTTTTGAATTAACGCATGTTTTACCTTCCCTTTCAACTTCAGCCCTTATTCTCACTGTCAAATAATTTTCAAGATCGGTTGCCCTTATAATTAGTACCGAATCTTCTGTAGATATAAGAAAATTTGTAAGTATGGGGAGAGCGGACTTTGTTTCCGTTGCCTGTCTTGCCTTTTTTAGAACCACTTCAAGTTCTTCTCTGTCCGCGGTTAGTATCATCGGTTCTTCCTCCTGATTCCAGAAGTTTTTCCGTAATTTTTACCCTTTGAAAGGATGTATATGCTGAACCCACCGCTATTATCAAAAGGGCTATTATTTCAAATTGGGTAAGTATGCCTAAGAGAAGGATTATCCATCTTTCCGACCTTTCAAAAAGCCCTCCTATGTTTTTTACCCCGAGAGATTCAGCCCTTGCCCTGGTATAGCTTACGAGGAATGAGGATACGAGTGCTGTTAGGGTTATCAAGACATACAAGTATTCACCCCTTTCCGCGTATATAAGGATAAATGCACAAAGGGGCAGGGCGTCGGAAATTCTATCAACAGTAGAGTCTAAGAATGCTCCGAAAGGTGATTGGGCACCCGTTTTTCTGGCAAGGTGTCCGTCTATGGTATCCATGAGGGCGCCTATAATAAGCAATGTTGCACCGTAATATCTCATATCTAAGTAAAGAAAAACAGATCCTCCCGCTATAAAGGTAAGTCCGAGAAGGGTTATGGAATTGGGGTTTACTTTAAAATGGGCGAGTTTATCAATTAGGGGATCAAGTCCCCTTTCAAGGTACGGCTTAAACTCTTTTGTTAAGTAGCTCATTTTATAGAAAATAAATTATAACCCACCTTTTACAATTTCCTTTAACTTCGTCAGATCTTCTATAAATTCATCTTCCGCATTCATATTACGCAAGATAAAAGCGGGATGAAAGGTCAGGAATACTTTTATTGAGGGGTTGTAAGGATAAGGGAAGAGCTGGCCCCTCATTTTTGTTATTTGTATTTTTTTACCAAGTATACCTTCCGCAGCTGTTGCACCTAAGCAACATATAACCTTGGGATTTATTATACTTAGCTCCTTTCTAAGATAGGGAAGGCACGCCTGCATCTCAATATAATTCGGTTTTCTGTTTCCCGGCGGTCTGCACTTATTTACATTTGTTATATACACGGTTTCCCTTGGCATGCCTATTCTTTTTAATTGTTCGTTAAGATATCTGCCAGCCCTTCCCACAAAGGGTTTACCCTGTATATCTTCCTCTTCGCCCGGTGCTTCTCCTACAAAGACTACTGGAGAATCAGGGTTTCCATCGCCAAATACTACCTGTCTTCTGCTTTTGTGAAGGTCACACTTGGTACAATCTTTATAAGAGTCAAAGAGGGCCCTAAGGGCCTGCCTTTTATCCGGGTAAGATTTGACTTTCCTGGTTATGTAAACCTCTCCCAATCCTATTACGGAGAGTGCCTTTACAGTTTCCTTTACACCCATCGGTTTACTTCTTTTTCTTTGTCTTAGGCTTCTTTGAAGCCTCTATGAGCTTTCTGAGTTCTGGAGGAAGCCTTTTGGGATCGGGGTTGTATATCCAGGGTTCAAGGGGTACATAAGTATAGGCAGGTGCAAGGCTGTTTTTGAAATCACCGAAGGCTCTTACATAGTTGGGAGTGGGATTCTGTATTGTCAAATTAGGATCATTCAGGGATAGGGATACGGGACCTATTGCCTCATTCATAGAAGTGAACACTTTTAAATCCTTTTTGGATCTAAGACCGTAGAATTTTAGATCAGCTTTTGCAGGGTGGCAAAGGGCGCAGAATCTTCCTACCTGGGAGCCTCCTTTTGTATCAACCCTTAGATATTTCCAGTTGGGATTTGAAGGGTGGGGGTCGTGACAGCTAACACACTGCAGGATTCCGTCACGCAGGAGTTTTTTGGGAACCTGAGCTATCTTAGGATTGGGTTTTATATTGACTGGGTGGGTCATGTGCAGGAATATGGGTCTTACATTGGCTCCGCCGAACTTTTCCAGGTTATGACATCCGAGACACAGGGCGGATATGCCGTCAATCGGCTTACCAGTCCTCGGGTTTGGATAAACTTCATTTTTCACCTTGAAAATCTTGTAAGCCTTGGCATAGTGCGGATCGTGGCATGCGAGGCAGTCAAGGGCTTCGTGGGGTCCGTAAGCATAGGACACCAGAGGGAAGGCCAAAATTAATAAACCCAATGTTTTACGCATCATGTCCTCACCTCCCTTGGGTGATTGTTTTACTCCGTCCATCAGATGCTGTTAATATTTTACTACAGTGGGTTTATATCTTTCAAATTCTTTTGGAAATTTTTCCATGGCTTGTCTTATCAATCTTCCTGCAACCGCTCCCAAACCGCAGATTGATGTGGGCTGTATATGTTTATTGATATAAATGAATGCTTCCCAGTCCTTTTCTGAGGCATCACCCTTTATTATCTTTTTAAGCAGATTGTGTTGTTCATAACAACCCACCCTGCAAGGTGTACACTGACCACAACTTTCATGCTCGTAAAATTCTGCAATTTTAAGACACAGCTCAACTATATTATCTTCTTCGGTTAGTACGATTACCGTACCGGTACCTCCGAAACCCTTTGGGGAATAATCCATAGGTGTGTCAAGTTCATCCGCTGAAAAGCAATCAAGGGCTCCCGATAGTATAGCCTTTATCTTCTTGTTTCCCAACGTTCCTCCTGCATACTTAAATATAAGTTCCCTTAAGGTCGTATTCATAGGAAGCTCATAAACACCTGGTTTTTTAATCTTACCGCTCACTGGGAACAGCTTGGGTCCGGGATATTCCGATGGTCCTATATATCTGTACTCTTCCCAACCCTTTTCAACAATGATAGGTATGTTACATATTGTCTCCACATTGTTGACAACAGTGGGGCATCCCCACAAGCCTTTTTGAACGGGGAAGGGCGGTTTTAATCTGGGGTGTCCCCTTTTACCCTCCAATGACTCTATAAGGGCTGTTTCCTCACCGCATATATATGCACCGCCACCGCGCGCCACATATATATCAAGGCTGTATCCGGAACCGAGTATGTTTTTCCCCAGGAATCCTCTACTTTTTGCCTCTTCTATGGCATTTCTGAGTATGTAATATCCCGCGGGATACTCTCCCCTTATGTATATGAAAGCCTTTTCCGCCCCTATGGCGTAAGAGGATATTATCATTCCCTCTATAAGCAGGTGTGGATCCCTTTCAATTAATACCCTGTCTTTGAAGGTGCCTGGTTCCGATTCATCCGCATTACATACGAAGTATCTCGGCGGGGGATTTTGCACCGCAAACTGCCATTTTTTTCCTGTGGGAAAGCCTGCTCCTCCCCTTCCTCTCAGCTGGCTCTTATCAACCCAATCAATAATCTCCTTAGGATCCATACTTAGTGCTTTTTTAAGTGCGTTGTATCCTCCTGATTCTATATATTCATCTATTGAATGAGTCTTTACCTTTTTAGCCCTTGCAAGCAAAAGATTGAGGGTTGTTTCCGCCTTAATTTCAAGTATATTTGGCAAGTATTTCATCTAACTTCTCCTCTCCTTCAAATTTGTAAGTATCTTCATCAATCATAAATAGGGGGGCTTCGGAACATCCCCCTATACACTGAACAGGGATTAGCTTAAACCTTCCGTCCTCCGTAACCTCACCCATATCAATACCCAGTTTCTCTTTAAGGGCAGATATGAGTTTGTCCTTCTGCATGAAGTGGCACACTATACTTACACATACCCTTATTCTGTGACGGGCGGGGCTTTCTGTGTCAAACATATCATAGAAGGCGACCACGCCTTCCACATGGTTAAGTGGCAACCCTATCATATCCGATAACGGCTTGAGGCTTTCCTTGGGTATATAACCGTAGTGATTCTGAATTTCATGAAGACACATTAGTATGGCCTGTTCCTTTCTGGGAAAATAATTTATGTGACTTTTAAGCTTTTCCTCAAGCTCTTTTTCAAACATGTTTTAAATTTTACAATATAATCTTTTCCTGACAATGGTAAATTTGAAGGAATTTATAATACCCGCCATTGATTTGAAGGACGGTAAGGTTGTAAGGTTGGAGAAAGGAGATTTTTCAAAGGTAAAAAAGTACAGGGATGATCCGTCTTCCGTTGCAGAGCTTTTTGATTCTTCCGGATTTAAGAGGCTACATGTGGTGGATCTTGACGGTGCCAAGAGAGGAGAACCAGCAAATGGTGAAGCCATAAGGCGTATAAGGGAGAACTTTCGCGGGGAAATTGAACTCGGCGGAGGACTCAGGACATGCGAACATATATCACTTTACGAAGACATGGGTATAAACTACTTTGTCCTCGGGACCGTTGCCGTGACCGATGCTGATGCTTTTGAGCGTATGGTTTATAAATTTAAGAATAAGATTATACTTGCGATAGACAGTAAAGGCGGTAGGGTGGCGGTTTCCGGATGGCAGTCCTCTTCGGATTTAAAGCCCTATGATCTTGTAAAGCGTTATGATAACATTCCACTGTGGGGTTATCTTTACACTATTGTGGAGAGGGACGGAACCCTTGAGGGTGTTGATGTTGAACCTTATAGGGTTATAAGATCAATGACTTCAAAGCCCTTAATAGCTTCCGGAGGTGTTTCTTCTTTGGAAGATGTAAAAAAATTGAGCGATGTTGTGGATTTTGTTGTTGTCGGGAAAGCTATTTATGAGGGTCTCATTGATTTATAATTAACTCCGCTATTTGAACAGCATTAGTTGCAGCTCCCTTCCTTATATTATCCGCAACCACCCACATGGACAATCCCCTTTCAAAAACTAAGGATTCCCTTATCCTTCCTACAAAAACCTCATCCTTTCCTTCCGCATCTATGGGTGTGGGGTATTCCTTGTTTTCTGGATCATCCATAACAACTATGCCCTTACCTTTGCTTAATATATCCCTTGCCTCTTGAGGAGATATAAATTCCTTTGTTTCTATGGTTATTGCCTCCGCATGCCCGTAAAATACTGGGACTCTGACAGTAGTTGCATTAATTTTGATATCCGGATCATGCAGTATTTTTCTCGTCTCGTTAACCATCTTCATCTCTTCCTTTGTATAAAGGTTTTCTAAGAAGATGTCTATATGGGGTACGACATTAAAGGCTATCCTCCTCGGTATGTAATTCTCCTTAGGAAATTCCTCACCCCTGCACCACATCCTTACCTGATCTTCAAGTTCCCTTATAGCCTTTGCACCTGCGCCAGATACGGATTGATAGGTTGAAACTATTATCTTGCTTATACCCACTTTATCATATATGGGTTTTAGGGCAACAACCATTTGTATTGTTGAACAGTTCGGATTGGCTATTATACCCTTATGGTTTTTAGCATCCTCGGGATTTACCTCCGGGACAACGAGGGGAACATCCTTCTCCATTCTCCATGCTGATGAATTGTCAATAACTACCGCGTTATCCCTTGCAAAGAGGGGTGCATAGGTTTTACTTACTCCGCTTCCCGCTGAAAATAAGGCTATATCAATTCCGCTAAAACTATTTTCCTTTGATATATCCCTTACTTCAACGGTTTCACCTTTGAAAGTTAGCTTTGTGCCCGCGGATCTTGAAGAGGCGTAAAGTACAATATCATTGACGGGGAAATTCCTTTCCTCAAGGACTTGTAAAAACTTTCTTCCTACTTCACCGGTAGCTCCTACAATGGCTACTCTGTATCCCATCGCCCATAGATTTTATCACTTTTTATTTAAATTAACAGGTATTTCTTCTTGGATCTCATCCTTAATGATGCATCCCGATTCAAGTTGTACCTTGGCTCCTATTTCGGACAAGAGACCTTTCCTATTACCTTCCGTTTTTATATTTTCGCCTGTAATACTTGATGTTTTATCAACAAATATGCCGAAGCCCTTATTGTTGGCTATTTTTGAATTTGCTATGTAAATTTTTGCCCAGTCTGTAACTGCTATACCGTTCCCTGCGGGAGACCTTTCTATATTTGTATTTAGTACATTAGCCCTTGATGCCTTTAACCATATTTGGGCGTGTGAACCGGATCTCCTTGAATTACCTATTAAATTACATTTAATTATCTCTCCTACCGTATTGTTATGTATTGAAAGACAGTGGGAATCAATATTTTTTATTACCGAACTGACTATTTTTATCTTTGACATATTGCCCGCGTATATTCCGCTTGTTCCTTCCCTCATGGAAGAAAGGTTGATCCTTTCTAAGTAAGCTGTTGATTCGTCCATGTTTATACAATAGTTTGATCCTTTAAACTCTTTTATCTGCGTGGATTTAATGATCAGTTTTGAACCGCTGTTTATGTTAAATACGGGCGTTTCGCAGTTGTTAATCATTGAATCTACTATTGAAATATGGGAGCTGTATTCCGAATATATAAAACCTTTGCATCCCACAACATTTGAGCTTTTCATTTCCAGAACTGAAGAATCTGTGCACTTAATGGCATAATCCCTGAAGTTTTTTATCTCCGACCTGCTTATTGATAAGTGGGCATTCTTTAAGAGGAAGGCTATTTCTCCGTTGTTTATATGACACTCATTTATCTCAAGGTTAGCTTTTGGCTCAAGGTATATAAGGGGGGATCTATCCTTTTCCCTGTGAACCGAACCTTCTATGAATATATTTTTCAGCTTCAAGCTGATTCCGTCCGGAACTATGATGGCGGGCGCGGTTTTAAACTTAATTACTATTGGGGTTTTAGGATTTCCTATCTCCGTATTCTCCTCAATAATGATCGGTTCCGTTACCTCTATGTAGGGTACCGCTGTGAGAGTTTCAAAGGAAAGGCTTTGTAATACTGTTAAAGGGTCCAGCTTAAGGGGATGCATAAGCTCTTTCGCGTTCAAAAGCATTGCTTTATCGCATAATTTTACTTTTCTTCCCTTTATATATCTGAATATCTCCCCGCCGTCTATTTTTATCCTTGCGCTATCTTTACCTATTATGGGTAGGTCCGTTTTCTTAAATACACATCCAGAGAAAAACACATAAGCGTCCTTTACCACTTCTATTGATACAGATTCAAAGGAAACATTTTCAAAAGTTACCCTACCTCCTTTAATAATTATCGTGCTATGCGGTTCTTTACCTTCTATTTTTACATTTTCAAAGTGAAGGCTCATTTCTAATTCTACCTTATCCGTAACCATGAGGGATGTGGAGTTCCTGCTACGCCCGCATATTCCCCTCGGAAGCTTGTCAAACTTCTTTCCTATCTTGAATATTTTAAATATGCTCGCTGTACTTTTATCAGTTCCCCTGTAAAGCTCCCCGATCAATTTATTTAAATCAAATACTCCTTCCCCGAGTATTTTCATATTTATACCCCCTCATGTTACAAGTGTGCCTATTCTCTCCCCTGAGACGACCTTTTTTAAATTGCCCGGTTCCTTTATATTGAAAACTATGACTGGTAAATTGATTTCCTTGCACATGGTCATAGCTGTATAATCCATCACCTTAAGACCTCTGTTGATCACCTCTATATAGGTTATCTCTTTTATAAGATCCGCGTTAGGGTCTTTCTCCGGATCCGTTGTATATATACCGCTTACCTTGGTGGCTTTCAGTAATACATCCGCTCCTATTTCTGCAGCCCTGAGTGCTGCTGCGGTATCCGTGGAAAAGAAGGGGTTGCCCGTACCTCCCGCAAATATTACGATCCTGCCCTTTTCAAGATGCCTTACCGCCCTCCTCCTTATGTAAGGTTCCGCAACTTGCCTCATCTCTATTGCGGATAGGACCCTTGTGGGGATTTTCACCAATCTTTCAAGGGTGTCCTGAAGGGCGAGGGCGTTAATAACCGTAGCCATCATACCCATGTAATCCGCTGTTGCCCTGTCTATATTTAGATGTTGACCTCCCCTCACACCTCTAAAAATATTACCGCCTCCTATTACTATAGCTATTTCAGTACCCAGATCATATATCTCTTTTATCTCTTGGGATATGTATTCAAGGAAATCGGGATCAATACCGTACCTCTCCTTTCCCGCAAATGCCTCCCCGGATAACTTCAGAAGGACCCTCTTATATTTGGGTTCATTTTGCAATATTAAGCACCTCCGAGTTCAAACCTCCTGAATCTTACCACTGCTACTATATTTCCTTTTTCCCTCAGCATATCGGATACTGTTTTTTTATCATCCTTTATGAATAACTGTTCCAACAATACTTTTTCTTTAAGTACCTTTTTCAGTTTACCTTCAACGATCCTGTCAACTATATGTTCGGGTTTCCCTTCCCTTAAAGTTTGTTCCCTGAGTATTGATTTTTCCTTATCTATAACATCCTGGGGTACATCCTCTAAGGAAACATATTCGGGTCTCATGGCAGCTATTTGCATGGCTATATCTTGAACGATCCTTTTTATTTCTTCCCCATCTCCTTCCCCTTGGATCCTGTATTCCAAGAGCACTCCTATCCTGCCTTCCCCGTGTGTATAAGTATGCAATTTACTTTTATCGTCGGTATCAAACCTTGCAAATCTCTTTAGCTGGATATTCTCACCTATTTTCGCAATGGCTTCTTTTATAAGCTCAGATACCTTTTTGCCTAAGGATTTAATGGTTTGTTCAAGTATGTTCTCACCTTCTCCTTCTTTGTTCTTGTTCCCTTCTTCTTCTGTTATATGTTTGGCGATTGTCTCAGCCAGCTTTTTGAATTCTTCGTTTCTTGCAACAAAATCCGTTTCACAGTTTAACTCTAAGATAACACCCTTTTTTCCGCCTTCCGCTATATAGGTGTATATTAAACCTTCCTTTGTTACCCTTCCTGCCTTTTTCTCCGCCTTTGCAAGCCCTTTAATCCTTAATATGTCCTTTGCCTTTTCTATGTCACCTTTTGCCTCTTCCAGTGCTTTTTTACATTCCAAAACACCCGCCCCGGTCATCTCTCTGAGTTTTCTTACTTCATCCATACTTACGGGCATTAAAACACCTCCTTATTATTCGTACTCTATTGTATCTTTATCAATTTCCTCATACTTTTCCGACATTTCCATGGCTTTCTCAAAGAGGGCCCTTTCATCTTCCGCAACGGTAACAACTTGCCTTTTAACAACTTCTGTTTCAACCTCTTCCGCACTTTCTTTCCTTGTTTTACCTTCTATAACCGCATCCGCTATCTTTGAGGTAAGAAGCTTGATAGATTTTATGGCATCATCGTTACCTGGTATGATGTAGTCTATATCGTCCGGATCGCAGTTTGAATCCGCTATTGCAACTATGGTTATTCCCAGTTTCTTTGCCTCTTCCACAGCTATCCTTTCCCTTACCGTGTCAACTATCCAAAGTATATCGGGTATCCTCTCCATGTTCCTTATACCGCTGTACAGCTTTCTCAGTTTTTCCATGTTTCTTCTCAGCTTCCTTACTTCCTTTTTGGGAAGGACATCAAATATTCCTTCTTCTTCCATTATTTCAAGTTTTCTAAGTTTCATTATGCTCTTTCTTACCGTCCTGAAGTTTGTAAGCAGTCCACCCACCCATCTCTCGCATACATAAAAGGCACCGCATCTTTCTGCCTCTTCCCTTATTACATCCCTTGCCTGCTTTTTGGTTCCGACGAAAAGTACCTCCGCCCCCTTTGCTACGCTGTCCGCAACGAAGTGATAGGCATTTTCAAGGTACACAACGGTTTTGTTAAGGTCAATTATATGGATACCGTTCCTTACCCCGTAGAGGTAAGGTGCCATTTTGGGGTTCCACCTTCCCTTTCCGTGACCGAAGTGGACCCCCGCCTCAAGCAGGTCTTTCATTGAGATAACTGCCATAACATATACCTCCTTGGGTTTCGCCACCCTTTCCCGCACCCGCACATGCGGGCAACCCAAGCGGGGAAAGGTGCGTTTTAATGTAAGTAAATTATATCAGAAAATTTATATTCTTCTTGATCTCCTTACTATAGCGGGGATATTTTCTATGTCCTCGTTGTTATAGCCCTGATTCACTGCTGGTATTCTATAGGTTTCCGTTTGTTTTTCAACAACCTTCAATTCTGGTTGTTTATTTTGCTGTGTTTCACCGAAATCCGTTGCTATAGTAGATATCCTAATGTAATCTGTTCTTGAGTTGTCAACCATGGCACCGAAAATAAGAACGGCGTTTTCATCAGCATTGAGCCTTATTCTGTTAATAGCTTCTTCAACTTCGCTGTAGGGGGTGTCTTCACTTACCCAGATGGTGAGCAGGAGCCTTCTTGCACCTGCTATGGTATTTCCTTCAAGAAGCGGGCTGTTTATTACCTTTTGAACAACCTCTTCTATCTTATCAGGTCCCTCTCCGTCGCCTATTCCTATCAATCCGAGACCTCCGTTGTGCATTATGGTTTTCACATCTGCAAAGTCCACATTTATTAGGGATGGTACTACGATTGTACTTGTAATCCCGTAAACCGTTTTTGCTAATACGGAATCAACCATCTTAAAAGCGGAACCTATGGTCATATTCTTTGTTTCTGGCAAATCAAGTTCACTGAGCTTTTGATTGTGTATAACTATATATGTATCCACATTCTTTTTGAGCTCTTCCAATCCTTTAAGTGCCCTTTCCATCTTCCATGTACCTTCAAAGCTGAAGGGAAGTGTAACCACCGCCACCGTGAGTATGCCCATCTCCTTAGCCAAACCTGCTATAACCGGTGCTGCTCCTGTTCCAGTACCTCCGCCGAGACCTGCGGATATAAAAACCATATCCGCATCCTTCATTATTTCCTGAAGCCTGTCCCTGTCCTCAAGAGCAGCCTTTTCGCCTACTGACGGATCCGCACCTGCCCCCAATCCCTTAGTTATTTTTTCACCTATCTGGATCTTGTTCGGCACATTAAGTATCTCAAGATGTTGTTTATCCGTGTTAACTGCATAGATTTCAATTCCATCCGTGTAATACTCTGCGAGATTGTACATGCTGTTGACCATATTGCAACCGCCACCACCTACCCCGAATACCTTTATTTTTGCAGCCATTTTAAACCTCCTTTAGAGCATGTTTTTTATATCTTCAAAAAACTTTTTAATGCGATTCACAAAAGCACCCTCCCTTCTTCTTATACCATTGTTGCTCCTAAGGAAGAAATCCTGTTTATCAAGATTTCTCACTTTGTGTATAAGCAATCCTACCGCGGTTGCATAAGCGGGATCTTTGATGCTGTTGTCTATGCTGCCTATATTTATGGGTTTTCCTATTCTTACCGATGTGCTGAAGTACCTTTCCGCAAACTCTTTAATACCCTTCAGATTGGCGGTTCCGCCTGTTATAACTATTCCCGCATTGGCATAATCAAGGGAGACATTAGCATCTTCAAGTTTTGATACCACCCTTTCCATTATCTCTTCAAGCCTTGCCTGAATAATATTTGCTATTTCACTTTTATTAATTGTTATCTCTTTATCTTCACCCCTGCGATATATACTTATAAGTTCATCGTTTCTTATAAGATCGGTCAGGGCGTAGCCGTGTTCCTTCTTTAACCTTTCCGCATCTTCAAAGGGTAGTTTCATAATCTGCAAGATATCCTTTGTTATATTTATACCTGCGAGATTGACTGAGCCAACAACTTCGGGACTTCCGTCCCTGTATAAGATGAAATCCGTCAGACCAGCTCCTATATCTATCAGAAGTACGCCCGCATCTTTTTCCTCTTCCAGCAGAACCGCTTCCGCTGAGGCTATAATATTTGGAACCGTGTCCGATACGCCTACGTTTGCTTCTTCAACAGCCCTTTTCATATTAAGTACCACCGTTGTGGGAACTTTTATGGCATGTAAGTCAACAGAAAGCTTTGACCCTACGAGACCTAAGGGGTTTATTATTCCTTCCGCATCGTCAAGTTTGTATCTTTTGGGGATAATATGCAGGATGTCATATCCTTCCTGCTTCAATTTATTTCTGCCTGCTTCCAAAAGCTTATTTATATGTTCTTCCGTTATTTCATTAGATTGTGATGTAAGGGTTATACCTTCCGTATCATTTTGGCTTATCATCTTTGATGAAGATATACCGAGGATTACATCTGATATGTCAAAGGCGGATTTTCTGTAAACCTCCTTTATGGCTTCGCCTATTGCATGGCTCGCGTCCCTCAGAAATATTATTGAACCGCGATCAACACCCCTTGAGGGCACCTCCCCTTTACTCATAACATGTAGTTCCTTCTGACTGTCAAGTTCTCCGATGAGTGCTACTATTTTGCTTGTTCCTACATCCAAAGAAGCAAAAACTTTCATAAATCCTCCATACCTATAAGTTTCTTAAGACTGGCAAATTTCTTGAACCTTAAGTCAACGCTTACATTTTCCAAGTTGCTACTCCTTATTATATTTATAACACTCTCGTATCTTTTTATCACCGCGGAATTGAGGGCTTCAAGGGGCGGAAGCAGGAGTTTTACATTGGGATCGGTCAAGTACAATATAATTTTGTTATCAGATACATAAGTTTCTCTTATGCTTGACTTTGATAGTATGTTTTCGTAGAAGAAAACAAACTTTTCCCTAAGATTGTCAATACTGTTGGTGAATATAACAGGGTATCTGTCCTTAATGTACCTGTATGGCAGAATATTACCCTTTTCGTCAACGAGATATATCCTGTTGTTCTCCTTAACTACCGCTACCGGTTCTTTTTCATATACCTTTATCTTTAATACAATGCCTTCCTTTGTAATATCCCTGTCAATGTTTACATCCCTGACTATACCGCCTACCGATTCATTTAACAGTTTTTTAACGGTTGATTCTTTGAGAAAAAGCCAATTCCAATTGAGCTGAGCGAGTACTTCTTCTACTTTTTTACCATTAATGTATTTGCTTTTGTAAACTACTATCTTCTTGGCTTTGAAGAAATTTATATTATCAAGGAAAAAGGGTAATGTATATCCTAAAACAGCCATTGACGCTATCCAGAGTAATCCCAATAAAACCCCCGTATATATCTTTATCCTGCTTTTCCCCTCGGCTTGCACTGTCCCACCTCCGTGTTAAGTAATAATTATATGCAACAACTCCCGAAAATCTATACCCATCCTCTCTGAAGCCATTGGGAGTAAGCTTAATTCAGTCATACCGGGTATGGTGTTGATTTCTAAGGTGAATATTTCCTTTTTATCGGTAATCCTGAAGTCAACCCTTGCCATATCTTTCAACTCAAATATATCGTTTATTAAAGAAGATATTTTATAAAGCTGATCTGTCAACTCTTTGTCTTCCAAAAACACATACTCAGTTTTCCCTTTTGTGTATTTACTTTCATAGTCATATATTCCCTTCTTGGGTCTTATCTCTATGGGGGGTAGCGGTTTTCCCTTTAAAAGACCCACAGTTACATCCTTACCCTTTATAAACTCCTCAACCATTATCTTTTTACCTTTCTTCCAGAGGTTTAAGGTTGTTTCTGCAAGCTCATCCTCACCGTTGCAGATATAAAGATCCACACTTGAACCCTCATCAATGGGCTTTACTATACAAGGAAATATATTCCATGCTTTTACTTCCTCTTCGTTCTCTGGGACGAGCCACCTAGGAGTCTTTATACCGTGGTATTCTAAGAGTTTTTTTGTTATATCCTTTCTCATACATATAGAACTCCCGAGTACACCCGTTCCCGTGTAAGGAATGCCGAGTATATCAAGCATACCTTGAATACGCCCGTCCTCTCCGTAGGCACCGTGAAGGGCTATAAATACCTTGTCCGGTTTTATTTCAAGGAGTTTACAGGGTGTATTACTGTTAAGGTCCATCTCTATAACCTCATGTCCGAGTTCTCTTAAGCCTTCCGCAACCGCTTTGCCCGTTTTCAGGGATATTTCCCTTTCAGAGGATCTTCCACCCATCAGCACCACTATCCTCAACCAATCTCACCTCCTCTTCAAGTACTATACCCGTTTCATTTTTCACTATCTCTACCGCCATTTTTATCAGATAAACCGCATCTTCAAAAGTTCCCCCCCCGAGGTTAATTAAGAAGTTTGCATGTTTTCGGGAAAACATTACATTACCCCTTCTTAAGCCCTTAACACCCGACTTCTCAAGCAATAAACCCGCGGGGGCTTCTTTCGGGTTTTTAAAGGTTGAACCGGATGTGGGCATATTTATGGGTTGCTTTTTTATCCTGTCTGTTTTAATCTTTGCTATTTCTTCTTTTACAGAAGTTGCAGATGGGTGAAGCTCAAAGGTTACTTCTGTAACTACACCCAGATGAGGGAAAGGAGATTTTCTGTAACCGAAGTAAAGGTCGCTGACTTCCGCCTCTTCGGTGATGCCTTCCCATGTTATAAATTTTATTCTTTTCAGAGACTTACTTATTTCATAACCGTATGCTCCCGCATTCATTGATACCGCACCGCCTACTGTGGCGGGAAAGCCGTATAGTCTATATACGCCGTCCGTATTTTTTTCAGCGGATATGTTTATAAGATCACTTAAGGGATTTCCGCCCTTTAAGGTTACTTCAATATGGTTGTTGCCTTCTTTTATTATAGGTGTACTTCTTAATCTGGACATATTTATAACAACACCCTTTATACTTCCGAAAATTGTGTTTGATCCCCTTCCGAGTATATATACGGGCATATCTTTGTCCCTTGAAAGGTTTATAAGGTAGCGTATGTCTTCTTCCGTTTCCGGAAAGGCAAGTGTATGACATCTCCCGCCTATTTTTATTGTCGTTAAGTGGGAAAGGTCCGCATTGTTTATGATCTTCATATCACTCCTTATCTAAGAATACTACCGTTATTCCCGAACCTCCCTCTTGGGGATAGGCATCCCTGAAAAATACCACATAGGGGGACTTCTTCAAATATTCCCTTATGGCATTTTTTATTGCTCCCGTTCCGACGCCGTGTATAATTTTTGCCATCTTTACACCGGATGCGTGTGCCTCTTCTAAGAAAGTTTCAAGCTTGAACAGAGCTTCATCTATGCTGAGTCCTTTTAGATACAACTCAGAGGGCAAAACCTTTCTTATGTATATGCCCTTATTGGTATCGGGTGGTTTGGTGTTATTGTTAACGGGTATAAGTTCTTTCAATTTGGCTCTGAGTCTTATATGACCGAAAGACACTATGGCTATATTACCTTCTATCCTTTCAATCTTACCTTTCTTACCCCTGTTTGTGGCAAGCTCAACCCAGTCTCCGACGGAGAATTTTAATATCCTTTCATCACCTATTTTTGTAGCTATTTCCTTTTTCTTTGTTTCTATAAACCGTTCAAGCTCATTTATATTGTTTCCTGATAGCAATTTCCTTGCTTCCTTTTTAAGATTTTCAAGGAAGTTATAGGCTTCGGATGCTATACTTATCCAGTTTTCTTTCTTCTTTCTTTCCAACTCCTCGCTTAATCTTTTGTACTTCTCCTTTTCCTTCTCCAAGGATTCTTTAAGGGATTCAACTTCTTCCACTTTCTTATGATACTCGCGCGTGTATTCCTCAAGAAGTTCAACAGCTTTTAAATATTCCTCCCCTGTTGATCCTATCTTTTTTCTTGCTATATTAAGTATTTCCTCCGGCAATCCTAATCTTCCCGCTATGTATAGTGCCATGCTCTGACCTATTGTGTTATATATTATCTGGTAAGTCGGTTTTAGGGTGGCTTTATCAAAGGTTACACTTGCGGGTATATAGTATTCCGAGCTTATTGCATACAACTTAACGGGTGTATGGTGAGTATTAACGAATACATAAGCCTTTTTCTCCCTTAAATACTCAAGCAAACCTATACCTATGGCTGAACCTTCCGCGGGATCAGTACCCGCACCCAGTTCATCTATAAGTATGAGGGTCCTTTCATTTACTTTATCAAGGAAATCAACAATATTTGATATGTGATAGGAGAAGGTGGATAGATCTTGTTGGATGCTTTGTTCATCCCCTATATCAACGAAGATATTTTCAAATACGGGTAGTTCACTTTCGGGATCTGCCGGTATAGGTATGGCGGATTGGAACATAAGGGCAAGTAGTCCCAATGTTTTGAGGGAAACGGTTTTGCCTCCTGTATTAGGACCGGTAAGTATCAACCCTTTTTTTTCTTCAAGGATTATATTAACGGGTACAACATTTTCTTTTTCTAAAACGAGAAGAGGATGTCTGGCATTTTTAAGGATAACCTTATCTCCCATGTGCGGAAACACACCTTTTATTGTTTTTGCAAACATGTACTTTGCTTTTATGTAATCTATGTAAACGAGGGTTTGAAAACTTTTTAACAGCCTATCACCGTCTTCACCCACATATCTCGTAATTCTTTGCAGAACTTTCTTTACTTCCTTCTCTTCCTTCTCTCTAAGTACGCTTATTCTGTTGTTAAGCTCCACCACGAATTGTGGTTCTACATAGGTTGTGTACCCGGTGGAGGATGTTCCGTGAACTATGCCGTATAACTTTCTGTAGTGGGACGTTTTGACGGGTACAACATATCTGTTGTTTCTTAAGGTTATAACCCTGTCGGAAAATATGTAAGATGTATCCGGTCTTTCAAAAAGCCGTTCAAGTCGTGCTTTAACTTCTTCTTCAAGTTTTTTCAATTCTGACCTTATATTGTAGAGATCCTCGCTCGCTTTATCCTTGACGAATCCTCCCGGATCAATGGTTGTTTCTATAAGCGCTTCAATGGGTTGAAATGAGTATAAACTTTTGAGTAGTTTTCTGAGATGGGGAAATTCCTCTGCGAATTCGGAGATACCTGATTTTACTATCTTTATAAGTTTAATTATGTTGAGTATTTTTAATAGTTCATTTACAGATAAGAATACACCGGGTATCTTTGATTTTTCAATAATATCCTCTATATCTTCAAATCTATAAATTTCAATCCTTTCCGCTATGTTAAAAAAGGTTTTTGAAAGTTCAATTTCCTCGTTTATCGCCTCTTTATTTTTTAAAGGTCTTATCTTGTCTATATACTTCTCAGTAGCTTCCGAGTTTGTGAATTTTTTCAGATGTTCTTTTATTTTCCAGAATTCAAGTTTTTCAAGATCCGCTTCCCTCATAATCCGAGGACATCAAACATGCTGTAAAAACCAGGGGATTTTCCCTTTATCCATTTGATGGCTTCAACAGTACCCTTTGCAAAGGTTTTCCTGCTCGTTGCCCTGTGGGTGAGTTCTATCCTTTCACCCATGCCGAGGAAATAAACCGTATGATCTCCCACTACATCTCCTCCCCTGAGAGCGAAAACGCCGACCTCTTTCTCCCGCCTGTTTGCCAAACCTTGTCTTCCGAAAACAATATCTTCCCTGCCCGTAGAGTTTTTTATTATCTCAAGCAGTTTCATAGCGGTACCGCTCGGTGCATCCTTTTTAAATCTATGATGAATTTCCGTAAGTTCAATATCAAAATCCTTATCTTTTAGAACGCTTGATGCTATTTCAACAAGCTTAAATAACAAGTTAACTCCCAAGCTCATATTGGGCGAGAGTAGGATGGGTGCTTGCTTTGCCATACTCTTAATATCTTCTATTTCCTTTTCAGAAAAACCTGTTGTACCTATGACTACAGCCTTACCATCCGCCGAGGCAAGGGCTGTATGGCCCACCGCGGATACTGGGTTCCCAGAGAAATCAACAACGACATCCGTATATTCAAGAACTTCTTCAAGCCTTGAGGTTAGGGGCTTACCCTTATAGCAAGATATACCGGTTGCTTCACCGAGATCCGTACTTCTGACACAATCGGGGTGTTCAACACCTGCTACAATTTCAACATCCGGATCCTCCTCAGCAACCTCCAGAATTGCCTTACCCATCCTTCCCAGGGCACCGCATATTACCGCCTTTGTCATTCTCCCGCCTCTCCGAATATCAGATCTTCAAGTTCCTTTGCAGCTTCTTCAGCTTGATCCGGGGGCACAACGGATGGGTAAACCGCCACCTTCACTCCTTCTTTAAAGAGGAGCGTGGCTATTATGTTTTGGAGCCTTTCCATCTCTTCAGGAGTTATGTCACTCCTTATGCTTTCTTCAATTGACTTGTTCGTCATAAAAAAACCTACCAGGCTGAAAGGTACCGCGATATACTGTTCTTCCATGACCACTCTCCCTTGTTAGTTATTAACTTAAAATATTAACACATAATGAATTATATAGAGTACAAATTAGCCCTGTGTGCGGTTCCTATAATGGCTAAGATACTGCGATTGTGGTCAAAATCAATAAAATGGGATGTGGATTATGACTTTAAAAATGACAAAAGGAAGATATATGCCATTTTGCACGGTCATGCCCTGGGACTTGCCCTTCACGGCGTTGATAAGGATATATATGTACTATCAAGCAGATCACCGGACGGGGAAATTTCCGCCCGCCTTCTTGAATCCCTCGGCTACAATGTCATAAGGGGTTCCACGGAGGAAGGTGATCCTTCAAAGGGGGGAAGATTAGGTGCGCTCAGATTAATAAAGGTTTTAAAGAAGGGAGGGAAGATGGCTCTTACCGTTGACGGTCCGAAGGGACCTTATTTGAGTGTGGGAAAGGGAATAATATTTCTTGCTCAAAAAACAGGATGTCCTATACTGCCCATGTATGTTAGATTTGACAAGGCTAAAACATTAAATACATGGGACAGGTTTATTATACCTTTTCCCTTTACGAGGGGTACCATAGAGTTCGGGAAACTCATATATGTTAAAGAGGATGATGATATAGAGGAGAAAAGAAAAGAACTTGAGGAAGTTATGAGGTCTTTTGTTTATTCCGATGGATAAAATTGGCTATATCACTTGCGACCGCAAAGAGTAAGGTACCTATAACAGCGGTTACAAGTATGAGGGGTACAGTTATACCGCTGTATAAAGGATTAAGGGCGGATATTATGACGGAGAATTCACCCCTTGAGAGAAATGAGAGGGAAGCCCTTAGCCTTGCTTTCCTTTTAAGACCGTAAATGTAAGCTCCTATATATGTTGATATACCCTTCAGTAATATGCTCAGCACTATGAGAAGCAATAGTAATATCTTGTTTTCGGGCATTTGAAAATCTATATCGTAGGTGAAAAAGAAAAAAAATATACCTATTGAGAGTTCTTTGAGACTTGACAGATGTTGCTCAATATTATGGGCTATCTTTGTTTGGGGTATGGCTACTCCTATAAGGAAGGCTCCCAGTGCTTCGGATATACCCTGCATTTTAAAGAAGGAACCGAATAAAAGTACGATACCCAAGACCAAAAATATAAAGTTTTCATCCTCTGAGACTTTATCCATGAGGTTTGTTAATTTTGAAAGTACAAACTTGTACAAAAGGAAAAAGCCTATAAGTATTAAGGACATCTTTAGTAAGCTTAATCCCACGGAAAGTAAACTCGGTTCGGAACCACTTGTAAGATAAGACAGGAAGGTGAGTATTACAATTGCGATTATATCTTCAAATATAAGAATGCCCAGCAGTAATTCCGCTTCGGGATTCACAAGCCTTCTATAATCTACGAGGAGCTTTGCAACTATGGAAGTACTTGATGGATAAATGACGCTTGCGATAATAAAGGCTGAAAGATAATCAAAACCTATGAGCGTAAGAAGTATAAAGGGTATTACGAGGTTAAATGTAAGATCAACCATTGCAGGCATAAAGGTGTTTAGCATACCTTTTAATCTGTCAAAGGAGAATTCAAGTCCTATGAAGAAAAACAAAAGGATAATACCGAGTTCTTTGAAGATATAAAGATTGTCAATATGGGATGAATCTATCCATATTTTGCCGAGAAATCCTGCTGCGAGGAATGTTATTATTGCGGGTATTCCTATTTTTTTGAGTATATAGGTTAGTATAAATACAAATATGAAGAGAAGGGATATCTCTATGGGTATTGTATGTTCCATTAATCCTTACATTTTTTGCAGAAGGATATGACCTGATTGACCTGATTCCTCGTACCCACCACCACAAGAGTATCTCCCGCTTTTATAATCTCCGTATAGGGATCAGGGCTCGGTATTATCTTTTCTCCCCTTACAATGGCTATAATTGAAGCACCCGTTCTCTTCCTTACCTGCAGATCCGCTATGGTTTTATTTTCAAAATTTGATCCCTCTTCCACCTTTATCCATTCCATTACCATTTCTTTCATTATGAGTTCCATCTTGCTTGAAGGTATGGGCTGATAAACCGCACCCGCGAGCAAAAAGCCTATTTCCCTTGATTCTTCATCGGAAAGTTCAATTGTGCATAAGGGTTCTTCGTCTTCCATGAGGTATATTTCCCTTTTACCAGTGCTGTAAATGATTATTGCCACTTCCTTGCCGTTTTCAAGGGTAAGATCATATTTTTTACCTATGCCGGGTAAATCTGTCTCCCTTAATTCCATATTTTTATAATAAAATATTATTTTTGATGGAGAAAAAAAATATAATTGTCTTACTCTCAGGGGGGATGGATAGTGCAACCCTCCTATGGTATGTAAAGAGGGAATTTCCCGAGGTGTATGCCATTTCCTTTAACTATGGGCAGAGGCACAGTGTTGAAATTACTTATGCAAAGGAGATTGCAAAAATTGCGGGTGTTAAGGATCACATAGTGGTGGATATTCCCGTTTACAGCGCGGTTAGGGAATCCGCTCTTTTGAATGAGGAAATAGATATACCATCGGGTGAATATACGGAGGAACCGCCGATTACGACGGTGCCCATGAGGAATATAAACTTTCTTTCAATAGCTTCCATATTTGCGGATATACTTGAGATTAACTATATAGGTATAGGTGTTCATGCGTTGGATGTTCCGTATCCCGATTGCAGACCTGAGTTTATAGCCGCAGCTGAGGCTGCAATAAATGCGGGATCTACCTTTGTAGCCAAGAAGAAGGAAAGGATTCACATATACGCACCTTTCCTCGGTATGACAAAGAAAGAAATAGCCAAACTGGGAAAGGATCTGGGTGTGCCTTATGAAAAGACCTATTCATGTTACAAGGGTACATTACCCCCTTGCGGTGAATGCCCTACATGTCTCCAAAGAAAGGAAGCCCTTGAGTCTATAGGATATCAACCTTAGACTTTGCCAGTTTTAACTCCTTTGATGCATCCTCAGGCAATATTCCCACTATAATGTTATTTGTTTCCATTTCAAAACCGCCAAAGACAGAGATTCTCGGCATTATTCTGAAGTAGTAATGATAGTCCTTATCCCAAGGACTTCCGGACTGAAGGGTGAGGTTGTAGGGCATGTTTTCTCCTAATACCACCTTCAGTAGCTTAACCCCGTATTTAAGGATATAGGATAGTTCATCAAGTCTCTTTTCTTCAAGAAAACAACATGTTACGGTTTTGGGTATTATCCATGTTTCGTAAGGAGTTGTGGGGGCATAGGCAAGTATGGCGACAAAATTATCCGTTTCTTTTATAAGTCTTATACCTTCCTCCTTTTCCTTTTCTATAAGGTTTTTCATCGGGTGTTTTTCTGATGTTTCGTATTTTTTCCTTTCCAAGAGATACCTCTCTGGATAAAAGGGGAGACCGATCACCTGGGAGTGGGGATGTTGGATGGATGCTCCCGCTTCCTTTCCTCTGTTTCTGAAAACCGCAACATACTTAATGCCTTTTATGTTATAAAAGTATTTCATTCTTCTCTGATACACTTCAAGTACCTTTTCAAGATGATCAATTGTATCAATATCCGCGCTATGTTCCCGTGCTTCTATAATCACATCATGTAAACCTTGGATGGCGGGAAATTTGTTGGGCACCACCCTGACTATCCATTTACCCTCCTCCTCGCATATATCAACAGGTTCCGCGGTAAGGCTTTCATTACCCGGGCAAAAGGGACATTGGATAGGTTCTTCCTTAGAAAGCCCTTTTATAAGTTGGGGTCTCCTGCTTCTCAGGGATGATATTATTATCTTCTTTCCCGTAAGGGGATCTTCCCTTATAAAAAAGCTCATAACAAAATACAATAGTATAAAGCACCTGTAAAAACAAGGGAGTCAAATCTATCAACAAATCCCCCGTGTTCTCCGAATATGTTTGAAAAATCCTTTATACCTGCTTGTCTTTTTATAAAACTTTTAAGGAGATCTCCTATTACTGCGGATATCCCTATTATCAATCCAGAAAGCATTGACTGTATTATATCCATATCGGAGATCAGTGGGAATACTATTACTGCGGATATCAATCCTCCTATCAACCCTTCAACGGTCTTTTTCGGAGACAATCTCGGTGCCAAAGGTACTTTGCCGATTGTTTTACCCACATAGTAGGCGGATATATCAACCGCCCATACGGTTACAATTAGGGCGAGAAGTGCATTAAAGCCCATTTCCCTTATAAAGATGAGATATACAGGAAGAACACCCGCATATATACTTGTAAAAAAAACTTTCAAAAATACATCCATGTCCCAGCGTATGTAACCGTAAGAGAAACAGTAAAGGAAAGACAGTAATATACCCAAGGCGGGGTTTATCCATGTGGCAATTGCTATCATGGGTATAAAAAGATGGGCGTATCTTATGCCGAAGGTTATAAAAATCTCCCTTGACATAAAGTAGGAGAGTATAAGTACTCCTATGGCAACCGTATAGATACTTATAAAGGCGAGTGCTAATGTTACTATACCTATGATTATTCCCGTAATTTCCCTACTCATTAAGAATCCTACCGAATTTTCTCTTTCTTTTGGAAAAGTCCTCTATGGCTTCATCAAGTATATCCCTGTTAAAGTCGGGCCAACATACATCGGTGAAGTAAAGTTCCGTGTATGCAATGTTCCAGAGAAGGAAATTAGATATCCTCTTTTCTCCCGCAGTTCTTATAAGCAGGTCGGGGTCCGGGACGGAACCGAGATCAAGAAACTTGGAAAAGCTTATCTCATCAACTTCTTTAAAACCTTTATTTATCAATTTTCTGACAGCCCTTACTATATCATCCCTTCCCCCATAGTCTATGGCAAGAATGAGATTGAGCTTAATATCCTTTGGTTTGTCCCTTTCCATGGCTTCCATGAGGGTCAAAATATCTTTATCAATCCTGTCCCTTCTGCCTATGAACCTTGTATATATTCCCAGTTCTATAAGCTCATCCCTTTTATCCGTAAGATATTTTTTTAGCAAACCGAAGAGTAATTCAACCTCCTCCTTCGGTCTGTACCAGTTTTCCGTGGAAAAGGCAAAGAGGGTAAGGTAGCTTACACCTATTTCTATGCAGTATCGTGCTATATCTTCCGCAACTTCAACACCTTTGTAATGCCCTGCTATTCTCGGCAGTCCTCTTTCCCTTGCCCATCTGCCGTTCCCGTCCATTATTATTGCTATATGTCTGGGAATCTTTGTGTTTTCCATTCCCCTTCACTTAATTATATTTTGTGCCTCTTCAGATGTGGGGTATTTTTCCCTTAGCTCTTTTAATGCTTTATTGGCTTCTTCTTCATTACCTTCCATCCTGTATATTCTTACAAGCATAAGATAGGCGGACGGGGCTTTGTTACAGTTGGGTAACCTTCCTTTTTCACACATCTCAATCAGTTTTTTGAATTCTTCCTTTGCCTTTTCCGTATTGCCAAGTTCAAAATATGCTCTACCTTTCCAAAAGTAGGCATTGTCCGTAAGATCATTGTCCGGAAAGTTATCAATAAAATTGGTAAAGGCTTCAACCGCTTGGTTTAACCTTTTGAGGTTATACAATTTGAAAGCCCTGTTGTAGGCTTTTCTGTAATCTTCTTCGTATTCCTCTTCTTCCTCTTCTACCGTTTCAATTTTTCCCGTACTCGGCAGTTTTAATTTTTCCACCTCAACCCTCAGGTCGGTTATATTTCTTGATATGTTATCTATTCTTACATTGGTCTTATAGATATCCTCTTCAATCTTTGTTATTTTATCTTCCATGGCTTCAATTCTTCTTTCCAGCAAGGATATCCTATCTTCCCCCTGATTGGCGGTGAGACCCGCGCATGAAATCATGTATGATAAAAGAGGCAAGAGTGCAAGGGTTTTTTTCATTCGGTTTTCCTCCTTATTTACGAAATAATATATTATCATGGCGAATATTAAGGAAGATAAATTTCTGATAATAGCGGGTCCGTGTGTCATAGAGAATGAAAGGGTTACCTTTGAGGTTGCTGAAAATCTATGTTTGTTGCAGGAAAAGTATAGGGAATTTGAGTTCGTATTTAAGGTTTCCTTTGACAAGGCAAATAGGACTTCAATACACTCTTACAGGGGTCCGGGTCTTGAAGAAGGTTTAAGGGTTATAAGGAAGGTAGGCGAAGAGTACGGTCTAAAGCTTACAACCGATATTCATGAGAGTTGGCAGGCTGAACCTGTGGCTGAGATTGTTGACATAATCCAGATTCCCGCCTTTCTGTGCAGACAGACTGATTTATTGCTCTCTGCTGCGAGAACTGGGAAAGCTGTGAATGTGAAAAAAGGACAGTTCCTCGCACCTTGGGACACAAAAAATATAGTTGAGAAGCTTGAATACGGAGGGGCAAAGGAGATTTTTTTAACGGAAAGGGGAACAACCTTCGGTTATAACAACCTCGTGGTTGATTTCAGAAGTCTTCCCATAATGTCTCAGTACGCAAAGGTTATATATGATGCAACCCACAGTGTTCAGATACCAGGTGGTATGGGTACCAAATCGGGGGGAAACAGAAATTTCGTCTTCCCCCTTGCACTGGCTGGGGTTGTTGTGGGATGCAACGGTATATTTATGGAAACACATCCGGATCCAGACAATGCCCTGTCTGATGGTCCTAATATGGTACCCCTTAAATACCTTGACATTCTTCTTGAGGCGATAGGTGAGGCTTTGGAAATAAATAAAAAATATAAGGAATACTATGATATGAAAACGAAATAATAAATGATACCCGCAACTATCCTGTATATGCCAAAGGGAAGAAAGCCGTGATTTTTTAAATACCCAAGAAAGGTTTTAATTGTAATCATAGCCACAATGAAGGCGCTTATAAATCCTGCACAGAGTAGTGTCCAATTCTCAGAGGTGAAGTTACTTCCGCTTTTAAAAAGATCATAGGATGTAGCCATAAACATGGTGGGTACTGCGAGAAGAAAGGAGAACTCCGCCGCTTCTTTTCTGCTCAATCCAGAAAGTAACCCTCCTACTATGGTAGCTCCTGACCTTGACACACCGGGAACAACTGCAACGGACTGACACACACCTATAAAGAAAGCTTTGCGTAAAGGAAGGGATTCAATTGTATGTTTATCCCTTTCTTTTAATAGTAAATCAACCGCAATTAAAACGAAACCGCCTATAATCAGGGAAACGACAACGGTTAGATAGCTTTCCAAAAACACACCCTTTATAACCTTATAAAGACTGAAGCCTATTATACCCGTAGGTATGAAAGCTACAATAATCTTTTTCCATATATCTCTGTCCTTCATTAATCTTTCCCTTTCTGTTATCAATACAGCAAGAATTGCACCTAATTGAATAGCTATCTCAAAACTTTTTAGAAACTCTGTCTGTTTAAGACCGAGGACTTTGGCTGTTAAAATGAGATGACCGGTGGATGAGATAGGCAAGAATTCCGTTAGTCCTTCAACTATACCCAATATTATGCTGTCTAATAAATCCATGGTGATTTATGTTATCATACCTGCTTAGAGAAACATGCAGGACAGAAGGAAGGCAAGGTTTGAAAGCTTATTGAAAGAGGAAATAAGTAATATAATTTCCCGTGAGGTGAAAAATCCGAATGTGGGATTGGTAACTATAACAAGGGTTGAGGTTACACCTGATTACACAAAGGCGAAGGTTTATTTCAGAGTTATACCTGATGAAAAAGAGGAGGAAACACTTAAAGCACTTACTAATTCTGCAGGATTTATAAGACACTTACTTAAAAAAAGCATAAGGGCGAGGATAATACCTTCCTTAGAGTTCAAGGTTGACAAAGAACTTAAGGTGTGGGAGAGGATATGGACAGAAATGTCCGATGAAAATATATGACTTTGTTGTTGTCGGTGCTGGTCCCTCGGGTTCCTATACAGCTTTTAGACTAAGCAAGATAGGTTTTAAGGTCCTTATTATTGACAAATACGAATTTCCAAGGGATAAACTGTGCGGAGGATGTTTATCAAAAAGGATTGAGAGATTTTTCCCACAGGGATGGAAGAATCTGGTAAAGAATGAAATAAAGGGTGGAACCCTCGGTTACGGAGGTTCTTCCTATATTACCAAGTTTTCAGGTGATACGATCGCCTACATTATACACAGGAGGGACTTTGATAATTTCCTTTTAGAAAGTGCGAGGGAATCGGGGGCGGAGTTCATACCTGCATGCGAATTTGAAAGTTATATAACGGATAAGGACTGGATTAAGGTACATACATCCAAGGGGATCTTTTTTACCAAATACCTCGTAGGGGCGGACGGCTTTTATTCAAAGGTCTTAAAGAGACTTGGTTTTAAGAGGAGGAAGTATTACAGAGCTGTGGAGGTGTTCATTAAAGGTGAACTGTCGGAAAGGGTTATTATAGAGCTTGGTTATGTAAAAAGGGGATATTTGTGGGTGTTTCCCAGTGGAAAAGGTACAGTAAGTGTAGGTATAGCCAGTACGGGTTCTGAAAATATAGCCCTTATATTAAAGGACTATGTGGAAAGGAAATTTGGTGTTAAAGATGTAGGGTGTAAAGGGTGGTTTATACCTTTTACGGAGAAGGCGGAGGACATAAATACGGGTAAGGGTAACATACTCCTTGTGGGCGATAGTGCAAATATGACCGATCCGTTGCTCGGTGAGGGTATATTTTACGGACTGTGGGGAGGTGAACTGCTTTTTAAAAGTGCTTTGAAGGATTTTGATTATGTGCAGGAATATTACAGGGATTATGTAAATAAGGAGATGGTTCCTGAGTTCGTTTACGCAGGGAAGATTGCCTCCTTAGCCTACAGATTTCAGAAGGTTGCCTTCCGGATGGGAAGGGGTAAAGCACTTGAGCGTTATATGGATCTGCTTAAAGGTATAAGGGGATACAAGCATATCTACAGAAGGGGTTTAATTGACTTCTTTTTGAGCTTATTAGGATAGGGCTTCTGATAGAATAAAAAAGCATGTTCGGTAATGCGTGCATAATAGGTGTAGGTTTTATGGGAGGGTCGCTTGCCCTGTCTTTGAGGGAGGCGTGTTTGTGTAACAGTATTTACGGCATAGACATAGATAAGAATTCCATTGATAAGGCGCTGGATCTCGGAATAATAGACTACGGCTATACGGATCTCGGTTGTATAGAAGGTATAGAGTTAGATATTGTAATTATTGCAACACCTGTCGGAACCTTTACAGAAATAGGCGAGTGCTTAAAGGATTTGATAGGGGAGGATGTGATAGTTACGGATATAGGTAGTGTTAAGGGAAATATAGTTTATAAAATGGAATCTTTTTTAGGAGGGAGATTTGTAGGCGGTCATCCTATTGCTGGAACGGAAAAATCAGGAGTGGAATACAGTAGATCGGATTTATATAAAGATAAAAAGGTGATAATAACGCCCACAGAAAATACAAACGGTGCATTTATTAGCAGGGTTGTTGATATGTGGAGATCCATAGGCTCACATGTTGAATTTATGGACCCTTTTACCCACGATTATGTATTTGGTGCGGTTTCCCATCTTCCACATGCTGTAGCTTTCGGTTTAATAGAAACCATAGACAGAATGTCCAAGGAAATTGATTTGTTCAAGTACCCCGGTGCGGGTTTTAAGGATTTTACAAGGATTGCAGCAAGTAACCCAGTGATGTGGAGGGATATTTTTATGGAGAACCGCAATAATGTAATAGAAGCTATAGATGTTTATATGGATGTCCTTTCTGATATAAAGAGGATGATTGAAAAAGGAGAATCGGAAAAGCTATGTAAATATTTGGAGAGGATAAGGGAAAAGAGGTTGATGATTGATGAAGATAAGTAGGATAAAAAAGGTTAAAGGTGAGCTGAGGGTACCTTCTGACAAATCCATAACCCACAGGGGTATATTG
>JALWBR010000006.1 GCA_027037055.1 Aquificales bacterium | reverse complement strand
ATGAAGAGCTTCTTAAGGGTAGCCATGTTTACGGTCCCGCGGGATGGGAATATGAAAACAGCGATATAAGATTCGGAAGCTTCTGTTGGGCGGTTGCGGAATCCCTCAGAAACGGACTCATTGATGCAGACATCATACATCTTAATGACTGGCCCACAGCCCTTCTCGCGGTTATATTAAAGGAGATATTCGGATGGGATAAAAAGGTTATCCTTACAATCCACAACATAGCCTATCAAGGTATATTTGATAAGGAAACAATAGATAGGCTTGCCCTTCCCTCTTATCTCTTTAATACGGACGCCCTTGAGTTCTGGGGCAGGGTAAATCTGCTAAAGGGAGGAATAATATATAGCGATTTTATAACAACGGTAAGCTCAACCTACGCGGAGGAAATACTCACCCAAGAGTACGGTTACGGTCTTGAAGGGGTATTGAGAAAATACAGGCATAAACTAAGGGGAATACTTAACGGAATAGATAATGAAGTTTGGAATCCGAAGAAGGATCCGAAAATATTTGAAAATTTTTCCGCAAGGGATATAGATAAAAAGGAAAAGAATAAGAATATTTTTCTCAAAAGATTCAATATAAATCCTGCGGATAGACCCCTATTCGCCTTTATAAACCGCCTGACCCATCAAAAGGGCGTGGAGCTAATCCTTGAATCGGTTGAGGAGCTGTCAAGATTAAATGCTTTGTTCTTCTTCCTCGGTGAAGGCGAGTACAGTAATGCCTTCAGAGAAGTAGGCCATATTTATGAAAATATAATTACGAGGGTGAGCTTTGATGACGCCCTCGCAAGACAGCTCTACTCTTCAGCGGACTTCATAATGATGCCTTCCTTCTTTGAACCTTGCGGGCTGTCCCACCTCATAGGCATGCGGTACGGATGCATCCCCCTCGTCAGAGAAACGGGAGGTCTCGCGGACACGGTTGTGGACATTTCGGAGGACAAAGGTTACGGTATCACCTTCAAGAATCCTACAAAATGGGAGTTTCTGTGCGCGGTAAAAAGGGCGGTTGAGCTGTACCATAACAAGGAGAAATTGAAAAAGGTAAGGAGGGAAGTATTAAAAAAGGACTTTTCATGGAGGAGGTTCGCCAAGGAGTACCTTGATCTGTACAATGAAAGCTACAAAACCCTTTAGCTTACTTACGGATTTTGATATTTACCTTTTCAGGAAAGGTGAACATACACGGTTATATCTCAAATTCGGTAGCCATCCCCTTGAAGTTGAAGGACAAAAGGGAACATACTTTGCGGTATGGGCACCCAATGCGGACTATGTGGCGGTTATAGGAGATTTTAACAGCTGGGACAGGGGGAAAAATCCCCTTCTTAAAAGGGAAGACGGATCCGGTATATGGGAAGGTTTCATCCCCGATGTTGAAAAGGGCATGCTTTATAAATACTTCATAGCAAAAGGATCATGGTGGGCGGAAAAGGGAGATCCCTTCGCCCTTCATTGGGAAGTACCGCCGAAGACAGCATCCGTCGTATGGGAATTAAATTTCCGCTGGGAGGATGATAAGTGGATGGAGGAAAGGCACAGATTCAACAACATAAACTCCCCGTGGTGCATTTACGAAGTACATATAGGATCATGGAAAAAGGGTCTAACCTACAGGGAATTTGCAGATGAAATGGTGGAATACATTAAGGAAATAGGATTTACCCATCTGGAGCTATTACCCGTTATGGAACACCCCTTCTACGGCTCATGGGGTTATCAGATCACGGGATACTTTGCCCCCACATCAAGATACGGAACACCCGAAGACTTCATGTACTTGGTAAATAAGCTTCATAAGAATAATATAGGAATCATACTTGACTGGGTACCTTCCCACTTCCCTACGGATCTTCACGGACTTGCATATTTTGACGGCACACACCTTTACGAATATCCCGACTGGAGGAAGGGGTGGCATCCAGATTGGAACAGCTTTGTATTTGATTACGGCAAACCTGAGGTTAGATCCTTCCTTTTAAGCTCCGCCCATTTCTGGGCGGATGTCTATCATGTGGATGCCCTGAGGGTTGATGCTGTTGCCTCAATGCTGTATCTTGATTACTCAAGGAAAGAGGGAGAATGGATACCCAACATCTACGGTGGAAAAGAAAACCTTGAAGCCATAGAATTCATTAAAAAACTGAACGAATCTCTTTACGGTGACTTTCCCCATATACAAACCATAGCGGAGGAATCAACCGCATGGCCCATGGTCACAAGACCCGTTTATACGGGAGGTCTCGGTTTTGGTTTTAAATGGAACATGGGGTGGATGCACGACACCCTATTTTACTTCTCCAAAGATCCAATATACAGGAAGTATCATCACAATGATATAACCTTCAGTATATGGTACGCATTCAGCGAAAACTTCATCCTGCCCCTATCCCATGATGAGGTTGTACACGGCAAAGGCTCCCTCATAAATAAAATGCCTGGTGATTACTGGCAGAAGTTTGCCAATCTGAGGGCTTTGTTAGCCTATATGTGGGCACATCCGGGCAAAAAACTGCTTTTTATGGGGGGTGAAATAGGACAGTTTGATGAATGGAATCATGAATCAAGTATCCAGTGGAATCTCCTTGACTATGAAAGTCACAGGGGCATTCAAAGATTGATAAAGGATCTCAACAGGACATTAAGGGAAAACCCGCCCCTTTACGAACTTGATTGTTCATACGACGGGTTTGAATGGATTGATTTTCACGATTGGGAAAAAAGTATAATTTCCTTCATAAGAAAGGACAATAAGGGTAATAAGATCCTCGTAGTTTGCAACTTCACACCCGTACCGAGATACAACTACAGAGTAGGCGTACCGGAAGGGGGTTTCTGGAAGGAGATTCTTAACACGGATGCAAGAGAGTACTGGGGATCAGGAATGGGCAACATGGGAGGTAAGGAAGCTGAACCTTTACCCTTCCACGGAAGATCCCACTCCCTTGAACTTGTTTTGCCCCCCTTAGCGGTTATATATATGAAAAAGGAAAAATGAGGAAAGCGGGAATACTTCTACATATAACCTCTTTACCGTCCGACGGGCCCGTGGGCGATTTTGGTCCGTCCGCTTATGAATTCATTGATTTCCTGTCTGAGGGCAAGCAGGGAATATGGCATATTCTACCCCTGCATCCCACCCACCCGTCCTTAGGAAATTCGCCTTACAATCCCCTTTCCCTCTTTGCGGGAAACAAGCTATTTATAAGTGCGGAAATACTCGCGGAAGAAGGCCTCATTGAGAGGAAGTATATCAAACCTTCACCCCCCACACCCGAGGTTGACTATAGGAGGGCAATGAGGGAAAAGGAAAACATACTGAAAAAAGCCTTTCTTAATTTTACCCCGACTCGGGAGTATGAAGAATTCTGCAAAAAAAACAGCCACTGGCTTGAAGACTTTGCAACCTTTGAAGCAATAAGCAAAAAGCACGGTATTGAATGGCATAGATGGAAGGATGCAATACATGTGTCCGAAGAAGAGGTAGAATTCTCAAAGTTCTGTCAATTTATATTCTTCAGACAGTGGTTCAGGCTAAAAGAGTATGCAAACAGCAAAGGAGTAATGATCTTTGGAGACATGCCCATATATCCCGCCTATCACAGTGCTGATGTATGGGCAAACCCCCATCTCTTTAAACTTGATAAGGATAAAAAACCTAAGGCAATAGCGGGTGTTCCGCCTGATTACTTCAGCTCAACCGGTCAGCTCTGGGGCAATCCTGTCTATAATTGGAAAAGGATAAAAGAAGATAATTTTTCATGGTTCGTAAAAAGATTCATCCACCTCACAAAGATATATGACTATGTAAGGATAGACCACTTCAGGGGATACATAGCGTATTGGGAGGTCCCCGCTGGAGAAAAGACAGCTTTAAAAGGCAAATGGGTAAGAGTACCTTATGAGGAATTCTTCGGAGAGATACTCAGGTTCGTTGATGTATCACGCCTGATCGCGGAAGATCTCGGCTATATAACACCCGATGTCAGAAATGCGATCAATAAGTTTAATATAGCGGGGATGAGGGTTCTTCAATTCGGTTTTGATGAGATAAACAGCGAACACCTACCTCACAACTACCCGGAAAACTGCGTAGCCTTTACCGGCACCCATGACAATCCCCCCTTGCGCGCATGGTTTGACAAAACAAACGCAAAAGTAAAAAACAATCTTTTTTCCTATATCGGTTTAAATATAGACAGGGATAAAATAAACGACATACTTATAAGACTTCTTTACATGTCAAAAGCAAAAATGGTCATAGTTCCCATCCAAGATATCCTAAAACTGGGTGAAGACGCCCGGATGAACACACCCTCAAAGAAAAGGGGCAACTGGAAATGGAGAGTAAAAAAGAAATACCTGAATACCCAGACAACCGCTTACCTCTCAGAGATAACAGGGGTTTATGGGAGATAAATGGTAGGCGCGAGGGGACTCGAACCCCTGACCTCCGGCGTGTCGGGCCGGCGCTCTCCCGACTGAGCTACGCGCCTTCCTCACGGGCCCGGAGGGACTCGAACCCCCGACCTGGGGATTAGAAATCCCCTGCTCTATCCAGCTGAGCTACGGGCCCTCAAACAATAAATATTATAAAACTTAGCCCCCTTAAGGGCATGATACTATTATCGGGGTGGCAGGACTTGAACCTGCGACCTTCGGCTCCCAAAGCCGACGCTCTGCCACCTGAGCTACACCCCGTAAGGGATAGTATATTTTAAACTAAAATAATGGAAAAGCAAAAATAATGACGTTCTAACCATAAAAATTTACAACACACAATAGGTATAAGTTCATTAACTACACAAATTTCTTATCTTTTCAACAAAACTATCCACACCTTCTTCAAATTCATTTTGATATATTTCTATCCTAAACTTCTTCTTGAGAGGTTGTTTAGATATTGCTAAATTTAAAGCTTCTATATCACTCTCGGAGACGTTTAAATTGTTTAAACCTTCCTGTGAATCTATTGAAACTTCCTTTGGCTGTTCAATAATAGTCTCCACATTTCTATTTCTCCACTTACTGTATGGATCCACTAAGTAATAAACTTCTGGTTCTACATATTGGTTTTTTTTCTCTAACTGTTTAACGCAAACAATAAAATATCGTTCGCCTTTTTCTTTGGCTAATCCCGCCTCACTGGCATACCAATATATTGTGTTTCCAGATTTAATACTTTTGACTTCCATAAATACTTCTTTTTCTGTAACTTTGTTTTTAAGGTAGAAATCTACCTCAGTAAAATTATTTTCTGCATAATATATCCTTTTACGGCGCTCTATTATAAAATCATTCTGTAAAAGTTCTCTTAGCTGTTTTTCTATGTAATCTTCAGCCTCTTCTCCCGCTTCCCTGGACTCTTGCCCCCTTTCCCTTTCCGTTGAACTTGTGCTTCTCGTTGACCTTCTTTCCGAAGGCTGCCCCTTTGTTGTATTTATTTCTATGGAAGTCTTTTCATCTTCATTAGTTACTTCACCCTCATGCACCCTTTTCCTATCCGACTTGCCTAATTGAGAGGTATCCCTTCCACTGGTAGTTTGGACACTTACAATAGGCTTACCTACAGATTCTGGCTCTACTTCTACTACCTTTTCCTTTGACTGCTCAATTTCCCTAATTGTATCTTCTGAAATGTCTTTTTCTCTCAGAAACTCAATGATTTCATCTCTTTGTTTAAGCCTTAATAGCTTATCTATAGTATCCTCTAAATCTCTTCTGCCTATGAATTCTGCTATTGCTTTGTATTCTTGTCCTTCTTCAGTCAAAATTTCCTTCCCATTTTCATTAATATAGAATGGGACTTTAATTGTTTTTTGAGGCATACCTTCAAGTTGGCAGGTTATTCTGAGGTTTTTGACTGTTTTAATTTTGTAGTCCCTTAGTAATACTTCCAATCTATCTATATCGCTTTCTGGATTGATACCGAAGCGCTTAATTATGCCTTTAATTCCTATAATATGCATATTATCTAATTCAAATGTGCCTTCTGATCCGTTTTGAGTTTTAAGTCCATTTATAACTAAATGCTTTGAGATTGGTCTAACAGCATTTTTCAGTTTTTCCGAAAACTCCTTGCCCTTATCAAGCTCTAAAACAAAGATGAGATTCCTATATTCCTCATCTTCCCTAAAAACGCTATATGAATTCTTATCTATATAGTAGATTTCTGTTGCTGGTCTATAACTGCCTGATTTCGTTAGCAGTTTTAAACTATAGATGTTAGACTGAGAGTTACCATATTCTACAAAGTTTAAGTAAGACTGTTCAACAAGTTTGAATTCTTTGGGTTCTATATTACTTATTTTTTTTATGATGTCAAACCAATCCACCTTAGTAGGAAACTCTATAAATCCTATACCACTGCTACTAAAACTGGAAAGCCATTCATTATAAACTTTGGAAAAGTTCAGTATAGGCAAAAAACGATTCCATTTATTATAAGCATTGTTATCCAGTGTATAGGCAACTTCAGTAGGTTTAAAAAGTCTTTTATTATTTAAAATGGGAGTAGATCCTAAATAAACCCATTCAGTTTCCTTTATCTGGTATCTTGCCAATGTATCGTATTTATAGTAACTCCCTCCCTTATATGGGAGTGTCTTTGATCCGATCTGTTTATACAGTTTGACTACTAACTGTATAACATTGTAATTAAATTCTTTAATTGTGAGGATGCATTCGGGAAAGAATTCTATCCACCAGTTTTCCCTAAGCTTTTTATCCCGTCCCGCATATGTCCAGTCAAAATACTTTCTAAAGATATCTTTGGTACGTGAAAATTCCTCAACACGAGGTTGGTTATTCTCATGAAATGGCAATGATATTTTGCCTTTCTCTATTTTCCACACCTTTGGCACCCATGACACACCGATATTTTCAAGAAATCCTTTCCACTCCTCTAAATTCTTTATCTCAATTTCCCACTTATCTTTATCAAGCAGGATATACCTATCCTCTATATTTGCCCAGAACTCCTCAAGCTCCTTGGGAACACCCCAGCTGTTGCCAGCGTATGTCAGGATGGCAGGTTTCCAGCCATCTTTTGTGGGGACGTGTATAGACTTTTTGTCTTCAAAGTTAACTCTGGAATCAGATCTTATAACCCGCTTTAAGTCTTTAAGGCAGTCCCATCCGTATATTTCCCACCAGTCCAAATCTTTGTTCTTTATATAGCTTAATATGGCTTCACGCTTGCTGGCATCTGTGTTTATAAATAATACCTTCTTTGTTTCTCTCAGCTCATCTTTAATGTCTTTCCACCTTTCTTTTAGATCATCGCTTTCAAGAAATGATTTAATATCCTTACTTAGGACATCATGCGGTAAATAATCGCCAATCTCAACAACTTCGTAAAATAGAGGTGCATCACCCTTTAGGGATCTGAATTTCCCATCTTCGGTTTTCCATATTTTTACAAGCAATAGACTTTCTATAATTTCCTCATTTTCTTTATTCTTTTCATATAGCTTTACCCATAGTTTTATGAGCCTCTCTACTAAATCTGGCTCAACATCCTTTTCAATAGAAATCCCTTGAAGAATATCAATGTATTCAGAGTTCTCAAGCTGTTCCGTATTGAGTTTCTGGAGTTTGGTTTTAAGCCTGTTAAGTTCGAGAGTGACTAGTCTAAACTCCTTTACTCTGTCTGGTTCTAAAATTCCATTTTCAAGACAGCTCTGAACAATTTCTCCAAAATCGTAATTCCATGCCCAGACTTCAGAGGGTTTATAAAACTCTCCTTCTTCACCACCTATGATAGGTATAAACCTGCTATCTGAAAGTGCTTCTTTGACCCGCTTATGTATGTCTTTGGCAATACCATGGGTAGGCTCATCCTCTGGTATAAAAGTGTTAATAAAATCCTGTGGTGGATACTTTCTTGAATTTATAATACTCCTGATAAGAGTTCCAATCTCTTCCAGAGCTGGATTATAGGTTTGCAAATCCTTATTTACATGTTTCCTATTGGAATCAATATCAAAAGTTGCATGAAGTATAAAGTTTAAAGGCAAATCTTCTTCTGTTGGGAAGAATACAAAGAGCTTATTGTCTTTAATCTCTAATGGTTCAAATCCTTCAAAGTCTTTGGTTTTGACAGCAATAGACACATTTCCCTTTTCCTTTCCATCCGAAATATTGAAATCACTTGACCATAAGATGAAATTTTGCTCCTTCTTAGTCCTTTTATTTGAAGACACCTCAAAGATATAATGCTTTTCTTCATAATCCTGATAAGAGCCGATAGGCTCTCTAATCAGGAAGATGCCAGTATTTTTACCTTTTTCTTCAAAAGTTATACAGACTCCCTCAATATTCCTTACGAACAGTAGAGTTTTAAAATCAAAGTTTTTAAGATATTCATATGCTTTCTCTTTTTCTTTTTCACCTTTGAAGGGTAAAACTATAACGGTGCTGTATCCTTCCTCTTGGAGTTCCTGAACCATATGAGGTTTGTTATCAATCCAGAAAGGGTGCCTGAAGATCGGCAATTTATCCTCATTTGCAAAATCTCTTAAATGGTCGTACCTGTTCAAAACATCTCTCAACTTTTCTTGCGAAAACTCAAATTGGTACTCCCCAGAGAATATCTTAGGATTGTTGGTTATCTCAAGAACAGATTTAAAACCGAGACCTTTTTCTCCTATATACTGAGCTCTGGAGGTGCTCCCTACATTAGCCATAGCATCATCTGCGTTCTGCAACAGTTCATATATGAATCTGCCTGAGTAATCCACATACGTCCTCTCTTCGCTTCTCTTGTCTTCAGCAAAATTATTCCTATCTCCCCATCTATTTTCAATGGTTCTTCTACATATTTCTTCAATCAAAGATTTCCCTCTTTTACCGCCATAATCGTCAATTTCTTCGGATCTAATCTTCTCACTAAGTCCAAGCCTACATATAGCAACAACCCCTTTTGACTCAAAGGGTTCGCCAGTGTTGGCAACGATCAACTCTTGTTGTTTCAAAATAATTCTAATTTTATTATTCATACCGTACATCACTTATATTAGGGATCTAATTGATACAATACCACACTTTAATATTTTAGTAAGGAAACTCCAGGCGAAATGGCACCATTATAGAAAAAGGTAAATACTACCAAATCCTCAATATTTCTTACACCCTAGTCCAATACTTTATCTTTCTTTCCCACATACCCAGCATAAACCCTTGCAAGATTCCCCAACCCCCTGCTTAGATCTTATGCCACCCATACAGAATATATTGAAAGTAATGTTTAGATGGTAACTTATACCTATAAAAGCTGGTTATTTCTCAAACTTTCAAACCAATATAAGAGGACTTAAAGAAAAGCTTCTTACATAAATATTACCCAGAAGGGAATTACTCCCAACAAACCATTCAGGCATTATATTTAAAAACCATGACATTAACGGTTGAAGCCATAGAAAAATTGGCGGGTGTACCGCTGAGGGAGTTAAAGAGAAAGCTTGAAACAACTGCAGGAAATTTAAAGATGTTTGTATTCGGATCCTATGCCAGGGGAGATTTTTCATCTGAAAGCGACATAGACCTTTTAATTGTTGTTCCAAACGAGCTTTCTCAGACAAATATTGATAAAATCAGAAGTACGATAGATGAGTTCGCAGAAAGATACAGGGTATTTTTAGCCCCTATAATAATTACCGAGGATGAATTTATAAACAAAATACCTTTACGCTTGAAAATAGAAGAAGAGGGTGTTGAAGTTGAGTGAAGGGGAAAGACTATCCCTAGACGAAAAACTTAAGCTTTCGGAATTATACTGTAAAAAAGCGATGGAAATTTTCAGAGAACTTGAAACATTGAAAAAGGAAGGATTTTTCCTAACACTCGCCAATAGGATTATGCCGTTTTCAATATGAGTAAAAGTATTCTCTCACTTTACGGTAAAGACCCGGTTTCTCATAAAGAGGTTAGACAGCTACTACACATACATTTATATGAAGAAAGGGATCTTCTCAAAACATTTGACGAACTGATGGAGTATAGGCAAAAAACCGACTACGATGTATTTTTATCTAATGAGGATATTAGCGAAGAGACAGCGGATGAAATTTTGAAAAAAACAGAAAAGTTCCTCAAAAGAGCTCACGAGCTAAGAGAAGATATTATAAATACTTTGAGTTAAAATATTATAATTATTCCCATATTCACTTTAAAAGGAGGTTCCCATGGAAAAGTATTGGAATGTCGGGACACTTTATTTAAACGATAAGACGAGAATTATAGTTATAGGTATTACTGGAAGGGAGGCTTCCCAGGTTGTTGCGGAGACGGAAGCCCTGTACCCGGGAATAATAAAGGCGGGTGTAACTCCGGGTAAAGGGGGCATGGAGGTAGCGGGGATACCCGTGTTTAATACGGTCAGGGAAGCCTTGAATTCTCCGGAGGGTAAGGATATAAACACGGGGCTTATATATGTACCACCCTCATCTGTAAAGGATGCGGTTATAGAGCTTATTGATAATGGTATAAAGCTTATATACATAATAACGGAGCATGTACCCATAAGGGATACGGTTTACTTCTATCATTATGCAAAGGAAAGGGGTGTTACCATCGTAGGACCTACCTCTCTCGGCTGTATAGTTCCGAGAATACCCGCAAGGATAGGAGCCATAGGGGGTAAGAATCCTTCTATAGCTTACAGGGACGGATCAATAGTTATACTTTCAAAATCCGGGGGTTTGACAACTACAACTGCGGAAATGCTTATGAGAAGGGGATGGGGAACCTATATGGCACTTGCCCTCGGAGGAGATATAATCTCCTGTACAACCTTTGCGGATGTTATAGAAAATATAGCGGACGATGAAAATGTTAAGGCGGTTGTAATTCAGGGAGAGGTGGGAGGAAGTTATGAAGAAAAGGCTGCGGAAACCATACTCAGACTTTACAAAGAAGGAAAATGGAACAAGCCTGTTGCAGCCTTTGTGGCGGGTAAGTTTCAAGAAAAGATGGAAGGAGTATCCTTTGGACATGCGGGCGCAATAGTGGAAAGGGGGAAAGGAAAGGCAACAGACAAGATAAGGTTGTTTAATGAAGTTGGTAAGGAAACGGGACTTATAAAGGTGGCGGAATTCTATCATGACATCGTTCACTGCCTTGAAGAGCTTGGTGTTGAAAGGGACTTTGAAGATACAACACCCGAAGGTAAGGTAAAGCCCCTTTATTCCACCATAGATGAGGAAGGATGCTGACCTATGAAATTTTTTGAAGAGCTTGAAGAAACTAAAAAACTCGTTATAGAGATGGCTTCCCATGTTCAAAAATCCATAAAGTCCGCCATAAAGTCGCTAAACGATCAGGATATAGAGCTTGCGGAGGAAATAATAAAAAACGACGATGTAATAGATAGATACGAAGTTGAAATAGAAAGGAAATGTATAAGGATGATAGCCCTATATCAGCCCGAGGCGAGCGATCTCAGGCTCGTAATGGGAATATATAAAATAGTGTCGGATCTTGAAAGGATGGGCGATGAGGCTGAGAATATAGCGGAGAGGTCCATTCTTCTTGCCCAAGAGCCTCCCCTGAAACCCTATGTTAATCTCACAATGATGGCGGAGATAGCCCATGAGATGGTTGAAGATGGTGTTATAAGCTTTTTAAACAGGGATACTGAAATAGCCAAGAAGGTAATAAAAAGGGACGATATGGTTGATGAACTTTATCACCAGTTGGAAAGAGAACTCATAACCTATGTTATGGAAGATCCGAGAAATATAAAGAAGGCTATAAACCTCTCCTTTGTGGCAAGACACTTTGAAAGGATAGCGGATCATGCGGAGAACATAGCGGAGGCGGCAATATACTGGGCGGAAGGTGAGATGATAAAACATAAACATATAAAGGATTCGGAAAATGATTAATCGTGAAAAGGATTTATCTTAGTCTTCTCCTTCTTGCGATCCTCTTCGGAATAATAAACTACGGTTTCTTTAAAAATCTCAGTAGGCTTCCCGATCCCGGCTACTACTGGATTCTCCTGATAATAAACTTTGATCTCCTTGTACTGATAGTTGTTTTCACAATATACTTTAGAAAATTAATAAAGGTCTATCTGAGAGAATCAAAAGGAAAACTGAGGAAAAAACTATCCAACATCCTCTTCCTTTATCTCTTCATACCCCTACTGCTTCTGAATATATCATCCTCCATAATTCTCGTTCAGGCTACAAAAACCTACGCATCCCACAGGGCAACCTCCATATACGGTCTTTCCAAGGAAGCAAGAAAGGAGATGGAAAAGGAAATATTGGATCAAATAAAGTTTTACAGAAATGTAATACTATACATGCTATCTAAGGGGGAGGATATAAATAAAATCAGGGATACATTACCGGGGATCTCCGATGTTAAAAAGGTAAATGCATGTAATTTTGACATAATGTACGAAGGAAAAAAGGCGGTACTATGTATCTCTTACGATGGCTACTATGAGATAGGTATAGATAAAAATACTAAATTGCAGGAAACTATTAACGCCCTTGTAAAGCTATCTTCCGAATTCAGGAGTTTTGTAAGCTCAAGGGATATAATAGCGGGCATTTATGTCTTTTTTATGGTGCTTATAACCCTTATAACAGCCCTTGCCACTGTGTGGATAAGCATGCTTATAGCAAGACATATAAGCACACCCATTGAAGACCTTTCAAGGAGTGCAACCCAGATAGCCCACGGGAGGCTTGAAACCAATGTGGAGGTTCACACAAC
>JALWBR010000005.1 GCA_027037055.1 Aquificales bacterium | reverse complement strand
CTGCTACTCGGCAGTATGAATCCCCAACACTACATGGGAGTTAATGAGCTTCCCCAGGATGTTAAATCAAGGGCGGAAATCCTTTATATTGACTACCCGCCCTTCTCCGAGGAAAACATATTCTTCCACTGTGACGAAGCCATGATACTTAAGCCCCACATACCCACCCTGAGGGATATAAGTACGAAGGATTTTTATTTTATATGGCACAAGATTGTTAACAACATTGATTTTGATGTGGAAATTAGCGAGGATGCAGAAAAAACAATATTTGAACTGGTTAAGCTTTTAAGCATAGTAGAAAGAATAAGAAATCACTATAAACTTTATCAATCAAATAAAACGGAAGAACCCGTTAACTATGTCTTTTCAATAAGGGATTCTATAAGGTGTGTGAGGAAATGGACTAAGGGACTTGATGTAAAAGATGCAATAAGGGAAACGGTTATACCGAAGGTGGGCAATTTTTACGAAAGAGAGGTAATAGAAGGTATAATCTCAGAAGATATTATCTGACTCCCGCGGATATTTCCGTTATAGGCAAGATAACACTCATTACTATAACTGCGACCACAATACCTATTATGAGCATTGACAGGGGTTCTATCATACGAACCCACAAATTTATCTGTCTTATAGCTTCCTTCTTATAGACTTCTGATAGGAGATTAAGCATGCGTTCAAGCTCACCGCTTGCCTCGCCGGTTTCCACCAAATTGATAAAGAGGGGAGGAAATATTCCCGTATCCCTTAAAACCTTGGCAAGGCTCTCTCCCTTTGCTATTCTCTCCTCCGCCCCTTCAAACCTACTCCTTATACTTCTGTTTGTTATACTGCCTACACTCAAACGCACAGTTTTTGTAATGGGAGTACCCGCCCTCATCATCATGTACATGACCCTTGCAAACCTTGATATATTAAAGTACAGGATTATTTTCCCCACAACGGGCAGTTTTAACATAAAGCTGTCAAACTTCTCCCGACCGTACCTCTTTCTGAGAAGGAATAATACTATAAGGGCTAAGGGTAACAAGAAGAGTAGTAGTTTAAAAATCTTAGATAAGGCTATAACCACTTTGGTTATAAGGGGGAGATCCTTCCCGAAACTAAGCAATATGGTTGAGATCTTAGGAATAACAAATTCTATGGTTATAAAGAGGGCAAGGATGCTGAAGCCTATAACTACACTCGGGTATGCCACGGAAGATATAATCTTTGACCTTATCTCGGATATAAATTCAAGAAATTCTGAAGCCATTTCAAAGACATATTCAAGATTCTCTCCGGTCTCTGCGGTTTTTAGCATCTCGGAAAGAAACTCAGGGAATATCTCCGCCCCTTGAAAGGCTTCCCATATATGTTTCCCTCCCTCAATCTCCGATTTTATTGTTATAAGGGCGGAGCTTATCCTTTCGTCTTCCGTCTGAGAAGCTACAAGTTCAAGTGCCTTGGGCAGGGGTACAGCGGAACGCAGAAGCGTTGATATTTGAGTCAGAACAAAAGCCAACTCCTCTTCGGAAGGTTTCCTGCTCCATATCTCCCTTTTCCAAAAAGGTTTTTTGTAAGTGTACTCCTCAATTTCAAGAGGTACTATGTTCTTTTCCTTCAACTTTATAAGGGCTTCCCTTCTCGTATCCGCCTCTATCTTACCCTTTATCTTTTTACCGTCCTTTGATATACCTTCATAGGTATAAACAGCCATTGTAACTTCCTCACCTACTTGTGTAAAAAATCGTTCCTTCGGTTTCTTGTCTTTCCAATCTCCTGCTTCCCATCTCCTTTCTTGGGAGTTTTTTTGGTAGTTTCCTTATCCTTTGCTTTATCAAATGCATGGTTACTCCTTAACAGCTATTATAATGGTGCTTCGCACCATACTTCTGTATCTATCATTTTTAGACACAAAATTCACCTTAAAAGTTTACACCAAGATATTCCCTTACAAATTCTACATCAACACGCTTGCCTGTGAATGGATCCTTAAAAGAGGAGATAGGATCCTTTCTAAGAATTCTTCTTATGTCTTTTTCATTCGGATCCCTAAATCTCTCTATCTTAAATATCTCTATCTCCTGCCTTATGGTGTCTATGATCACCTGCCTTGCTTCCGTCATCAACTCCTCCGCGGACATTTCAACACCAAAGTCCGCCAAAGCTTTCAAACACCTTTCCGTATAAGAAGGTTCCAACACCACAACATAGGCAAAGGATTTAATACACCTGTTTACATTCACACTCGCCTTTTTTTCACAAACCTGCAAGGCATACTTGAAGGCGAGATCGGGATCGGAAGGGTTCATCGTAAGTTCCGTGTAAAGATCTTGTGAAAAGGCAAAAAGTCCGACCAAAGAAATTAAAATTATCTTCCCCATGGCCTTAACCTCACACTCCACGGTCTTGAACCTACTCCGATGTCTTTAATACGAAGATAGGTATCAAGATCATAGATAGAAAGGGTGTTAGTAGCGGAGTTGGTTATAAATAATTTTCCTTGAGCCTTTTCTGTACTCCTTTCCGTTCTCATCTCGGAAGGATCATGAACCGCTCCGCATCTTTCCCCCTCATAACCCATGAGTTTTTTTAATTTGCCAATTGGCAGTGGGTCTCTTGCAGTAACAGCCCTTTGTTCCTTCTGCATTGTAAACAGCAAAAGCTCAACGCTAACGCCGAATTCCCTGGAGGCTTCCCATATAACAGCGGAAGGGTTTATGATGACACCGTCAACATCTTCAAAACGTTCATTCTTCAGAAAGCTCTCATACTTTTTCAAAAACTTACTCACATCGTCAACAGAATTGAATATACCGCAACCGTACAGATACCACTCGTCCCTCATATAGGGCTGGTTGTATCTCGGTTCTTCGGAAAATCCCATAAAATAAGGAAATATAATGAGGGCAATAATGAATAACCTCCTCATCCCTTTTCCCTCCTACCATGAGTATCTGTAGGGGGGTACACACAAGGGTCCCAAAACCTTTACAACTTTTCCTCCCTTGATAGCTTCTATTTTGTAACAGTAAGTTTTCTTATCAAGATCAGGTGGATGATCCAGTATATAACCAAATTTGTATTTACTGCCAACATCAAATATCCTCTCCCATGGTCCTTCCTTATTTTCAGATCTGTAGAAAATAAAATACTCTATTCCCTCTCCCTCAAACCTTTCCCAAGAAATGCTAACACCTATATTAGGACCTTCATTAGCAATATCCAGACTACAGTCTTCATTACAAACATTCGGATTAAGAGGTACCTCCACTATTGAAACACTTGCAAAAGATCCTGGAGGTCCCCATACTCGGACAAGCATTACATTCTTTTTCCTAAGCTTAACATCAACACCTGATTTCTCACCGGGTTTAGTAGCCCTCGGTTTGTCATCAAATGTCATTACAAGCCTTCCCTTGATGTAAATCTCTCCCTTCTTAACCAATTCACCCCTTCCTTCATAAAGCATGTAACCATTGTCAACATCCACCACATAAGTAGGTCTCGTACTTGGCACTTCAAACTCAAAAGTTTTCTCACCTTTACCGTCCGGTCCAACCTCAACCTTCACGGGACCGAATACAAAATCACCGCCGTGTGAGAAGCTTAAGAAAAGAATTATAAGTGTTAAGAGATTTAACACTGCTTTCATCTTTTCCCCCCTCCTTAATTAAAAATATTAAACTAAAAACCTTCGCCCATATAAATGCTAAAGGAGTATAAGTAAATAGAAATTCTTCTTGATTACACAATTAGCTTACCCATATCTTAACATATAGTTGCCCAATTTTAACTCCTAATGTAAATTTACTTGTATGAAAAAACCGCTTAGTCTCAAAACCTTGCTTGAATTCATGGATATTTTAGAGGAAGAAGGAGATTGGCTATGGACTGATACTTTAATGCGCACATACTTCTCTGGTAGGAAAGACACCTTCTATAAAAAGTTAAAAAAGTTCATAGATGCAGGTCTAATAGTTAGGGTGGCAAAGGGGGTTTATGCCAATCCGAGGTCAAAAAATAGGAATCCTTTTACACAACTATACGATATTGCAAATATACTTAGAGGCAGAGAGTTTTTTTACCATTCCCTTGAAAGCAGAGCCTCCGAGTTATCCCTAATATCTCAAGTGCCCAACAGACTGACCTTTGTAACCGAAGGAAGAAGCTACACATACAAAACTCCCTTCGGTATAGTGGAGTTCGTTCACGGAGACATAAATAGGGAAAAGGCTAAGGATTTTTTGGAAAAGGGTTTAATTGTATGGAATGCAAAAAAGAAAGTATTTGAAGCGTCTCCCGATCTTACAGAAAGGGACTTAAAGAAACACAGAAGGAGCATTGATCTTCTGGAGGAGCAAAGGTGGAAAGAACAGGGGCTATACTTCTGAAGGCAAAGCCTACAGAGGGTGCGGGAGAAAGTCATTATATAAGGGAAGCTATACAGCTTGCAATTTTGGAAGTTATAAGCGATGATAAGGAGCTTGCGGATAGCATGGTCTTCCAAGGGGGTACCGCTTTAAGATTGTGTTACGGGTTAAACAGGCTTTCCGAAGACCTTGACTTTGTAGCCGGGGAGAGATTCATCAGTGCAGGTGAGAAACTTGCCGTCTCTGTGAAGGAAAATCTACCCGAGATCAGATTGAAAGAAAAGCAAACGGAACACCTCTACATACTTGATCTGAAATACAGAGGATTAAGGGTTAAAGTAGAAATAGCCCGTGTCCCCGCCTATACTTCCTGCATGAAGAAAGTAAAAAGCGATCTGTTCTTTGATATACCCAATATCTGGATAAAGGTAGAAAGGCTTGAAGAAATACTCGCTGACAAGATAGTGGCTATGGGACTGAGGGCATTTTCAGAGAAATTACCTTTCAAGGCAAGAGATATATGGGATATACACTGGCTAATAGACAGGGGTGTTAAAACTGATATTTCCATGGTTCTTCGCAAAGTTGCGGATTACAAGAGAAGTCTGGAAGAGTTTTCACACGGGCTAAAAAGAAGAATTGAACTGATGAAAAAGAAAGAAGCTATAAAACCTTTTTCCGCGGAAATGGAAAGATTTTTATACGGAAAGGACTATGATCTATTTATAAACCATAAAGAAGATTTAGCATCAGCACTTTTAAAGGAAGTTACGGAATACTTGGAGCAAATATTTAAGGAATTAAAAATCCATTATAAAAACTAATCCCTCCCCGCTATTTTCATCTCTACCATGAGTATCTGTAGGGGGGTACACAAACGGGTCCGAGAACCCTTACCACCTTCCCACCCTTCACAGCCTCAACCTTATAACAATATGTCTTCTTATCAAGATCGGGCGGATCATCCATAGCAGGCCCGCTCCTGTACTTCCAACCTATGGTATAGAGCTTCTCCCAAGGCCCCTCCTTACTCCCAGACCTGTAAAACACATAATACTCTATCCCCTCCTCCTCAAATCGCGCCCAATAAATCATTACACCTGTGCTGGGCCCCCAGTTCTGCACACTCAAACTACAATCCTCATTACAAACAGATGGATTAAGAGGTGCCTCTACTATTGAAACACTTGCAAAAGATCCTGGAGGTCCCCATACTTTAACAACCATTATATTCTTTTTCCTGAGTTTAACATCAACACCCGATTTCTTCCGGGATCTGGGACTGTAAGGTTTATCATCAAATGTCATTACAAGCCTGCCATTAATGTAGATCTCACCTTTTTTGACTTTCTCGCCTTTACCCCCGTACAGTATGTACCCATTACGAACATGCACCCCGTAAGTAGGTCTCGTACTTGGCACTTCAAACTCAAAGGTCTTCTCACCTTTACCGTCCGGTCCTACCTCCACCTTCACGGGACCGAATACAAAATCACCACCAAAAGAAATACCAAGGGAAATTATTAAAAGCGTTAAGAGATTGTACATTGCCCTCATAACTTCCCCCTCCTTTATTTATTAAAAAGATTAAATTATCTCCCTGTAAACTATTTTATCCTTCCGCCTGTCATATATAACTCTAACGGTAACCTCCGCATCCCCCACTTTAACAACAATCTCTATGTTAAAAAACCTGCTTTTTACATCCGCAAATTTCTCAATATTGTAAACAACAAATGGATTTATACCTTCAACAAGGCTTAAGTCACTTAGCCTTTTAAAGGGTTTTACCTGTCTTCTTTCTATTATCCGCTTTGCTATGGTTTCATCAATGGAAGGATCAAGAGCCATAAGAAGGGTTTTCGGAGCTGTATTTATGTTTATCTTACCGGAGGAATAAACCGTTACAAGGGATAAGAGACCCTCATAAAATTTGTTACCTATCATTTTTCCGTAAAGATCTTCATCGGACATACCCAAGTATTTAAGCTCAAGGGTACTGTCAAAGGGTTTACCCTTCACCGGATAATCCGTATCTACACCGCCCGACCTTTCACCTATCCATACAAGCATGGAATCTATGTAGTAAGGATCTATGTTAAGTAATAGAAACAGCCTTTCCAAAACCTGTCTATGCTTTTCATTCGCCACATAGTTGAGATTGAAAAATCTATCCTCATCGCTTATGGTAACCTGTATGCTACCCTCCTCCGTAGCAAATTCAATGGGCAAAGCCCAAGTATCAGATAAACTGTCATAGGAAGGATCATCCCTTTTTATCAATTCCTTTATAAGAGGGATGGCGGAGGTAGCTATATATAGCCCTTGTTCTTTTAGATAAATCTTTTCAACAGTTTGTCTGACAGCATTAGCTTCCTGAAATGCACTTATAACATAGTTTGACAACGCTACAAACATCAACAGGGTAATTATTATGATCATATAATAGTTTTTAATTTTAAATTAAAAAAAGAACAGGGGGAGAAAAAAGGAGGTGGGCACGCGTGCCCACCCGTTGTTATAGATCATTTGAATTTAAGGATATAATCAGCAAGTGCGCCGAGTTCTGCATCAGAAAGGTTTTTGATTCTTGATAGCTGCATTTGCATAACGGATGCCTTAGCAGGATCCACTATAGCTTCTCCCTGCCCCTTAAGGAACTTCACAAGATCCCCTTTCTTACCCGCATAAGCTTGAGCTATCTTCTTAAGAGAGGGACCCACCGTATCCATATCTGGCCTGTGACAAGAGGTGCATCCCTTCTGCTTGAAGATAGCTTCACCATCGGCAGCCATAACCATAAGGCTGCCACCCAGTGACACAAGTAAAAGCTTTATCATAGTCCACCTCCCTTAAATTTTAGTTATAGTAATTATAAACCAAATTAATAAATCATGCATAAAAAAATTTTGACTTCGCACAAAAGAAATAACTTGTTGAAAGGCGGGCATAATATATCCGACATAATTAATATATTTATATGCATATAAGAACATTAGATCCGTTTGTAACACCAGTACTATAAGTAAAATTTATCCTTACCCAAACAACTTATATCTTGCCCGCTTCCTTCCACTCTACAAGTCTATCGTGTGCAACCTCACTAATTTCGTCAGGATGAGGGGTATACATCTTCTTATCCCGTACTTTGGGCGGGACAAATTCAAATATTATAAGCTCGGGTAATTCAAGGAAGTGGGACAGATCTTTATCTTCTATATCATCCGCGTGGATACGGACATCCCTGAGTTTCTTTAAAGATACAAGATTCTTAGTTGTTTTTAGCTTCTTTGCACAGATGAAAAACTCCCGCAGATTTGTAAGGTTCTCAATACCTTCCAAGCTCTCAAGTTTTTCACAAAGATGCCTACGTGCCTTACCCTCAAGATAGGAAGCATCTTCATGCCAAATACTCCTACCGTCCATGCGCTTTGTAATCAACCCAAGATGGAGTACCTCAAGATTCTTAAGATTCTCAGCACCCTTTAAACTTTTCAGCTTCTTAGGAGCTCCGTCAAAGCACAGTTTTTTTAACTTCTTCATATTAGAGAAAGGGGTCAAATCCTTTCCGTCGTACACGGGATCCTTGTTTGAAAACATGCCTATCCTGAGTTCCTCAAGGTTCTCAAGGGTCTCTATGTTCCTAATACCCTTCCACCATACTGTATAAAGAATCCTCAGCTTTTTTAAATTTGAAAAATCTATCCATGTGTCATCATCGGGTTTCCTTGATATAAATAAAAGCTCAAGGTCATGAAGCTCATTTATGGGAGTAAGATCTACACCCCTTATATCTCCTACAATATACAGCCTTTTGAGATGGGGAATTTTCCTTAAAAAGTCAATCATGGCACTTATGCCCGACATTCCGAGGTGTAACTCATCCATACCTTCCCCCTTTATAATGTCAACAAGCTTATCCCTCTCATACTGATTCAATTCGGTAACAATACATGCCCTTTTTTCACCTATATTCATTATCTTGTAGTCCATAATGTTATATTCTATCCAATACCCGCTTAAGAAAATAATAAAATACTTCCCTATGAGAATAATAAGCGGTATGAGACCGACGGGAAAGTTGCATTTAGGACATTACTACGGAGTTATAAAGAGCTGGATTGAGCTTCAGGAGAAGGAGGAAACCTTCTTCTTCATAGCGGATTGGCATGCCCTAACAACCTCATACAAGGATGTTAATGAATTGGAAAAAAATATAAAAGAACTTATGGTAGATTGGCTTTCCCTGGGACTTGATCCCAAAAAGAGTGTATTGTTCCGCCAATCTCATGTAAAACAGCATGCGGAACTTTACCTGTTACTGGGCATGATAACCCCAAAAAGTTGGTTGGAGTGGAATCCCACTTACAAAGATATGAAATACAACCTATTGAAGATTCAGGATCTTGAAATACAATTCAGGGGCGGTATAAGGGATGCGGTCAGACAGTTTATAAATATGCTACCCTACAAGGTTGAGGACTTTGAAGGTTTTGAAGAACATCTTATGGACTCTTTGGCTGAAAATCTTGTTGAAGCTTTATTCAACGGTCTGATAGAGAAAGAAATGCTACAAAAAATAAATGTGTCAAAAAGGGAATTTTATGAAACGGATACTTACGGATTTTTGGGATACCCCGTTTTGCAGTCCGCGGACATACTTATATACAAAGCGGAAGGCGTTCCCGTGGGTGAGGATCAGTTACCACATATAGAGATGACGAGGGAGATAGCACGGAGGTTTAATCATCTATACGGCAATACTTTCCCGGAACCGAAAGCCCTTCTGACGGAAACGCCCAAGATACCAGGTACGGACGGAAGAAAGATGAGTAAATCCTACGGAAATGCCATATTCTTTTCCGATGAAAATAAGGAGATAGAAGAAAAGATACTAAAGATGTTTACCGATCCTCAAAAATTAAGGAAAAATGACCCGGGCAGACCCGATATATGTGCGGTATTTACATATCACAAGATTATGAACCCGAACAAGGATGAGGTAGAGGAGATCTACAGGGATTGTAAGGAAGGTAAACTTGGCTGTGTTGAGTGTAAGCGTAAACTCCTTCCTCATGTTATAAGTGTTATTGAACCGGTAAGGGAAAGAAGGAAGACAATAGCGAAAGATATAGGCACAATCCATGATGTTTTTGAAGAGGGAAGCAAAAAAGCACGGGAAATAGCGGAGAGGACCATGGAAGAAGTAAGAGAAAAAATGCATATAAAATGACCGTACTTTTCCTTTTACTGATAATATATATTTTTCTCGGTATATGGCTTTTTTTACTACCTGTAAAATTTCTAAGGGCTAACAGGTGTGAGACAATTATTGACATACCGAATCTTTATATATATTCATTTCAATTTCATATACACACACAGTTTTCTTATGATTCCCTCGGAAAGGTTGAAGATATAAAAAAGGCAAAAGAAGAATGCGGGATAGATTTTGTAGTTGTCTCTGATCACAGAAACAAAGAGGTTGCCCATCATGTAACCGATGACTTTATAGTAGGGGAAGAAAGAAGGGTAGAAGAGGGAGACATTATAGATCTTGAAGGGATAAAAGTAATAGCTCACCCCTTTAATCCCAAGTATATATGGAAGGGAAGGGTTGATAAAGGAACGCCATTGGAAGTTATAAATGTCAAGGATGTACTTAAAAAGAATAAATTCGGAGCAGTGCTTTTATTTTTCTCTTATATTCTCTTTTATCCTATCTTAAGGAAAAACCTGCCCTATTATATGAGAAGGCTTATGGATATAGAATACTACGCAAAAAAGATAATAGAGAAGAACTGGTTTATAAAGACGGTAGGAGGTTTGGATCATCATGTAAAGCTTTATTATGTTGACTCAAAGAAGAAACTTATTTTTCCTGACTATTCCTTTTCATTCAAAATATTCAGAAACTATATACTCTCTGAAAAACCCATAAAAGGCGGGAAGGATTTCGTAAACGCCCTTAGGGAAGGGGAAACAGTCCTTGTATTTGACGAAAAACCTTTCATGTTATGGATAGAAAACAAGCGTATAAATATTTATTCCACTAAGAAGAATATTGTATGGTTTATAAAATCTTACAAAGACGGGGAAATATGCTGTTGTTCCGGTAACAGATCTCCTGAACTTGAGGAAGGAAGGTATATAATATATGGATACACTTACAGGTTTAAATTTTTTAAAATATATTTCGGAGTGGTGCCTTACTTTGTTAGTAGCTCTTTGGAGGTTGAGAGTGGAAGAAATACCTCTGCCACCCGAGGTTAAAGATAGAATTATCAAAGAGCTTGGTGATACTCCTTTGGTAAGGGAAGCCCTCAACTATATCTACATAAGGATTACAAACGGAGAAAGACGGATAGTAGAAAAATTTGACAGGTGGGATGATCACGGACTTATGTTTGCGGTACACTCGTGCCTTAAAAAGGCTAAGGAAATTATAGGCTGAGATATAAGAGCTAAGAGGTTTTGTAGTGCTTTCCGAAAACATATTTATCTTAGAACTCGTCATTTTCCTGATATTCACAATAACGATAACAGTGATCCTTATTTTGAACAAAGATTTCAGGAGATACCTTTTAATACTATTGACAGGTTTTCTCTTTCTCCTACTTTCCAGATTATTAATCTTCTTTATTGAAAAGCCTAACCTGTCCCTTACCCTAACCTTTGTCGGTTTGTTTATCATATTTTACTCCTTTTATCGCCTTGTAAAAATAATACTTTCAATAAAAAGGCTTGAAAAAATAGCAATCTACGATTCCCTTACCGGCGTTTATAACAGGGTGTTCTTAGAAGAATTACTTAAAGATAAAATTGAAAAGGCTATAAAACTTGATCATGTTTTCAGTATAATCCTAATAGATTTGAACAATTTTAAACTTATAAATGATAAATTCGGACATGTTACGGGAGATGCAGTGCTTTCAATTATAGCAAATAAGATAAAGGATTCCCTGAGACACAATGACATAGTGGGAAGATGGGGAGGTGATGAGTTTCTTGTATTTATACCCGATGATCCTTGTGTCAATGTACTTAACATAATATACAGACTGCAAAATAAGATATTTTTTGAAAAGGAAGGTATTAAAATTACACTAAGCACGGGATACGCATGCTTTCCCAAGGACGGCAAAGATCTTGAAACATTGTTAAAGAAAGCGGACGAAAGGATGTATAAGGTTAAGAGGATAATAAAGGAGGCGGAAAGATATGGCATGGATAATAAGGGTGAAAAGGAAGTTTAATGCTTCCCACTTTCTAACGGACTATCACGGCAAACCCGAACCTCTTCACGGGCATACCTGGATGGTGGAGCTATACATAGAAGCAGATAAGCTTGATAAGGGAGGAATGGGTGTTGACTTTCTGGAAGTTGACAGATTTTTAAAAGACATTCTCCCCGACTACAAACACCTGAATGATATATTTGACTTTTCACCAAGTGCGGAAAATGTAGCAAAGTGGATTTATGAAAAGGTGAAGGAAAAATTTCCATCGCTTAAAAAGGTTGTTGTGTGGGAAACGGAAAATTGTGGTGCGGAATACTTTGAGTGATATATTATATTTGCTATGGCTATTACTTCTTATACTAAGGATGAACTGACTAAATTACTCGTAAACAGCGGATTTGAAAGATACAGGGCGGATCAGGTCCTTAAATGGATATACAAAAAGGGGATTACGGATTTTGAATCAATGACGGATCTGCCCAAAGGGTTTCGCAAATATTTAAAAGAAAACTTCAGGGTTAATACCCTTTATTTTGTAAAGAGGGTTCCCTCTTCTGACTCGGAGAAGTTCCTTTTTAGAACAGAAGACGGTTACATTGTGGAAACCGTACTTATAAAAGAAAGGGATCACTTTACCCTGTGTGTCTCCTCACAGATAGGTTGTGCCATAGGATGTACATTCTGTGCCACAGCTATTGACGGTCTTAAAAGAAATCTGAGAACGGAGGAGATAGTGGATCAGCTCCTACAGGTTCAAAAAATTTCTGGTGTCAAGGTAAGGAATGTTGTCTTCATGGGTATGGGTGAACCCCTTGCCAACTATGAAAATGTAAGAAAAGCTGTTGAAATACTTACCATGCCTTGGGGATTTGATCTCTCAAAAAGAAGGGTAACCATATCCACAAGCGGTATAATATACCAGCTAAGGAGAATGGCTCAAGACCCAGTAATGTCGGAAGTGAATCTTGCGGTTTCAATAAATGCACCCTCTCAAGAAAAAAGGGAAGCATTAATGCCTATATGCAAAACCAACAAACTTAACCAACTTGTGAACTTCTTAAAAGCGTATCCTCTGAAGCCCTATAGAAGGATAACCCTTGAGTATGTACTTATAAAGGATATAAATGATTCACCTGAAGACGCCCTTGAATTGGTAAGGTTAATAGGAAAGCACAAGAAAAGGTTTAAAGTGAACATAATACCCTACAACCCTTACCCCACCCTTCCTTACAAAAGACCTGAGCCTGAAAATATAATGAACTTCCAAAGAATACTGTGGGAAAACGGAATATCGTGCTTTATAAGATTCAGCAAAGGACAAAAAGTTTTCGGAGCATGCGGGCAATTAAGGGCTGAATATGAGGGGGTGGAAGTTTAATGGATAGGACAAAAAAGTGGATAATTGAATTTGCCATTATTATTGCCGTATTTTTGGTAATAAGAACATTCTTTGTTCAAGCTTTCAACATACCTTCCGGCTCCATGAAACCGACCCTTCTCGTGGGAGATTTTATAT
>JALWBR010000004.1 GCA_027037055.1 Aquificales bacterium | reverse complement strand
TGTTTTTGTGAAGAGGGTTTTGTCTCCTGAGTCTTTGTATGAGTCTTTGAAGCCTGTTCATGCTCTATTCCAATCTCAGTTCTTCACTGAGTTCTTCTACCATAAAATTCTGGCAAGGGGGTACTTCCTGTTTTCAAAGGCAATTTATTTTGTGGTAGAAAGGGCTTCAATAGACGGCTCTGTGAACATGTCCGCGGAGATTGTCTCAAACCTCGGGAGGATAACTTCCCTTTTACAGGGAGGTAAGTTGAATGTTTACTTGCTTGCCTTGAGTGTAGGGCTAACCGCCCTTATAATACTCGTCTGGAGCTTGGCGTAGGAGGCTTGAAATGGAGAATATATTGACGCTGATGATCTTTTTACCGCTTGTCGGTGCTTTATTGATAGGGATAATAAGGAATCCTCAAGCTTCAAAGATTATCTCCCTTGTTTTCTCCTTCGTTACATTCTTACTTTCCTTAGTTCTGCTTGCAAACTTTGATTTCAATAAGGAAGGTTTCCAGTTTGTGAAAAAAATTAACTGGATAAATTCCCTCGGCATTTCCTACCACGTAGGCATTGACGGTATGGCTCTTTTACTCATTGTTATGACCACCTTCCTCTTTTTCTGCGCCTTCGTCTGGTCATGGAGGATAGAGGACAGGGTTGCCCTCTATCATGCCCTATTTCTTATGCTTGAAACCGCATGCGTAGGTGTCTTTTCCGCCCTTGATTTCTTCTTATTCTACATATTCTGGGAAGGGATGCTCATTCCTATGTACTTCATTATAGGCTTTTGGGGTCACGAAAGGAAGGTTTACGCTGCAAATAAATTCTTTATATATACCTTCTTCGGAAGTCTGTTTTTGCTTTTGGGTCTTGCCACGATAATAGTTTACGGTGTTGTATCAAAGGGTGTGTTTACCTTTGATTATATAACCCATCTTAAATACATAGATTATCCGAGATGGGTTGAACTTCTCGCCTTCTTACTCTTCGGTATAGGTTTTGCTGTAAAGGTTCCCATGTGGCCCTTCCACACTTGGCTTCCCGATGCCCACGTTGAGGCTCCCACCGCAGGTTCAATGATACTTGCGGGAGTCCTGCTTAAAATGGGAACCTTCGGTTTTGTGAGATATTCTTTGGGTCTGTTCCCGGAAGCTTCGGAATTCTATATACCTCTTATTTTCTTGCTAAGTGTCATAGCGGTAATATACGCGGCTATGATGGCTATAGCACAGACTCATATAAAGAGGCTTATAGCATATTCATCCATAAGTCACATGGGTATAGTAACACTCGGTACCTTTGCTCTGACGGAGGAGGGTATAAACGGTGCCATATACATGATGATAGCCCACGGTCTTTCCTCCGCAGCCCTGTTTATGGGGGCTGGTTTCATTTACGATAGGATTCACTCTTATGAGATAAAGAATCTGGGAGGTCTTGCGAGATATGTACCCGTTTTTGCGGTTTTGTTTATGATAAGCGGTCTTGCCTCAATAGGTTTGCCAGGTCTTGCAGGATTTGTGGCGGAATTTCTCGTCCTTCTGGGAACCTACAAAAACCATCCCGTTTGGGCAATTATAGCAGGTACGGGCATGATTCTTGGCGCCGCTTACTTCCTCTACATGTACAAGAAGGTAATGCTTGAGGAGGAGAGGATAAGCGAGGCGGTCAGGGAAAAGTGGATGAAACTCAGGGATGTTGAAATACACCACCTTATACCTTTTGTTATGATAATAGCATCCGCCTTCTTACTCGGTCTTTATCCCTATCCCTTCGTAAAAATAATAGGACACACATCCCAGTTAATCCTCGGAGGTTAGGGTAGATGGTTTTTAATATTAACGCTGTACTCCCGGAACTTATCCTCTCCGCAGGTATTCTCCTTATATTCTTTCTGGATCTTATAAAGGAGAGAATCAATCTTTCCATACTTTCCCTTGTAGGATTTATAGTCTGCATACTTTCCGCTATTTCCACCTTCCATGTTAGATATCCCGCATCCGCCTTCTTTAACGGTTTTAAAGTAGGTTCTGCGGAATTGGTGGCTAAGATGCTTATATACCTTGTTACCTCTCTTGTATTTCTTGCACTTTATGATTTTTATAAAAGGAAAGGTTCCGAGTACGGTGAAACCGTTTATATAATCCTTACTTCCGCCTTGGGCTTGTCCTTCATGCTTTCTTCAACCAACCTCGCTATTATATTCGTAGGTCTTGAGCTTTCATCCATAAGCCTGTATATAGCAATAGCCCTTTACAGAAAAAATTACTTTTCTAAGGAAGGCGCTTATAAATACCTGGTGATGGGAGCCGTAAGCACATCCATGTTTGCCATAGGTACCGCCTTCGTTTATCTTGCCATAGGAACTATGAACATAACTTCTCCCCAGGGCTTTAATCCCATAATATCTTTGGGTATTTCCTTTCTCATATTTGCCCTTGCCCTTAAAATTTCTTCCGTACCCTTTCATTTCTGGACACCCGATGCATACGCAGGGGCACCCACACCCGTAACAGCCTATGTGGCAACGGTACCCAAGATAGGTTATTATTTTCTCCTTGCAAAATTGACCCTTTTGTTATTCCCCTCTTTCAAGGAATGGTACATACTCGTAGGTGTCCTTGCGGTAATTACCATGTTTTACGGAAATATAACAGCTTACGCACAAAAATCGGTAAAAAGACTTTTTGCTTACTCTTCAATAGCCCATGCGGGTTATTTCCTCACAGCTTTCACTTCAACGGATAAATTCCTGATGACCTCTGCCCTCTTCTATGTTTTTGTCTATTCCTTGGCAACCCTCGGTGTCTTTACCATACTGTCCATCCTTGAGAAAGAGGAAGATTGGAATAATCATTTTGAAGAGTTTAAAGGACTATTTTATAAAAGACCTTTCCTTGCGGTAAATCTTGCCCTTTTCCTTTTTGCCCTCATAGGCATACCCCCCATGGCTATGTTTGTAGGTAAACTGGGTATATTCATAGGTCTCGTCAGTAAGGAGATGTGGATACTCGGATTTTTATTTGCGGTTGCAAGCCTTATATCCGCGGGATATTATCTTAAGCTCATAGTTTACATGTTCCTTGAAAAAGGAGAAAGAGAGGTGAAGGCGCCCGTATCGGTTGGTGAGATGTTAACCCTCAATACCTGTTCCCTTCTTACCTTGGTATTCGGTATATACCCGAAGCCCCTATTTGATATAATACTCAGAAGCATTTAATGGGTAAACTCTTTATTCTTTCCGCTCCTTCCGGTACGGGGAAAACGACAGTTGCCAAAACCTTGCTTTCTTCCGTGGAAAATGTTAGAAGGGTGGTAACTGTAACCACAAGGGAGAGAAGACCCTTTGAAAGGGAAAATGTGGACTACATATTCATAAGCGTTGAGGAGTTTAAGAAGAAGATTGAGAGGGGGGAGTTTTTGGAATATGCGGAGGTTTATGGTAACTACTACGGTACTCCGAAGGATCAGATTGAGATGAACATGAAAGAGGGTGTTGACTCATTGTTAATCATAGATGTCCAGGGGGCTTACAGGGTAAAAAAGGAGATGCCTTCAGCGGTGACAATATTTCTCATACCCCCATCCATTGAGGAGCTTAAAAGGAGAATGATAAACAGAGGATATAAGGATAAAAATATGGATCTGAGATTGTCCACAGCCTTAAAAGAAATTCCATGTCTGAGATTCTTTGATTATGTGGTTATTAACGATTTTCTGAACTCCGCGGTGGAGAGGGTACGGAGTATAATATACGCGGAGAGATTAAAACGGGAATCCTTTATAAGGGATATTGACAAATATTATCTTGACGGTAAAATAATTGATCTTATCAAAGGAGGTGATTGCTATGTCCGCCAGACCGAAGATAGAGGAAGCAATGAAACAGGTTGATTCAAAATATAAGCTCGTTCATGCCGCGGTTAAAAGAACCCTTCAATTGTTGGGAGAGGGTGAAGATTTCTTTGTAAGGGGCAAAACGGAGCTCAGTAAAAAGACATTTCAGGCTATAGAGGACATAGCGGAGGGAAAGGTTAAGGTTATCACCCTTGAACCCAAGGAAGTTGAGGAGGAGGGTGAGCTTCAGGAAAGCCAGAAATAGAGATGGAAAATCCCTTTTCCCTTAAAAGGGGGAGAGTAGTAAAGGTATTTTCGGAAACAAAGGATATAAAGAGGTTCCTTATAGATGCGGGTGATTTGGGAAAGTTCAAACCTGGTCAATTTAATATGCTCTATGTTTACGGTCAGGGGGAGGTTCCCATATCCATAAGTTCAATAAGAAAGGATCTTATAGAACATACGGTAAGGCTCGTGGGTGATGTTACAGAGGATCTTTTTAATCTAAAAGAAGGGGATATACTCGGATTGAGGGGACCCTTCGGTTCTCACTTTCCCGTGGAAAAATTTAAGGGTTTTGACATAATCCTTGTAGCGGGAGGGTTGGGACTTGCGGATATAAAACCTGTTGCGGAATACATTTTAAGTAACAGGGATGATTACGGTAGGGTTTATCTTCTTATAGGTTCAAAAAACCCTTCTTCCCTCATTTATAAAGGCGAATTTGAAAAATGGAAAGAGAAAATTGAACTTTTGATAACTGTTGACAAACCCGATGAAAACTGGAAGGGTCATACGGGTCTCGTTACCCGATTGTTTGATTTGGTTGAGACTGATCCCAAAAAGAGTGTGGCTATGATGTGTGGTCCTGAGATAATGATGATTTCCGCTTCCGAACTTCTTATTGAGAGAGGTTTTTCTCCCGAAAAAATCTTCATATCTATGGAAAGACACATGAAATGTGCGGTGGGTACATGCGGACACTGTCAGTTCGGTCCTTACTTTGTATGTAAAGACGGTCCCGTATTTCCCTATTCCGAAGTTAGATACTTATTGAAGGTGAAGGAGTTGTAAGAAAAAATTGGCACATAAGTTGCAATACAAAGGGGAGGAGGAAACGGATGAAAATAGTTATTGTAGGTAACGGTATTGCGGGAACTTCACTTGTTGAACATATATTGGACGAGTCTGAAGATAAGGATTTAAGAATACAGGTTTTCGGGGATGAAAAGTTTATAGGATACAACAGGATACTTATAACGGAGGTTTTGGCGGGAAAGAAGCTTTTGAGTGATATATACATAAAGCGTTGGCAGTGGTATGAGGAAAAGGGAGTAAGGCTTGAAATAGGAAAGAGGGTTGACAGAATATTCCCTAAGAAAAAGGTTCTCGTAACGGAAGATGGAGAACTTTACAGTTACGACAAGATAATTATTGCAACAGGGAGCAAACCCTTTATTCCGTCTTCCATAAAGGGTACAAATAAAAAGGGTGTGTTTACTTACAGGACAGCCAAGGATGTGTTTGATATTCTTGATTATGCGCGCGTTTCGGAAAGGGCTGTTGTTATAGGCGGGGGACTTTTGGGCCTTGAAGTGGCAAAGGCACTTTTAGATATAGGTCTTGAGGTTCACCTTGTACATATTCTTGATAGGTTAATGGAGCAACAGCTTGATAAAACAGCGTCCGAGTTACTTAAAAGAGATCTTGAGAAAATGGGTTTAAACATTCATTTGGAAAAGAATACGGAGGAGATACTGGGCGACAAAAGGGCAGAGGGTGTGAGGTTCTCTGACGGTACGGAAATAAGGGCTGACTTTGTGGTTATCGCAACAGGTATAAGACCTAATGTTGATGTAGCTAAAAATTCTGGACTTAAGGTAAACAGGGGAATACTCGTAAATGATTTTCTTGAAACATCAGCACCAGATGTTTACGCGGTTGGCGAATGTATTGAACACAGGGGAAGGACCTACGGTCTTGTTGCGCCAATAATGGAGCAGGTAAAGGTACTTTCCCACAATTTACTTAAGGGTAATGAGAAGAAATATGAAGGAACCCTTCCCTATGCAATGCTTAAAGTAGCGGGTATTAAGCTTTTCTCAGCAGGTGATTTTATGGAGAAGGAAGGGGATGAGGTTATATCTTTTGTGGATAACGGTAAATCCATATACAGAAAGGCTGTTATAAGGGAAAACAAAATTGTAGGAACAATTTTGTACGGTGATATAAGGGGCAACAATTACATACTTGATCTAATAAAGACAGGTCAAGACATATCGGAAGAGAGACCCTATTTCCTCTTGAAACATATAATGCCTGCGGAGGAGGTTCATACGGAGGAGCTAAAGGATACAGACATTGTATGTAACTGCAATGCGGTAACAAAGGGTGAAATAGTAAAGGCAATCACTGAAAAAGGTGCTGTAAGCCTTGAGGATATACAAAGGCTTACGAAAGCTTCCACATCTTGCGGGAGCTGTGCGGAACTCGTTGAACAGCTTCTTAAGGAATATGCAAAGGGTAAAGTAGAGAAGATAAACAAGATTGAAGCCATAAAGGAGGAACTCCATCCTTTTGATGAAGAATTTAAGAAAAGGATGTTTGAGTACTTTGAAAAGGGAGATTGGGAAGCAATACCGGAAGACGACAGGGATGTAAGATTAAAGTGGTACGGAATCTTTTACAGGAAGGCAACTCCTGGATACTTTATGATAAGGATAAGGGTACCGAATGGTAGGCTGACCTATGAGCAGGCGAAGGTAGTTTCTCACCTTGCGGATAAATTCGGCAGGGGAGGAGTGGAGATAACCTCACGGCAACAGCTACAGATAAGGTGGATTAAGCTTGAGAATATTCCCGAGATACTTGAAGCCCTTGAAAGTGTAGGCTTATCAACTCTGCAGACGGGTATGGATAATGTAAGGAATGTTACCGGAGATCCTCTAACTGGCCTTGCTGAGGATTCCCTTATAGATACGGTTAAGCTGTCTCATGAGATCACAAGGGTTTTCTTGGGTAAAAAGAGATATGCGAATCTTCCCAGAAAATTCAATATATCCGTACTCGGTTCAAGGACAGATTCTATAAATGCCCTTTATAACGATATATGCCTTTATCTTGCGGAAAGGGAAGGAAAATTGGGTTTTAACCTTTACTTGGGCGGGAAGATAGGATCGGGAGGTCCCGTAAAGGCTGTGGATATGAACCTATTTATTGAACCTTACGAAGCTCCGGATGTATGCAGGGCTATACTTGATATCTACACAACCTACGGTAATCGTGAAAACAGAAGTAAAAACAGGCTCTACTTTTTACTCCAGGAGTGGGGTGTTGATAGATTCAGGGAAGAGATAGAACAGAGAATGTATAGGGCGCTTCCCGAAAAAGGTGAAGATCTGGTAAACAGATGGGGTGAGAGGGAAGGGATAATAAATTTAAGAAACGGAACTTATGCGGTGTCCGTTGTTGTACCCGCGGGTAAGATAGGGGCTGAGGATTTCAGAGAAATAGCTGAGCTATCAAGAAAGTACGGAAGCAGGGAATTGAGACTCTCCATATATCAAAATCTTTATATACCAAATGTGCCAGAGGAAAATCTTAAGGATCTTTTAAAGGAAGAAATATTCCAAAAGTACAAGGTTGTGGATTCCCCCTTCAAGACCCATCTTATAGCATGTGCTGGAAGTGATATCTGTGCTTTCGGTGTTATTCCCAACAAGACGGACGCACTCAGAACCGCAGAGTTTTTGTCGGAAAAATTAAAGCTTGATATACCCGTAAGAATACACTGGTCCGCCTGTGCCAAAGGTTGCGGTCAGCACGGAAGTGGTGACATAGGTCTTGTGGGTACAAAGGCAAGGTTGGGAGACGAGGTTGTGTTAGCAGTTGATATATTTACGGGAGGGTCCGTTGATAGGGAGGGTTTCAAAGTCATTCAAGGATTTCCCCTTGACAGGGTGGAGGAGGCATTATATGCCTTACTTTCCCATTATCTTGAAAACAGAAATGAAGGAGAAAGCTTTTCTGATTTCGCCCGCAGGGTAGGTGCTGACAATCTGAGAGCCATCCTTTTGAACCTTTTACAGGAAGTTAAACTTTAAACAAAGATCCCTTTCTAACGATAAATAGATTTGTGTTATCCAAAATCACCCTCAAAGGAGGTTCAACATGCCGAAATTAAAACTCGCCATCATTTTGTCTGTATTAGTATCTTTTGCCTTAAGTCTGCTATTCTTAGGCGGTGAAGAGAAAAGCTTTGATTTGAGGTATGTGAAGATTTTTGAACAAGCTTACGCTTATCAGACCGCTCCCGTAAAAAACGGAGGTACAATTGAGGGATTCGTGCTTTTCAAGGGAAGTAAGAAGCCAAAAAACAAAAAGATGCCCATAATCAAGGATCAGGAGGTTTGTGGAGAAGGTTTTAAGGTAGATCCTGTTTATATTATCTCCAAAAAGGGCGGTGTTAAAAACGCAGTTGTTTATATAGAAAATGTAAAAAGTGGAAAGCCTCTTCCTAAGAAGGAGGTAACCCTACTTCAAGAGAAATGCGAGTTTAAGCCGAGGATTATTGCAACGGGTGTGGGTACAACCATGGCTGTTGTTAACAATGACAATATCACCCATGAAGCTAATGGTGTTCTTAACTTCATCCTCGTTTTTCTTTTTAAACAGCATAAGAAGGGAGATACGGATAAGGTAACCTTTAAGGGAACGGGTATTGTGGAGATAACCTGTAATATTCACTCTTGGATGAGGGCATGGGTTGTAGTTCTTGATAATCCTTACTTTAGTGTTACCGATTCAAAGGGACATTTCAAGATTACCGATATACCCCCGGGTAAATATAGGATAAAGATGTGGCATGAAGGCTTCGGTGAAATGGTTAAGGAAGTGGAGGTAAAGCCGGGTAAAGTAACAAAGCTTAACTTTGAAATAAAGGGATAGTAAGGAGGTGTAAATATGAGAAAATCCTTTGCGGTACTTATTTCAGCAATAACCATTTCATCCGCTGTGGGCGGAGATAAGCCTACCATCGCGCCTCTTGTTGATCCACCGCCAGTGCCTCCCGACAACCCGATGACACCAGAAAAGATAGAACTCGGTAAGATGCTCTATTTTGACCCGAGACTCTCTGGAGACGGTAGCGTATCATGTGCAAAGTGTCACGATCCAAGACAAGGTTTCCAGAAGGCAAGGGAGATGTCCCCCGCCTATCCGGGTACGAAGCATTTCAGACATTCTCCAACCGTTATAAACTCCGCATACAACACCGCCCTTTTCTGGGACGGAAGGGCAAAAACCCTTGAAGAACAGGCAAAGGGACCAATTGCCTCACCTTTTGAAATGAATATGAATTACGATCTTCTGATAGAAAGGTTAAATGCCATACCCGAGTATGTTGAAATGTTCAAAAAGGCATTTCCGGGTGAAGAGGATCCCATAACCATAGATAATATAGCCAAGGCAATTGCTTCCTTTGAAAGAACAATAATTTCAAAGAATTCACCCTTTGATAGATACATGCTCGGTGATAAGGATGCCATGACTCCAGAACAGATCAAGGGTATGGAGCTTTTTGTGGGAAAGGCGGGATGCGTTAACTGTCATAACGGACCCAACTTTACAGACAACAAACTGCATGTATTGGGTGTTCCAAAGAACCCCGTGGAAGACGATCCAATGGTTAAGGCTACAAGATCCTTTGTATTAAAAACCCTTGGCTTTAAAAACCACAGGGAGATTGACAGGGATCTGGGCGCCTACTTCCAAACAAAAGATCCTAAGGATAAAGGCGCCTTCAGGACACCCACCCTTAGGGACATTGCAAGAACCGCACCTTACATGCATAACGGTGTATTTAAAACCCTTGATGAGGTTATAGAATTCTATAATGCGGGAGGCGGAGATGTTCCTAATAAGGATCCTCTACTTAAGCCTTTGAATCTAACCGAAGAAGAGAAAAAAGCCTTAAAGGCATTCCTTGAAGCCCTTACGGGCGAACCTATTGTAGTAGAAGAACCAGAACTACCCGGCATGTAACCAATAAGCCCCCTCACGGGGGCTTTTTCCTTATTTGATGGTAATATATTAAATCCTTATGAGTTGTAAATTTGGTATAGTAGGACTGCCCAATGTAGGAAAATCAACATTGTTTAATGCAATAACTGGGACCGCAAAGGCTGTGGCAGAAAATTACCCCTTTTGTACCATAGAGCCAAATGTGGGTGTTGTTGAAGTGCCTGACGGAAGGTTAAAACTGTTGACTGAGCTTGAGAATTCGGAGAAGATAACGCCTACCTTTGTAGAATTTGTTGACATAGCAGGGCTTGTAAAAGGTGCAAGTAAAGGTGAAGGTCTTGGAAATCAGTTCCTTGCCAACATAAGGGAGGTGGATGCTATAGTTCATGTATTAAGATGTTTTGAGAAGGAAGATGTTGTTCATGTTGAAGGCAGTGTTGATCCAGTAAGGGATGCACAGATAATAGATATTGAGCTTATAGCAAAGGACCTTGAAACGGTAGAGGGAAGACTTTCAAAGGTTGAAAAATCCGCAAAGGGGGGTGATAAGCAGGCTGTTAAGGAGCTTGAGTTTTTAAGAAGAATAAAAGACTTCCTTGAAGATATGGAGCTACTCAGAAAAAGGGTTGATGATCTCGGTGAGGAGATTGTTGAATATATAAACAAAACCTTATTCCTTTTATCCATAAAACCGGTAATATATGTCGCCAATATATCGGAGGATGATTTGCCCGAAGGAAAGGAAAACATACATGTACACAGGGTTAAAGAGATGGCAAGGAAGGAAGGGTCGTCCGTCGTAGTTTTATGTGCGGAATTGGAAGCCCAACTCGTAGATCTTGAACCGGAAGAGAGGGAAGCCATGCTTAAGGCTTACGGTCTTGAAGAATCTGGTCTTAACAAACTAACACGCACAGCCTATAAAACTTTGGGTTTAATAACATTCTTTACCACCGGACCGAAAGAGACAAGGGCTTGGACAGTAAAGAGAGGAACAAAGGCTCCTCAAGCTGCAGGTAAAATACACTCTGACATGGAAAGGGGTTTTATCGCAGCGGAAGTAATCAATTGGAAAGATCTTTTAGAGGCGGGAGGTTGGACAAAAGCAAAGGAAAAAGGCATGATAAGGCTGGAAGGCAAAGATTACGAAATACAGGACGGGGATGTGGTGTATTTTAGGTTTAATGTTTAAAATCATATCACCGTAACTATAACCTTCCTTCTTCTGGGGCCGTCAAATTCTGCGAAGAAGATGGATTCCCAGGTTCCGAGGGTTAATTTGCCTTCAACGATGGGTATTACCCTTGAGTTGCCTATGATGGCGCTTTTTATGTGTGCTGCGGAGTTGCCTTCTGCATGTCTGTAGTCCGCATGGTGCCAAGGGATGAGCTTGTCAATTAAGGTTGCTATGTCTCTTGCTACATCGGGATCCGCACCCTCGTTAATAAAGAGTGCTGCAGTGGTATGGGGTACATAAACTACGCACAAACCTTCCCTTTTTCCGGATGACCTTACTATGTCCCTTACCTTTCCTGTGATGTCAATGAAATCTGTCCTTCCACCGGTTTCAACATATATAGTTTCAACCTTTACCATTTTTCAATTAAATATTTTAATTCTTTAACCACCTTTTCCGGTTCTTTAAAGTATTCCTTGCCAAATTTAATCGCTTCCTCAAGAGATAAAATTCCGTATCTTCTTAATACTTGAATAAGTTGGCTTACATTGTGTGTTTTCTTTGAAAAACTCCCTCTGTCAAAATCAAGCAAATAAACACTTATGTTGGTGTCTTTTATATTCACCAGGACATTCTTTTCTATATTGTTAAGTTCACCGTGATTTATACCTGATATATCAAGAAAGCGGGCTATATCTACGAGCCTTTTTAGTACCTCTTTAATAACCTTTTTATCCTTTACATTCCTGAAGGGTACACCTTCTATAAATTCATAAACAAAGTACCCGTTGCCCCTTTCTAAAATTTGCGGAAATTCCTTTTTCCCTTTGAGTGCTTCCAATATTCTTGCTTCTTTGTTTATTGCCTCAATATTCTCCAAACTCTTGGCTATTTTAAGCGAAACTTTCTTGCCTCTATACTCGCCGGTGTAGATTACTCCGCGCCAGCCTTCACTCAGTTTGAAAGGATTTTTTATTATTAATTCGGGCTTACTGAAAGTCAAACTCAAGTTATAATAATTATAAATTAATAATCCTAATAAAGGAGGTGTAGCATGTCAGAAGTTGTCAGGGTGGGAATGCAGGTACCCGATTTTGAAATGGAAATATATGACCCTAAAACAGATTCTTTCGGGAAGATATCGTCCGCGGAGCTTAAAAAGGCGGGCAAGTGGATAATTCTCTTCTTTTATCCTGCGGACTATACCTTTGTATGTCCTACAGAACTTGCTGATCTTGCGGAAAAGTATGATGAGCTTGTAAATCTCGGATGTGAAGTTATATCCGTTTCTACTGATACAAAGTTTGTACATCTTGCTTGGAAGAAGGATGAGAAACTCCTTGAGAATGTGAAGTATCCTATGGGTGCGGATCCTACGGGTAAGATTTCAAGGATGTTCGGTGTTTACGACGAGAACACGGGTCTTGCCTTGAGGGGAACATTCATAATAAATCCCGACGGTATGCTTGTCGGTTCCGAGGTTAACTTCTACAATGTGGGAAGGAATGCGGACGAGCTTGTAAGAAAGATGAAGGCTAATGTTTACCTTAAGGATCATCCCGATGAGGCATGCCCAGCCAAATGGGAACCCGGCAAGAAAACACTCAAGCCATCAGAGAAACTTGTGGGTCATGTGTATGAAGCCTTAAATGAATAATATTAGAAGACCGGCGGTGGCCGGTCTTTTTTATCCTAAGGATAGGGAGGAGCTGAGGGAAACCCTTGCGGGTGTATGTAGAGAAATAAATACATCCACCTATAAACCTTACGCAATCCTGTCACCCCATGCAGGATATGTTTACTCTGGCAAAATAGCATGTAAGGTTTACAGCTGTGCTGTTTCCGATTTTGAAAAGTTTATTATCCTCGGACCCAATCACAGGTCGGTAGGTCATCCCTTAGCCCTTTACAACGGCGACGAGTGGGAAACACCCCTCGGTACGGTTAGTGTGGATAGGGAAATATCCGAGGAGATAATATCTCACCCCCTCTTTTCTTATGATAATACCGCCCACTCCTATGAACATTCAATAGAGGTCCAAATTCCTTTTCTTCAGTATCTGTTGGGAAGGAATATATCAATAGTTCCCATATGTGTCGGGGATATAGGTTACTCCGAAGCGGTGGAGGCTGGACACTTTTTGGCTGATGTTATAAGAGATAAAAATTATCTTATTGTTATAAGCTCAGATATGTCTCATTATGTTCCAGAGGAAACTGCGAGAAAGGATGACGAAATACTCATAAAAGCAATGGAGAGTCTTAATACAGAGGAGCTTTATGTTAAGGCTATGACCTACGGTATAAGCATGTGCGGATTACTGCCCGCAGTTATAGGTATTGAAGCCTCAAAAAGACTTGGTGCAGAAAGGGGTGTGCTTATAGATTACGGAACATCAGGTGACACAACTGGGGATTATGAATCTGTTGTAGGCTATTGCGGAATGGTTTTTATATAAACCTTTATGGTAAATGGGAGAAAGCGAGACAGGTTCAAAACCGATGGATGAACCCTAAGGGTTATAACTTTTACTTAATTATTATTTGTTTATTTATATCATCCAGCTTATGCTATTTCTGTTTACTAAGCAATCTCAACGGGCTCATTTTGATCTCAAAATTTCCGAGAGCATTTGTATAACCGTGTCAATTCTTTGGTTCATTCTGTCAATTTTTTCATCTAACCTATGTATTTCAGTTTTAAACTCCTCTCTCATCTGAGTCATTTCCTGTCTCAGCTGTCCTATTTCCTGTCTTAGCTGTCCTATCTCTTGTCTCAATTGTCCCATCTCGTTTCTTACCTGACCTATCTGGGTATCTATTTTCTGGTTTAGATATCTGAAGTCTTCTTCTTGCCTTTCCTCTATTTTTTTAATAACTTCCAATATTTCTTTTGTTCTTTCATCAACGACTTCATAAACTACTTCAAGGGTTACCTTCTTTACAAGTCCTTTAGCCCTTTCAAGCATGCTTTAATTATATTCCTTCGTAAGTGGTTGTCAAACATGCGAGGAGGTTTTGGGTTAAAATAGCAGTTCGGGACAGGTTCTGGGAGGGGAAGACGGAAGGACACCGACTTTCCTGAACAGCACCTATCCCTAAAAAACTCGGGAGGTTGGGTACCATGAGGTATTTTTTTGTATTCATCCTCTTGCTGGTTTTTTCTGTGCCTCTGATAGCGGGTGAAGTTAACCTTCCCCATACTTTTCAGCCGAACACCAAAGCAAAGGCGAGCGAGGTTAATGCTAATTTTAATGCTGTTAGGGATGCGGTGAATGACAACAACAGCAGGATACAGAGTCTGGAAAACTTCAGGGGAAACATAGCTGGGAGTTCGTGTCAATGGGGAGAGGCGGTGATTGGCTTTACAAATAATGGGACTCCGCAGTGTGAGGATATGAATAAGGATATTAAGATACTATCTGTTACATATCCGGCAAGTTGTTTTGCCGCTGTTTATCAACCTGCACGGTCATTGCCTGTTATAAATGTTCTTCAGCTAAGTCCTTCGGTTAATGTATATGCAATGTATCTTGAAGATAAGGATGGTGCTTCCAACTACAACTCGGTTTTTTGTCCCATTGTACTTCCGGAGGGTTCAAGTATACTTAAGGTAATTGTCCACGCTCATGATAATACTAATACTGGAAATATTTCCATAACCCTTGTCAGAGAACCGCCTTTTCCTGCTAACAGGGAACTTCATAACATTGGCACTACTAATGACGGTGGTGATCAAACTCTTCAAGGTGATTTTACCCCTAATGGCTTACCTATCGTAGAAGGGAGTTCTTATTTTATAAGGGCTGGTTTCAACTCTGATAATGAGGGTACTAATTTGAGAGTATACCGTGTCATCGTAATATATGAATATGATCCTACCTATTCAAGTCCTTGATCTTGGGTTCCACTGCCCGCCCCCGGCGGGCTTATTTTGATCTCAAAATTTCCGAGAGCATTTGTATAACCGTGTCAATTCTTTGGTTCATTCTGTCAATCTTCTCATCCAATCTATGTATTTCTGCTTTAAACTCCTCTCTCATTTGAGTTATTTCCTGCCTTAACTGTCCCATTTCGTTTCTTACCTGACCTATCTGAGTGTCTATTTTTTGGTTTAGATATCTGAAGTCTTCATTTTGTCTTTTTTCTATTTCTTTGACAACTTCCAGTATTTCCTTTGTTCTTTCATCAACGACTTCATATACTACTTCAAGGGTTACCTTTTTTACGAGCCCTTTAGCCCTTTCAAGCATGTTTTAATTATATTTCTTCGTAAGTGGTTGTCAAACCTGGTAAAAGGTTTTAGGTTAAAATAGTAAATCGGGACAGGTTCTGGGATGGAAAGACGGAGATATACCGACTTTCCTGAACAGCACCTATCCCTAAAAAACTCGGGAGGTTGGGTACCATGAGGCATTTCGGTCTATTTACCCTTACATTTTTATTTGCTGTTACATTATTAGGTGTAAGTTGCGGGGGAGGTGGTAAAGGAGGGGGTGATAAGCAAGGGGGAGGCGGTAAAGATCCTGCCTATTCCAATATGTGGGATCAAATGGAGTGGGACAAGGGCAAGTGGGCTGAGTAAAAACCTTAAGGGAGGTATGAGGAGATGAGGAATCATAACTTAATCTGTGGACTTTTCGGAAGTTTTATGCTTACAATATCTGTATTTGCGGGTGAAGTTAATCTTCCCCATACCTTCCAGCCCAATACTAAGGCGAAGGCGAGTGAGGTTAATGCCAATTTTAATGCTGTTAGGGATGCGGTAAATGACAACAATAGCAGGATTCAGAATCTGGAAAATTTAGTCCAGCAGTTGCAACAGCAAAATCAACAACTCCAGCAACAAGTCCAGCAATTACAACAGCAGGTTACACAATTTCAAAATACTATTACCCAACTTCAAAATACAATTGCGCAGCTCCAAACTGATGTAGGTAACATTGATTCAAGAGTCGGTGCAATTGAAAGCAGTAATGTTATGGCAATGGATGCATATATTCAAGTAACAACACCCGATCCCAATGCAAACAGCGGTGCACTGATAACCTTTGAGGGTGTGAACCTTCAAATTGTTAACGGCACAGGACAGACAAATCAGGTAAACGGTCTCGGGAATCTTATTATAGGGTACAATGCACCGAGGCAAGATACCGCCCTAAGACTTACCTGTTCTCTCGGTCAGTATTGGAATAATGATGCAGACTGTATAAATAACGGTGGTACATGGGGTAGAAACTTTAAGACTGGTTCACACAATCTTATAGTGGGAGACCAGAATGCGTATTCATCCTATGGCGGTATAGTGGCGGGATTCGGGAATGTCATATCAAGGGAGTTTGCTGTAGTGATGGGTGGTTGGGACAATATAAGTTCTGGGCAATATTCTTCCGTCAGCGGTGGAAGGAACAACACAGCTTCTGGCATCGACTCATCAGTCAGCGGTGGCTCAGGCAACACGGCTTCTGGCAGTTACTCATCAGTCAGCGGTGGCGCAGGCAACACGGCTTCTGGCGATTACTCTTCTGTCAGCGGTGGCTACAGCAACACAGCTTCTGGCTATATCTCCTTTGTCGGCGGTGGCTATAATAACACAGCTGGAGATTCCTGGTCCACAATCAGCGGTGGACGTGGATGTAATATACCTGATGACAGTGCATTCAACGTAAAGTGGGGTGCTAAATCTACCATAGGAAGCCTGGGCGATTGCCCCTAACCTTTTCCAAGCCCGCCCCCGGCGGGCTTATTTTGATCTCAAAATTTCCGAGAGCATCTGTATAACTGTGTCAATTCTTTGGTTCATTCTGTCAATCTTCTCATCCAACCTTTGGATTTCCGATTTGAATTCCTGATTCATTCTATCAATTTTCTCATCCAGTCTATGTATTTCTGACTTAAACTCTTCTCTCATTTGAGTCATTTCCTGTCTCAGCTGTCCTATTTCCTGCCTTAACTGTCCCATTTCGTTTCTTACCTGACCTATCTGTGTGTCTATTTTTTGGTTAAGGTATCTGAAATCTTCTTCTTGCCTTTCCTCTATTTTTTTAATAACTTCCAATATTTCTTTTGTTCTTTCATCAACAACCTCATAGACTACTTCAAGGGTTACCTTTTTTACAAGTCCTTTAGCCCTTTCAAGCATGCTTTAATTATATTCCTTCGTAGGTGGTTGTCAAACTTCTATCAAGTAGCTTCAAAAATCTTGACACCCCGATATGCTTTACTATATTTAACATATCCATAATGTCGGCGGGCATTGGAGATCTCCTCAAGGAACTTGATATAGTTGAGGTAATATCTTCCTATATTGATCTGAAGAGGTCGGGTAGTAATTACAAGGCGAACTGTCCTTTTCATCCTGATGATACTCCTTCCCTTTTTGTATCTCCTCAAAAGGGTATATGGAAGTGTTTCGGATGCGGGGTAGGCGGTGATTTTATAAAATTTGTTGCCCTTTATGAAAATCTTTCTTACACCCAGGCTGCCTTGGAAATAGCCAAGAAGTACGGTATAAGGTTGAAGATAAGCGGGAGTTCTTCTGATAATTCAAAGGTATTGGAAGCTATGGCTGTGGTATCGGAAATTTATGAAAGAAATCTTAGTAAGAATAGGGATGCGGTGGAATATTTACGCGGACGGGGGACGGATCCCTATGTAATTAAGAAGTTCAAAATAGGATTTGCGGAAAACAGTAATGAAATAGTGGAAAAACTAAAAGAAATGGGTTTGCTTGAATATTACGAGCGGACGGGTAATCTAATAAAGTCAGACGAATTTTATAGGGATATGTTCAGAAACAGGATAGTAATACCCATAAGGGATGAGAGGGGTAACATTGTTGCCTTCGGCGGAAGAAGTATAAAGGGTGAAAGTCCCAAATATATAAATTCTCCAGAGAGTGAAATTTTTAAGAAAAGCAGGATCCTTTTCGGTTTTTATGAAGGTAAAGAGTATATAAGGGAGACGGAAACTGTTGTTATAACCGAAGGATACTTTGATGTTCTTTCCCTTCTCCAGAAGGGTGTAAGATTTGCGGTTGCACCCATGGGTACAGCCCTTACAGAGGATCATGCCAAACTTCTTTCAAGGTATGCAAAAAGGGCTGTGCTTATGTTTGACGGTGATCAGGCGGGAAGAAAGGCGGAAAGGATGGCTATTCCCGTTCTTTTAAAAGAGGGTATGGAGGTTAGGGTGTTTCGTTTGCCCGAAGGGGAGGACGCGGACAGCTTTTCCAAGAAGGTAGAAGGAAAGGATTTGAAGGAAAAGCTTATGAATGCGCCCGAAATTTTTGAGCATCTTATAAATCTTATATCCGAAGGTGACAAGGATGCCCTCAGGGATTTCCTTTATTATGTCGCCTTTGTTAACGATTCAGTAAAGGCATACGATATGCTTCTTACCGTTTCAAAGATAACGGGTATTCCCGTTACAAGCCTATCCGAGCAAGTTTATATTAAGCCGAAGGAGGAGGAAAGGGACAGGGTTTACCTTTCCCACGCGGAGCGTATATTTTTAAAGGGATTAATGGAGTTGAAACCCGAAAAAATTGATTTAAATTCTTTAAATCTGTCGCCTGACGCGATGATTATAGCGGAGAGCATACTCAAAGAGGAGTATTACAATGTTCCTCGGGATATAATAAATATGAAAGTATATAATCTGCATGAAGCATTCAACCATGTGGTTGAAAGGTTTCTCAGGTCATATCCGGTACCCGAGGATCTTCCGGATGATTTTGAAAATAGAAAGAGAAAACTAAGAGAGATGGCTTATGCGGAATCAAATAGATTTAGAAGCTTTTTTATAGATCAAAAAAAATTATGAGGTGCAGGAGGCATGATGGATAAGGACTGCATGAGAAGGATTATTGAGGCAGGAAAGGAAAAAGGCTATGTTACTTATGATGAGCTTAACGATTTGCTTGATAAGGAATTTATTGACTCTGACAGCTTGGAAGAGATAATGGATGTCCTTTCCGAGCAGGGTATTCAGATAGTGGAAAGTGAAGAGTATCTTGAGAAGGAAGACATAGAAGGTGAGGATCTTATTGTTTCTACGGAACACTTTACCCTTTCGGGAAGGGACGGAGATCCCGTAAAGCTGTACCTCAGAGAGATGGGCAAGATACCCCTTCTCAAGAGGGAAGAGGAGATATTTTATGCAAAGCAGATAGAAACAGGAAGAAAGGTTATGAGAAGGGGACTTTTGAGAACTTCCTTCCTTGTTGACAGGATTCTAAGGGATTGGGGTAAACTTTGTGATGGAAAAATAAGGGTGCAGGACATTATGGATATGGTGGGTGAGAATGAGGAAGAGAATGACGAACTTGTTGAGAAGTATGAAAGATTCATAATGGATAAGGGTCTTGAACTCGCAAAGGCTTATAAGGAGCTTTTGAGCGCCCGTTCAAGATATTTAAAGGAGAAAACTCCAGAAGCCAAGAGGGAGTATCTTATTAAGCATGCATTGATGAACAGGATAGTTAAGGAAATGAAGATAAAGTATTCCCGCTTTGAAAGGATAGCAGATGAACTTATAAGCCTTTATCAGAAGTATATAAGGAAGAAGAGGGATCTTGAGAACAGGAGGAAAAAGCTTCAAGCAATCCATGAAAATATAGACGAGCTTATCTCCGAGTACATGAGCAGACAGGATCTTCAAAAGAAGATTCAGGAAGCGGGTTACTCCTTCTATAAGTTTGAAACCTTGAGAGGTGAATATATCTATCTCAGAAGGGAAGTGGATAAGCTTATGGAAGAGATGGGAATACTCCCAGAAGAGATGAAGAGGGTAATGTCCATCATTGAACAGGGAAGGAAGAAGGTAGTACAGGCTAAGCAGATTATGGTCAAATCCAACCTCAGACTCGTTGTATCAATAGCAAAGAAGTATGTAAACAGGGGATTGCATTTCCTTGATCTCATTCAGGAAGGAAATATAGGTCTTATGAAGGCTGTTGATAAATACGATTACAGAAAGGGTTATAAGTTTTCAACCTATGCTACATGGTGGATAAGACAGGCTATTACAAGGGCTATAGCGGATCAGGCAAGGACGATAAGGATACCTGTTCACATGATAGAAACAATAAACAGGATAATAAAGGTTTCTAAGAAGCTTTTCCAAGAACTTGGAAGGGAACCCACCATAGAGGAGATAGCAAAACACATGGGTATGCCTGTTGAGAAGGTCAGGAAGGTGCTAAGATCCGCCCAAGAACCCATCTCTTTGGAGACGCCCATAGGAGATGATGAGGACACCGTGATGAAGGACTTTATTGAAGATAAGTCAATAGAACCACCCGAGGAGCGTGTCGCCCAAAAGCTTCTTAAGGAACAGCTTGAGAAGGTTTTGAATACCCTTTCTGAGAAGGAGAGGGAGATTTTAAGATACAGGTACGGCTTGGTTGACGGAACGGAGTACACCCTTGAGCAGGTGGGAAGGATGTTCAATGTTACAAGGGAGAGAATACGCCAGATAGAATCAAAAGCCATAAGAAAACTCAGGCATCCCTCAAGGGCTAAGTATCTCAGGGACTTCTGATAGGAAGTCCCTTACCCTTCCCTTATAACTTCCAAAAAGTGGGACGCACAAGATATACAAGGATCAAAGTTCCTTATAATTTTTTCCGCTACAGTTTCAATGTTACCCTTTATCTTCCTCAGCCCTTCCAAAACTTCCTCTTCCATCACCCCCTGATTCTGGGAAGTGGGCGGTATTATGTTGGCATATTCCACCAGCCCTTTTTTGTTTACCCTGTATCGGTGATACAAGATACCCCTCGGAGCCTCGGTTATACCCACCCCTTCCCCTTCCGCGATTTCATACTCAACATAAGGGCTTTCTTTCAAATCTATATTTTCAAGCAGTCTTTTTGCTTCCCTGAGGGCATAGACTATCTCCGTTGATCTGGCTATTATACTTTTGAAGGTATTCTTTATGGGATAAAATCCCTTTACCTTCTCCTTTATATCATCATCAAGCTTTTCAAGATTGTTATTAAATCTTGCAATTGCTCCTACAAGATAAAATCCTTTGTTCTTTATTTTTGAGTATAGGGCGGTTGAGTGGGGAAGCTGAAACTCCTCAAATACATCCTCAAATTTTTCCTTTTCTATACTCCATCCTTCCGAAGATACAACCTTACCTTCCATAAACGGATATCTTTCTCCGTTTCCAAGGGATATAAACTCGTAATCCCTTTCAAGATCGGGAAACTCAAAATCTGTAAATTCATCAAGGCATTCTTCCGCCACTTGTAAGGCTTCTTCTATAAGCCTTATTACCTCTTCTACTTCCTTATCCCTCGGCATCCTGTAAAATCCCCCTACCCTTATATTGACGGGGTGTACATGTCTTCCGCCCAGCACTTCTATAATTCTGTTTCCGGCCTTTCTTATTTTTAATCCCTTCTCTATTAAATCCTTTCTTTCCTTTGCAAGCTCTATACTGCTTTGTTTACCGAAAAAGTCGGGAAGATGCAAAAAGAATATATGGGCGGAGTGGCTTGATATCCACTCACCGCAGTAGAGAACTCTCCTTAGATCTTTTATGTGGACGGGTACATTTATATGGAAGATCTTTTCAAAGGCTTCAACACCGCTCATTTGGTAAGCTACGGGACATAAGCCGCATATCCTCGCCACCATATCAAGGACCTGATCGGGCTTTTTACCCTTCACTATGGATTCAAAGAATCTCGGAGGCTCAAATATCTCAAGCCTAACTCCCTTTATCTCCTCACCCTCCATCTTTATTCTCATTCTCCCCAAACCTTCAACCCGTGTCAGCGTCCTTATAACCTTTTCTTTCACTTCAAACCCTCCACAATCCTTTTAAACTCTGGTGAGTAGGCATTTTCATTTTCAAACATCCTTTTTATTTCCTCTTCACCCAAACCCATATTTTTGAACCACAATATAAGTGCATCTATGTTCGGATTCTTACAAGGTCCGAAACATCCGTAGCATCCCCTTTTAAAGGAGGGACAGATGGCACCGCAACCCGCCCTTACTACCGGTCCAAGGCACGGTATCCCGTAGGCATCCATAACGCAGATGTTACCCTTGATCTTACATTCCATACATAAGGGAAAGTCTGGTATGGAGGGTCTTTTGTTGTGGAGGTAAGAATTTATAAAGTTTTCAAGGATTGAAGGATTTACTGGGCATCCCCATATCTCATAGTCAACCTTTATTATTTCACCCACCGGCACGCTTCTTTCAAGGCTTTCTATAAATCGGGGATTAGGATAAACGCTCAAGAATTCTTTTTGTTTCATAAAATTCCTGAGGGCTTGAATGCCTCCCGAGGTGGCACATGCACCTATGGTTACGACCATTTTTGCCTTTTCCCTTATTTCTCTTGCAAGATCTTCTTCTTCCTTAGTTGATACGGAACCTTCCACAAAGGCTATATCCACCTCTTCCATCCTATTATCGCTTTTACCGAGAAGCCAAAAGACTATTTCAATATGATCCCACACATGGGGTATATCAAAGAATTGGGCTTGACATCCATCACAGGAGGAGAGCTTGAATATACCTACCCTTGGTTTCATATTTACATTATATATTGGTGTGCATATATCCGTTGTAGGGCTCGGAAATCCCTTTATGGGTGATGATTCGGTAGGTATCAGGGTTATAGATAGCTTAAGTTCCCTCTTTAATCATCCCCGTGTCAAGTTTTACAGATTATTTAATGACTTTCTAAATCTTATTGAAATTTTTGAAATATCGGATGTTGTGATAATAGTGGATGCGGTAAAGGGGGGAGAGGAAGAGGGTACTATTTATACCTTTGAGGGTGTGGAAAGGCTTATATACGATGTAACGAGTTTATCAACCCACACCCTTAATCTTAGGGAAGTGGTTGATATTTATAAAGAGGTAAGTGGAAGTTTACCGTTTATTTACATCGTAGGTATTGAACCTTCAAGCTTTGATGGAGTAGATTATGTTTCGGAAAAGGTGGAGGGGAAGATTCCCCTCCTTGTGAATAAGGTAAAGGATATTATCAGAAGGCATATTCAAGATTGAGGTAGTAATTTCTTCCGGGCTCGGGTATCTTATTTCCCGTTGAGAAGGGATTCCTAAGATAGGAAAGGTGCTGATAGTATTCCTTGTTTAAAAGATTGTTTACACCCGCGAAGAGGGTTATCCTTTTGTATCTTATTCCCGCCTTAATATTTACAATTGCCCATCCGGGCGTTTTTTCCTCTCCGAGATCAGAATCTACATTACCTTGGGTTGCTTGAAACAGGGTTTCCGCCTCAGCAAAATACTTCCATCTGTCGTATCTCAAAGCAACCCTCCCTTTAAGAGGAGGTATCTCCGCTATATCCGTATCGTAAATATTCCTTGAGGGGTCCCTCTCTTTTGTCCCCCTTGTATAAGAAAGGTTTGTATCTATAAACAGATTTTGACTTATAAGGAAGATGCCCGATATTTCCCCTCCGTATATATTTGCGTTTACATTCGTATATGTTTTTGCCTTGTTTCCTATCCCAGTACTGTTTACAGCAGATACCCTGTGAACAGTAATAAAGTCTGTAAGTATGCTGTAGAAAAGGGATGCCTTAATGTTAAAGTTTTTGCTCTTATATTCAATACCCGTATCAATTTCCGTGTTTTTTGTTCCTTTCAACTTCGGATTACCGACCCAGTCGCCGTACCTGTTTTCCATCATACCAGTCCTGTTTAAGGCAAAGAACCTCTCTTGAGGATCGGGGCTTCTGAAGGCATGCCCGAGTTTTCCGAAGATTCTCAGATTTTTCTCGGGCTCATAGAATATCTGTATATTACCCGAAGGGTATATCTCTTCCGCGTAAAGTCTTCTCGTGTTGTGATAGGTAAAGTACATGTCAGTATTAGCTTTTTGGGAATCCGCTTTCATACTTGTTTTATCAATTCTCAGTCCAGCCTTTATACCTATATTCTTTGATAATCTTTTTGAGTATTCACCGAAGATACCGATGTCTGAAAACACCACACCGGGTATTGTATTTTGGATTGATGAACCCATAACGGTTTGTGTATCCCACAGCCATCCGAGAACTTCAAGCCCAGCCTTTAATCTTTTCCCTTTAAGCCTTATCTTTGCGCCGTAGGTTTCCGAACTGGCATCCGTTTCCATAAACATACCAGTTTCCCTCTTTGAATTGTTCATAAGGTGACCCACCTTGGAGTAATAGGCGTTTATATCAATACCTCTAAGGTTAAGGTTTATGCTTATCCTGTCCATTGAATTGTTTAACGCATCCATCATAAGGTAGGGGTAAAGAATATCCCTGCTCCTCTGGGCGGTGTAGGAAAATTCAATTTTCCTTTTTCCCCTTTTGTAACCTCCCTTTAACCACAGGGTATTTATGTTGAATGCTGTTGAATCCTTGAACTCTTCTTTGTAATTTGCATAATCGGTAAGCAGCCTCCCTTTACCCGTTACATAAGGCTTGGAGTACTGATAGGAGTAACCGAGGATACCAAAAAAGGGATCTTTCCCGTAGGAGAGCCTTACGGAGGGATTTATATATCCGAAGGAACCACCTTTTAGGGAAAGCTTTCCTTTAAAGCCGAAAGTGGGTTTATGGGTTTTGATCTTTACAGAACCTCCAAGGGTTCCGTAACTTTCAACATCAAAGGGTCCCTTTATTATTTCAACCGATTCAATCTCGGAGGGGTCAATATGAAACAGGGGTGGATCCATCCTGTTCGGACATGCGTTGTATATCCTTCCCTCATCAACCGTGAAATTCAAATTGCCTTTCTGAAAACCCCTTATAACAACATCGTTGGCAGTAGCACCCTTTCTCAGCTTCCATACACCCGCTTTCCCCTCAAGTATTTCCGCGGTATCCTTTCCCGTACTTTCCGCTATCTCTTCCTTACCCATAGTTTCCCTTTTTTCTTTAATCTCCACTCCTTCAAGATATAGCTCTTGGGCAAGGGAGGGAATAAATGTGAGTATTGCCAAGATGAGACCGTTTCTCATAAGGCACCTCCTGATAAATTGCGTTAAATTTGTAAAGATTTTAACATATTTTCACATCAAAAACGAATTTATACTTAAGGTATGTGCCTTGCGGTTCCTTCAAGGATCATTGAGATAAGGGATGACAATACCGCTGTGGTTGATATAAAAGGTGTAAAGAGGGAGATATCCCTTGAGCTTGTGGAAGAGGATGTAAAGGAAGGTGATTATGTGCTTGTACATGTGGGTTTTGCTATAAGAAAGATAGATACGGAGATGCTTAAGGAGTATTTTGATGGATATTTCTAATCTCAGGGATCCCTTTCTTATAGAGAAATTGGCAAGGGTTATTAAGGATAAGGCGGGGGGTCTTGGTAAGCCCTTGAGGATAATGGAATTTTGCGGAGGACACACCCATGTAATAATAAGATACGGAATAGATCAGCTTCTGAATTCCGCGGTAGAATTTATCCACGGACCTGGATGTCCCGTATGTGTGGTTCCCAAAGGCAGGATTGATCTTGCCATTGAGCTTGCGGAAAGCGGTGTTATTTTGTGCACCTACGGTGATCTTCTGAGGGTTCCCGGTTCGGGCGGAAAGACTCTTCTTAGTACGAGGGCTTCCGGATTTGATGTAAGGATGGTTTATTCTCCCCTTGAGGTTCTTAGAATAGCAAAGGAGAACAGCAAAAAGGAGGTTGTATTTTTTGCCATAGGTTTTGAGACAACGACACCTCAGACAGCGGTACTTATTTTAAAGGCGAGGAGGGAGGGTATAAGAAACCTGAGTATTATTTGCAATCATGTAAGGACACCTTCAGCCCTTAAGGGTATATTTTCCGCGGATGTAAATATAGACGGTCTTATTGCTCCGGGTCATGTAAGTGTCATAACGGGATGCGGTATATATAAGCCCTTTGCGGAGAGATATAAAAAACCATTCGTTATATCGGGGTTTGAACCTGTTGATATATTGGAATCGTTGCTTATTCTACTTAGGAGGTTTGAGGAAGGTAGGCATACGGTTGATATCCAGTACAGGAGATCGGTAAAGGAGGAGGGAAACAAAAAGGCACTTTCTTTTATTAGTGAAGTTTTTACTGTCAGGGAGGAATTTGAATGGAGGGGATTGGGTGTTTTACCTTTAAGTGCCTTCGGGATAAAGGATAACTACCGCGATTTTGACGGGGAGAAGAGGTTTTGTTTAAAGGAGAAACGGTCTTCGGATCATCCCTACTGCCTTTGCGGAGATATAATAAGGGGCAAGGCAAAACCTTCGGACTGTAAACTTTTCGGTTCCGTTTGCAACCCCAAGAATCCCGTCGGTTCATGTATGGTATCGTCGGAGGGTGTATGCTCAGCCTACTACAGGTACAGATTTGAGGGGGATACACTCTATAATACAGCATAAAGTTTATAAATCCCCGTCCTCTTTGAAAGCCAATCTATATTTATCCTTTTACATTTCCTCTGGAAAGACAGCTTTCACTGTTGTTCCCTTTCCCTCTCCGCTCCTTATCTCAATTTGTATGCCGAGGTTATCCGCTATCTTCTTACTTATTGTAAGACCAAGTCCCATACCTTTTTTGTTTTTCCCCCCGAAGAAGGGTTGAAACAACAAAGGGATCTCTTCCTTTGATATTCCTTCTCCCGTATCCTCTACCTCTACCACCGGATTTTCCCCTTCTTTTAATATTCTTATAAATACATCTCCCTCTTTTCTGTTGTATTTAACCGCATTTTCAATGATGTTTTTAAGAAGTATGTAAACCTTTTCCCTGTCTGTAATAACCTGCAGGTCTTCTCCGTCAATTTTAACTTTCACTTTCATTTCTTTTATCCTTTCTGTAAGATCTTGTATAACATCCCCTATAATGTTTCTTAACGAGACCCTTTCCTTTTTTGATTTACCCCCCGTTTCAATGAGTACAAGGAGCTTCAGTGCGTTTATCATTCTTTCCATTTCCTGGGTTCGCTTTAAAGCCTTTTCTATAAGCTTTCTATCGGGATTTTCTTCCATGAGGGCTGTTTCCAGCAAGCCTTTTATGGCGGATATGGGTGTACTCAGTTCGTGACTTACGGATGCAGAAAATTCCCTCTGAAGCCTTTCAAACTTTACAAATTCCGTAATGTCTTCAATCTTTATTGCGGGTACTTCTTCAATGGGATTTATTCTGTAAATCCTACCGCTGTATTCAAATTTACCACCCGTCTTTTCGCCCTTTAATATCTTTCCCGTCATGTCTATAAGTTCAAGGCTTTTGAACGCTTCGTAATACTTTTTACCCTTAACCTCGGAGGAAAGTATGCCCCACTTTAAACATGTATCGTTTGCATAAACTATCTCCTCTTTTTCATTAAAGATAACTATGCCTAAGTCTATGCTGTTAAGGATCTTTTCCATGGGATAATAAAAAATCTTAATTAATTCTTAACAATAGTAAAGCTATATTTTTTTCAAGTTACCATGCGGAGGTAAGAGGATGAAGAAATTGATCGGAAGCCTGGTTTTTGCCCTTACTTCTACAGCGGTTGCTGATGTGATAAACGGAGCGGGCGCCACCTTCCCTTATCCACTGTATTCTAAGTGGGCTTACTTTTATATGAAGGAAACGGGGGTTAAACTAAATTATCAGTCCATAGGTTCGGGGGGCGGTGTAAGACAGATAAGGAACAGGACGGTTGACTTCGGTGCTTCGGATGCACCCCTTAAGCCTTCAGAGGCGAAAAAGTACAATCTTGCTCAGTTTCCTACGGTTATAGGCGGTGTTGTTATATCTTACAACCTTCCTTTTAAGGATCTTAAGCTAAGCACAAAGGCTATCTGCGGTATCTTTCTCGGGAAGATAAAATATTGGGACGATCCGGAAATTAAAAAGTACAATCCGGATAAGAAGTTGCCCCGTAGGAAAATTACGGTTATAAGAAGGTCTGACGGTTCAGGGACAACATGGATATTTACAAACTATCTTTCAAAGGCTTGCCCCGAGTGGAAGGAAAGGGTAGGTTACGGAAAGGCGGTAAATTGGCCCACGGGTATAGGTGCTAAGGGTAACGAGGGTGTGGCAAATTATATAAGAAGGGTAAGGGGGAGCATAGGTTATGTTGAGTTTGCCTACGCGTTGGAAAATAAATTGAAGGTGACGGAAATACAAAACAGGGACGGAAACTTTGTTAAGCCTTCAATAAAAACCTTCCAGTCCGCAGCTAAGGGTGCAAAATGGGATCCTAAGAAGGATTTTTATGAGGTGCTTACATGGAAAAGGGGAAAGGATGCTTACCCTATAGCTGGGGCTACCTTTATTCTCCTTGCAAAGGATTATCCGAAGGAGAGGAACAGTAAGGTGGTGAAATTCTTTGACTGGGCTTATAAAAAGGGAGATGATATAGCGATTAAGCTTCATTATGTGCCTCTGCCCGAAGAAGTTAAAGAAAGGGTTCGCGCTTACTGGAAAGCCAACGGTTGGTATTAAGGTTATAATTCTATTGACGGGCGTATGGGAAAAAAGGATAAGCTTATAGAAGCGGTTACAGCATCCGTCCTCGGTTTTTTCGCCTTCTCCGTCGGATTCCTTTTCCCTCTGCTTACCCTTATTGTATTGTTTTATGAATCCCTCCCCGCCATAAATAGATTCGGGCTTATAGATTTTTTAACTGGGACAACATGGGATCCTGTTGCGGAGATCTTCGGCGCCCTTCCAGCCCTTTTCGGTACACTCCTTATTACCTTTATTGCGTCCCTCATAGCAATTCCTGTAAGTATAGGAATAGCCATATTTATTGCGGAACTGTCACCCCAAAAGCTTAAGCCCGTTTTTTCTACAGCCATAGAACTTCTCGGCGCCATACCGAGCATCATTTACGGGATGTGGGGACTGTTTGTAATAGCTCCCTTAATGGCGGATTATGTTGAGCCCTTTCTTCAGGAAACACTGGGAAAGATACCCTTATTGGGGAGATTATTTGAAGGTGCGCCCACTGGTGTTGATGCCCTCACCGCAAGCTTTGTTCTGTCCATCATGATTATTCCCTTCATGAGTGCCATAGTGAAAGACAGTTTTGAAATGACACCCGCCTTATTAAAGGAGGCGGGTTATGGTCTCGGAGCTACCAAATGGGAGGTTGTTACCAATATAGTTATACCTTACGCACTCCCGGGTATTGTGGGTGGTACTGTCCTTTCAGTAGGTAGGGCGCTCGGCGAGACAATGGCGGTTGCCTTCCTTACAGGAAATGTTCATCAGATACCCTTAAGCTTGTTTGATCCTCTGACAACCATAACGGTTACCATAGCTAATGAATTTACGGAAGCGGATTCGGACATTTATCTCTCTTCCCTTTACTACCTTGCCTTGATACTTTTTATCCTCTCCTTCGGCTTGCTTATGTTTGCAAGGTTCTTTATTCTGGGAAGGTTGGGTAAAAGATGGGGAGCGAAGAGTATATAAGTAGGGTTATCTTAAGGAGAAAGATAGTTAACATCTTAATGTTGGGACTCTCTTCCCTTACAGCCCTTTACGGTATGGTCTGGCTCTTCTGGATACTTGCGGATGTTGTAATTGAAGGGTTCAGCTTTCTCAGTGTTAACCTGTTCACCAATGATCCTACGCCTCCTGGTATAGAGGGGGGCGGTTTAAGACATGCCTTTGTGGGCCATTTCATAATAACCTTCATGGCAACGCTGATGGGTGTTCCCGTAGGTATAGGTACGGGTATATTTTTTGCGGAATACGGAAGGCATTCAAGATTTATAAGGGGTTTAAGGAGTATAACGGATATACTTGTGAGCTTCCCTTCAATAGTTATAGGTACCTTTGTCTATGCATTTATGGTAAAACCCGTCGGGCATTTTTCTGGTATTTCTGGTTCCGTCGCCCTTGCCCTTCTTATGATACCGGTAATAGCCATAACCACCGATGAGATACTTAAACTCGTTCCCAATTCCTTGAGGGAGGCGGGTTACGCCTTAGGAGCACGCAGATGGCAGGTTATAAAGGATATATCTCTGTCCGCTGCTAAAAGAGGTATCTTGACTGGAGTAATACTGGGTATAGCAAGGGTATCTGGCGAAACCGCTCCCCTCCTCTTTACCGCCTTTAACAACAACTTCCTTACCCTTGATCCCACCCAGCCTATGGCTTCCCTAACGGTTACCATATTCCAGTATGCTATGGGTCCCTACGAAGAGTGGCACGGTCAAGCATGGGCTGCCTCCCTGATTCTAACCATGGGTGCCTTACTATTTTTCATCTCCGCCAAGATAATTATCCACGGGTTCAGGAGGAGGTAATGTTGACCATGCTATTTTGAGGAGTAAATTAGTTATCATGAGCAGATTATTAGAAAGTTTTATTGAGGGATACGGAAGCGTTGTGCAACTCCTATTGCCAGAACAAACCGAGCAAGATGATTTTGAGAATATAATTGGGGATTGGATTCAGGTAGGTAGCTACCTGAGGGATTCAATAAGGGCAATTGAAATGGAGGTTGGGGAGGGTGCAGAAGGACCTACCGGAAAGGCAGGGGAAGAAGGATAAGAATAAACAACACCCGCCTATTCACATAGCCCAGACCCAAGTTCATATAGGTCCGATACCAGATCCAAAAACTTTGGAGGATTACGGAAAAATAGATCCATCATTTCCGGAGCGGATAGTTCGTATGGCTGAAAGGGAGCAAATGTTTAGACATAGGAGCTATTATATAGGACAATTCTCTGCAATAATTATAGTGATTGCGGGACTCGCTTCTGCAGTTTATCTTGGTGTGAATGGTAAGGAGTGGCTCGGAGGCACAATAGGTCTTGGAGCTTTAGCAAGTATAGTAGGAGCTTATTTTTATAGCCATAAGTTCAGAAAGAAAGGGGAAAAGATCACTTAGATCCCGCCACATATTCAACGCCTGTTGATGTTTCCGCCCAATGGGGTACACGGGGTTCAAGATCTAATCTGTCTCCCTCCTCAAGGACAATTTTTGTATCTCCTACACCTATGGTTACCTTTCCCCTTATCACCCACCTTACTTCCCTGTCGGGATGGGTATGTACATCGTATCTTGTGCCGGGAGGATCGTACCATTTGTAAACCCTGAAACCTTCCTTCTCAAGAATTTCCCTTATTCTCTCTTCTTCCTTTATACCCGTCCGCGTTACCTTTACACCTTCCGCCTGCATTTTAAAATATTCCCCCGCCTAAGAGCAATCTTATAAGTAGTGTGGTACCAGCCCTTTTACCGCCTATCTCAAGACCGGATAAGGGCTGTATGGCTCCCGCTTCAACTCCCGCTATGAATCCCCCCATCCTTCTGAGATATGCCAATCCAACCTTGCCTATGAAACCTGTGGTGGACTTTTGTCTATAGGTATCAAGTACGCCCTCTTGTACCTTTACGGAGAGGGTAAGACCCGCATAGCCGAGACCCGCATTTGCTAAGATCATGTTTTTATCTTTCTTCCAAAGGCTGTAGCCTATATTTACGCTCAGAAACCCTCCTTCAAGCTGTACCTCTTTACCGTCCCTTTTTGTAACACCCGTTGATAAGGATCCCCCCTCAAAACCTATCAACAATCTATCTTTAACAAAATAACCACCACCTCCGAAGTCTAAATTAGTCTTTCTTTCAATCTCTGGATACCCTTGATCCCTTAATATAGAATTTAAGCCCGCGGGGTCCAAGTTACTTAATTGGAATATTCCGAATCCGAATCCTCCGTCAAATCCTCCCGCCCAACATAAGGAGTTAAGGGAGATTGCTAATAAAACCAACTTTATTTTTTTCATCCCTTAACCCTCCGTGTGAATTATTGTAATGTGAAGGAACAGATGTTTTAATTATACCATATTGAATAGACAATGCGTGGGAAAATTCTCCAGCTTGCAGAAGAAAGGCTGTTTGTTGCGGAAGATACTTTTTATCGGAAACTCTATAATACCTGCGCTTCCGAGCTTTACTTTGCCCTTTTCACTCTAATGAGAGCAGTTCTTACGGATAGATGTGGAAGGAGGTGGAAGCACATAGGTATATTTACAGCGTTCTCAAGAAAGTGTGCTGAAGACGGAAACTTTCCTAAGAAGCTTCTCAAGGATGTTGGACGGCTCAATCAGGAGTTATATCACATGCGACGCAAAGTTGATTATGGTGAAGGATTGGACAGCTTTGACATAGAGATGTTGGGGGATTATCTTTTTCTTGTGAAGGAGGTGTTTGAGATTGTTAAAGGTAGAGTGGACTTTTGAGGTTCTTGAGAAAGTTAAGAAACTTCCGTTTGTAGAAGATGTGGAGATACTGACCGAACTTCCAGAAGATGTTGAAGCAGATCTCGGGATAAGGGTAAAGCTAACAAAGGGCGCTGATAAGTATCCGGTAGGCAGGATGATATCGGAAATTCTTAACGAAATTAGTTGGAAGGAGTTTGAAAGCTCGGGAAGGTATCCTGCTGTTTATTGGGAAAATGCAAATGGGTGATTAATTATACCCTCTGCATGCATGTTTCCTTTTCAAGGACAGGGTAGTTAAGAGAAAAGCAGGCATCACAGTAATCTTCCGGATCTTTTATAACCTTTCTTAATCCTTCTAAGGAGAGGTATTTTATGGAATCAACACCCAAGAAGGTACCTATATCCTCTACGGACATTCTGTTTGCTATGAGTTCTTCCCTTGTGGGTGTATCTATTCCGTAATAGCAAGGACCTATAACGGGCGGTGAGGCTATCCTCAGGTGAACCTCTTTTACTCCCGCCCTTTTCAGCATATTTACTATCCTGCGCGATGTAGTTCCTCTTACCAAGGAATCATCTATCACTATTATCTTCTTTCCTTTAAGCACGCTTCTGTTCGGGCTGAGTTTCATAAGCACCTTTATATTACGCAGGTCGTCGGTTGGTTCTATAAAGCTTCTTCCTACATAATGGTTTCTTATAAGTCCCATTTCAAAGGGTATGCCCCTTTCCTCCGAGTAGCCGAGGGCAGGAACAACGCCCGAGTCGGGTACCGGAACAACCACTTCCCCCTCTACATCGTCTTCCCTCGCAAGCTGTTTGCCCAGCTCCTTTCTTATACCATAGACTTCCTCCCCGAATATGAAGCTGTCCGGTCTTGCAAAGTATATGTGTTCAAATATGCACATGGCGATCCTTTCCCTGTGGGGAAACCTGTATCTTCTTATTCCGAATCTATCCGCTATAAGTATCTCACCCGGTTTTATCTCACCGAGGAATTCGCCTTCAAGGATATCAAAGGCACAACTTTCGGATGAGAACAACAATGCACCTTCCTTTTTGCCTATGGTAAGGGGCCTAAACCCATAGGGATCCCTTACCGCTATAAATTTGTCTTCATGGAGAATCAGTAAACTGTAGGCACCCTTTGCTTCCTTCATCATGTAAAATATGCGAGGTAGTATATGACGGTCATGAATGTGTATGTCAACACCTTCGGGAACATACTGACCTTCATCCATGAGTAGCAGAAACATTTCCGTATCCGAGCTGTACCTCGGCTTTATACCCTTTGCTTCAAATCTTTCCCGCAACTGTACATAATTAACAAGGTTTCCGTTGTGAACTATTGCAACCTTACCGAAGGACAGATCCCTTACTATGGGCTGGGCGTTAAGCCCTCCAGGATCTCCCGCTGTTGAATATCTTACATGGGCTATGGCATTTGTGCCTTTAAGATAGAACATGTCTTCCCTCTTTATGCTTTCAAGTACGAGACCCGGTTTCCTTATGGCGTATATCTCCTCTCCGTCCGCTGATGCAATACCTACACTCTCCTGACCCCTGTGTTGAAGGGCGTAGATTCCGAGGTATGCGTACTGGGAAGCGTAAGGTGAGTTATATACTCCAAATATTCCGCACATGGAATAACCTTTTATTTTACTTTAATGCCTTAGGGCATATCTGTCTATAAATTCTTCACACCACTTTGTGATATTACCTGCTCCCATAAAGACTATAACGCTGTCGGTCATCTTGCTGATCTCGGAAAATATCCCTTCCTTATCTCCGTACAATACGCCCGAGTCTTCCGCAAGCTTTTTGCCCGACAAAGGCTCTATCTTCTCCTCGCCCGCGGGATATATATCGGTAACAAAACATACATCGGGTAGGGATAAAACCTTTCTGAATTCATCATACAGCAGTTTTACGCGTGAATATCTGTGTGGTTGGAATACAAGAACAATCTTCTTTCCCGCGTGTATCTCCCTCAGCGTGTTAATAACCGCCCTTATCTCCGTGGGATGATGCCCGTAATCATCATAAACGGGATTGTTATTTACATTACCCTTAAATTCTAAGCGTCTGTCCGCATTTCTGAACTCCTCCAAGGCTTTCTTTATTACTTCAAAGTCTATACCCGCTTCAAGGGATACACATATAGATGCGAGGGCATTATATATGTTGTGTATTCCGGGTATCCCTAAGTTTATTCTTCCGAGTTTTTTTCCTTTGTATATTAGATCAAAGGAATATTTTCCCTCCTCAATTCTAATCTCCGATGCCCTGACATCGCCGTGATTTATTCCGAAGGTTATAAGTCTCCTGTTTATGTTTTTAATAAGCTCCCTGCAAACCTCATCATCCGCATTTAGTACGGTTATACCGTAAAAGGGAACGGAATTTGCAAATTTAAGGAAGGATAGTTTTATATCCTCAAAGCTTCCGTAGAAATCAAGGTGTTCCCTGTCTATGTTGTTTATAACCGCCACCGCAGGCATAAGTTTTAGAAAGGAACCGTCACTCTCATCCGCTTCCGATATTATTATGTTTCCTTTACCGAGTTTTGCATTGCTTCCCAATCTTTTTAAAATGCCCCCTATTATAACGGTCGGATCCGTACCCGCATCTTCAAAGATACTCGCAAGCATTGATGTGGTAGTGGTTTTACCGTGACTCCCGCTTATGGCTATCCCTTCCCTTAGTCTGAATAATTCCGCAAGCATCTCCCCCCTTGATACGGTGGGTATTCTAAGCTTTTTTGCCTCAACGATTTCTTCATTGTCTTCCCTTATTGCGGACGAGTAAACCACCACATCGCTTCCGAGAACATTTGCTGGATGGTGACCCATGTATATCTTTGCCCCCCTTTTTTTCAAAAGTTCTGTATTTCTGTTTTCCTTTATATCCGATCCCGTAACCCTGTAGCCCATTTCCATCATTATCAGGGCTATTCCGCTCATTCCTATTCCGCCTATTCCTATAAAGTGAATACTCTTTACCCTGTCCCTGAACATAGTTCCCCATTTATTATAATCCTTTCAATCTCCTCCACGGGTCTGGGAGGGCTGAAGTAAAATCCTTGAGCCCCGTGAAAATCATGCTCCCAGAGGAACTCAACCTGTTCCTTCCTTTCAACATGTTCCGCTATAACACCCATGCCGAGGCTATGGGCAAGATTTGCTATTGACTTAACTATAGCCACATCGTCCTTTTCCTTAGGTACACCCATCATGAATGATCCCGCTACCTTTAAGGTGTCAACAGGCATCTGCTTGAGATAACTGAGAGATGCGTAACCGGTACCGAAATCGTCCAAATATATGCCGAAGCCCATCTGCTTTAATATCTCAAGCTTTTTAATATTATCTTCCCTGTATTTCATAAGGGCACTTTCTGTTATTTCAAATATCAACTTTGAGGGATCACACAGTAGCTCACCGAGTATCCTTTCCATACTGGGAACAAAATCATTTCTGTGAAGCTGGATGGCGGACAGATTAACGGATATGCTTATATCTATTCCCTTTGATCTCCATATTCTGAGCTGTTCGCAAGCCCTTTTTATGACCCACTCCCCCACATTTATTATCATCCCCGTCTCTTCCAGTATCGGTATGAACTCCGCGGGAGATACATTTCCGAGCCTTTTATCATACCATCTTAGGAGTGCTTCCACTTTTTCTATCCTGTTTGTTTTCAGATTAACTATGGGTTGGTAGTGAAGCTGGAGCGAGCCTTCCCTTATTGCCTCATTCAGGTGAGTTCTGAGCTTTATTATTTCAAACATTATCCTGTTCATATCTTCTGTAAAGAAGAGATAAGAGTTTCCTTTAAGTTCTTTTGCTTCGCTTAGGGCTACATCCGCATTCCTGATGAGGGTTTCCGCATTACTTCCGTCTTCGGGAAACACTGAAACACCCATGCTTACGGTAACAATGAATTCCTTGTCCAATACCTTAAAAGGTTCTGAGAAGACATTGGTTATTTTTCTTATAACTTCGGGTATTATTTCCTCGCTTGAAATATCAACAAGTAGAATACCAAACTCATCACTTCCGAGTCTTGCAACCGTGTCCCCATCCCTCACTGCGTTTTCAAGTCTATCCGCTATCTCTCTTAATAATAGATCTCCTCCCCTGTGACCCATTATGTCATTAAAGCCTTTAAAGTTGTCAAGGTCAAGCACAGCAACCGCAATGTATCTTCCCGTATGTTTCGCCCTTGCTATGGCTTGATTTATTCTGTCCATAAAAAGGTTTCTGTTGGGTAGATTTGTTACCGCATCGTAATAGGCAAGGAAGTTTATCTGTGTCTCCATAATCCTTTGTTGGGTTATATCCTTACCTGTTGATACGAAGTAAACTATGTTGCCTTCCTTATCCTTTATGGGGGTTATAGTTTGCTCCATATAAAATATCTCTCCGTTCTTCTTTCTGTTTATAAAAACCGCCCTGAAAGATTTACCCGAGGTTATAGTTGTCCATAAATCCCTGTAAAAAGACTCATCGTGGAGACCCGACTTTAATACATTTGCCTTTTTACCTACGACCTCTTCACTCTTGTATCCCGTTATCTTTTCAAAAGCTTTGTTAACATACTCAATGATACCTTCTTTGTTCGTTATTATGATGCTGTCATCTGTTTGTTCTATTGCCCTTGCAAGCTTTGTTATCTCCCTGTCTTTTTGGAGATTTTCAAGCCCAAAGGATATATTCTCCGCAAGCTCTTGTAGCAATCTTATCTCTTCCTGTTCAAGGAAGGGTCTTGATGAATATATATTGAGCATAGCCACAACCCTTTCCTTCATTTTTATAGGTAAACTCGCCAGGGAATGCAGATCGGAACCTATGTTCACATCCTCACTTACGAGGGTCCTTGATTTTTTTATTATTTCAACCCTCTCCCTTGTAAATTTGTTTATAACCTTCTGGGGATCTATTTTTTCCGCGGATGAGCTGAAGGCTACGGGTTTAAAAAGGATACCCTCTTCATCAAAGGAGCCTATCCATGCCAAATTAAAATTGCCCTTGCTTGTGAGTATTTTGCACACACCTTCAAAGAGTTCATCCTTTGTTGAGGCTTCAATTATAAGGTGATTGACATGATTCAGCACCATATAAAGCTTTTCAATCTGACGCTTCTTTTCATCTAACAAAGAAAAGTCCCTTTTGTATCTTGAGAGAAGCATGTATATGACGAGAAGAGACGGTGTAAGAACCACCACGCTTCCCATACCCAGACTTAGAGGTGAGTAGGGTAAACCTTTTATGCCGATAAGTGTTGATATAATGGATATAAAGACAAGCAATATATATATGAGGAAAACCCGTAGGGATGATACGGGTCTCAGCCCTTCCCTTTCCGATTTTTTCATGGGTTTTTTCTCCAATAAAGGTGTTTTATATAGGTTAAAGCGTTACCTTATATGTTTTTTTGATATTCTTAAGTATATGGTAAACCTTGATATATTTAGCGGTAAAGAAAGTCCTTTATAATCCTTTGATGATCAAATACAAGCTTATCAAAGGGTATTTCCTCAAGCTTGAATACATGCACCCTTTTTGCATCACTGCTTGCCTTAGGCTCACCTTCCGCATCTCCTATGAACACTACGGATACTACATGAAACCTCGGATCTCTGTCGGGATCCGAATAAACACCGAGCAGTTCCTTAAGGGTAACATCAAGGCCTGTTTCTTCCTTTATTTCCCTTACCGCTGCGTCTTCTACCCTCTCTCCTACTTCCACGAAACCGCCCGGTATTGCCATGCCGATGGGCGGATTTTTCCTCTCTATTAGAACTATACCTTTAAAGGTATCACCTTCCCACAGTCTTACTATTACATCCGTAGCGAGATAGGGTGTCTTTATCATAACTTTTCTATATTATAGATTTCAAAAACACTGCGGTGGTTTATAAGCCCGAGGGATTCCCTGTAAATTATAAGATAGTATCTGTATTTAAGTGCTTCTTTTTTATTAAATTCTATAAGTCTTCTTGTCTTTACCATCAGTTTAAGTGTGAAAGGTTGGGGTTTTCCTTTTCTTAGCAACCTATTTTTCAAATATCTTTCTATATTCCTTAATCTTTTTATTTCCTCCATACATTTTTCTATCTTCCTGCCGTATTCACCGCCTACCGACGCTGCATTTTCCAAAAGCTCTGGATCAAGATCCTTGAAGCTCACGCAATAGCTCCCCCGGTATTGATACAATTTTACCCTCCCTTATGACACAGTGCTTTGTATATGCTGTAGCCTTAAGCTCATTATTTGCAAATATTTTGTAGTCAAAGGAAAAGGTGAATCTCGTAATCTCCTTTGGGATTAGATGAATTTCAAAGAGATCATCAAAATGAAGGGGTTTTTTAAAAACACATCGGGTTTCAAGGAGAACAACCTCAAATCCCTTGTCCCTCAGTTTGCTGTAAGGGTATCCCCTTTCTCTTAGGAATATGTCCCTTGCCTCTTCAAGATATCTGAAGTAGTTTGAGTGATGAACAACTCCTTGGGCATCGGTTTCATAAAAGTGGACCCTTCTGCGATAAATCATTTATTTCCTTTATTTTTACACTCACTGCATACACCGAATATTTCAAGCCTGTGGTTTATAGGGGTAAAATCATACTCCTCACAAACCTGATCCTGAAGTTCCTCTATCTCTTGATCAACGAATTCTATTATCTTTTTGCATTCAACACAGATAAGATGATCATGGTGGGATCTACCAGCCATAAACTCATATATGGTTCTGTTATTTATCTTTATTATTTCCCTTACAGCTCCGAATTCCTGCAGGAGCTTTACCGTTCTGTATATGGTTGACCTTGACACAGATGTATTGTTTTTTGAGAGTATCCAGTTCACAAGCTCTTCAATCTCAAAGTGACTACCGTAAGAGGCTATCAGATCTATAACTTCAAGTCTCGTCTTGGTAGGCTTAAGGTTTTTATCTTTAAGGAATTTTTTGAAGCTATTTTTTATATGCTTCAATTCTTCCTTTGACATCATAGTAACATAAAAATAATAACACTATTTTAGGAAAAAAACCTATAATTGAATTAGATGTTTGAAAAGGTTCTAATAGCCAACAGGGGAGAGATCGCTGTAAGGGCAATAAGGGCTTGTAAGGAGCTGGGAATAAAAACTGTTGCTGTTTTCTCCGAGGCGGACAGGGAATCCCTCCATGTTATGTTGGCGGACGAGAGTATATGTATAGGACCTGCGGATCCCTCAAAGAGCTATCTTGATATACCTTCAATAATGGCTGCTATAGAGGTATCGGGTGCTCAGGCGGTATATCCCGGATACGGCTTTCTATCGGAAAATCCCAAGTTTGCTGACATTGTAGAGACAAGCGGTGTTAAGTTCATAGGTCCCAACCCAGAGACCCTTGAGCTGATAGGGAACAAAATGGAAGCCAAAAGGATAGCAAAGAAGGTAGGTCTGCCCTTAGTTCCTGGTAGTGACGGTCCAGTCAATGAGGAGCAAGCCCTTTCCGTAGCTGAAAGGATAGGGTATCCCGTCGTGCTTAAAGCATCGGCAGGAGGCGGGGGAAGGGGCATAAGGGTTGTTAATTCGGAAGCGGAGCTTATTGAGAAACTGCCCGTTGCAATAAAGGAGGCGGAGATAGCCTTCGGTGACGGAAGTATCTACATAGAGAAGTTTTTGGTTAATCCGAAACATATAGAGGTGCAGGTTATTGCGGATGAGTACGGTAATGTGATTACATTGGGGGAGAGGGAATGTTCTGTTCAGAGGAGGCACCAAAAACTTATTGAAGAGGCTCCGAGCAGTGCAGTAACGGAAAGGAAAAGGAGGGAGCTTGAGGAGATGGTTAAGGAATTCTGCAGGGAGATAGGGTATGTGGGGGCGGGTACGGTTGAGTTTTTGATGGATGAGGACGGAAATTTTTATTTTATGGAGATGAACGGAAGGATTCAGGTTGAACACCCCGTAACGGAGATGGTAACGGGTGTTGATATAGTAAAGAACCAGGTAAGGGTTGCCATGGGTGAAAGGCTTGATATAAAAAAGATTGTGAGGAAAGGGTATGCCATAGAATTCAGGATAAATGCGGAGGATCCCATTAAATTCATGCCGAGTCCGGGTACGGTTGAAAGACTTATATTTCCTGGAGGATTCGGTGTAAGGTTTGATACCCATATATATCAGGGATACTCCATACCGCCCTACTATGATTCACTCATAGGGAAACTCATTGTGTGGGGTGAAACGAGGGAAGAGGCAATAAGTAGGGGCAGAAGGGCTCTTGAGGAGCTTGTCATTGAGGGAGAGGGTCTTGCGACAAATAAAGATTTTCATCTTGCTGTTCTTAAAAGGGAAGAGTTTGTTGAGGGTAGACACCATATAGGTCTTGTAGAGGAAATGTATGGAAGGAAGGCTGGTAACCTTTCGTGACTTCATGAAATTTGCGGTTGAGCAATATTACTGTTCTCCCTTTGAGAAGATAGGTTCCGCGGGTGATTTTTTCACAGCTCCAGAACTTGATAGGGTTTTCGGATATACTTTGGCGGATTTCATAAAGCCTCTAATATCAAGATACAGGGAACCAGTCATACTTGAACTCGGTGCGGGTACAGGCAAGATGGCTTATGACATACTGAATTATTTTTATACAAACGATCCCGCCTTTGCGGAGAGAGTTAAATACATTATTTATGAAAAAAGCAATTACATGACTGATATACAGATGAGAACCCTCGCACCCTTTAAAAATGTCTCCTGGGTTACCTATTTCCCCGAGGTGGAAGGAATTGTTATTTCCAACGAATTTTTTGATGCCCTTCCCATTCATGTTGTAAAAGGTAACAAGGAGTTGTATGTTTCCGAGGATGGCAAAGAGGTGTGGATGGATATAAAGGATGAAAGGATAAAGGGTTTCCTTGAAAGGATGGGCTACGATAATTTAAAGGGCTACAGAATAGAGATTCCCCTTGACGCAATAGAATTCCTGCAAAAGATAGGAGACGCCTTAAAGAGCGGATACAATCTTATCATAGACTACGGTTATACATCCGATGAGATAAAGAACTTTCCCGAGGGTACGGTTGTGGGATACAGCAGGCACAGGGTTATCCAGGAGAAACTTTACAGTATGGCAGGGGAGATAGACATAACCGCCCATGTAAACTTCTCCGCCATCATTGAGTACGGTAAGGATTTTTCCTTAGAGCCTTGTTTTTTAAAGAGCCTCCGTGATTTCCTTATGGATTCTTCACTCTTTATTAAAAACCTTTTAACCCTTAACGCATCCCAATCGCCGGAAGAGATTGAAAGATTTACGAGGCTTAAGACGATGCTTGTCAGTATGGGGGACAGATTTAAAGTCTTGCTTCAGCGCAAAAGACCTTGATTCCTTATAATCTTTTCTATGCTGAGAATAAGGGGAAAGGCTCTGCAGAAGATCATTGAGCAGGCGGAAAGGGATTATCCTTATGAAACCTGTGGACTTTTGCTGGGTAAGATTGACCGCAATGTTAGGACCGTCTTCGGAGTTTATGAAACACCTAATAAAAATCCCGACAGAAAGCATGACAGATATGAGATAGACCCCAAGGATTACATGAGGGCGGAGGATAAAGCGAGGGAATTTAATCTTGAAATTGTTGGTGTTTATCATTCCCATCCCGACCATCCCGATAAACCTTCCAAGTTTGATGAGGAGAGGGCTTTCCCCGATCTGT
>JALWBR010000003.1 GCA_027037055.1 Aquificales bacterium | reverse complement strand
TTAATTGTTGCGGTGCAATTTTTATCCGAGTCAATATCTATATCACAGGATGTATTTGTTCCGCACGGTGTACAATCACCTCCCCAGCCCGCGAACAAAGAATCAGAGGAAGGTGTTACGGTAAGGGTCACTCTTGTCATATACAGAAATTGGGCGGAACAAACATTACCGCAATCAATACCCGTAGGATTGCTGACAACCGTACCTTCACCGTCCCCGTTCTTTGTTACATTCAGTGTAAAGTAGGGCGTGGGGTCAACGGTTATATTAACAGTTCCCGTATCACTTCCTCCCCTTCCGTCTTCTACCGTTAGTTTTGCGGTGTAGTTGCCCTCCGATGTGTATGTGTGTTGCTTGGAATTGTTGTTAGCACAATCATTTATCGTGTATTCATTTGCGCCGTCATTGTCTATGTCAAGATAGCATATAAGGGGATCTCCGTCCGCATCGGAAACATTCCACGAGAAGGTAACGGTAAGGGGAGCATAGCCGGATGAAGGATTTGCATTAAACGAGTTTATAACGGGTGAAGTGTTGGGTGGATTGTATTCATCCGCTCCTATATCAACCACACCTCCTATTATCCTTATCTCCCCATCCATATCCACTGCAGGGAGGGCGGGTGCATTGTTGTCTCCCGCATCAACGCAAGGCGAAGTAGGTTGTATATGAAGGTCACCGCCCATAGGATCAACAAACAAGGGATCACTTGTTATATTGTTGCCGTGCGTATAGTTATCCGTAACTGTTATAACAAAATCTTCAGAGTTTGCGGTATTCAAATCACTGTTTACTCCGAGATTATTGTTAAACACCTCAACCGTTGCACCAGTATTATCACCATTGCCGTCCGGATTAATGAATAGATCATCACCGTCGTTACCTCCCCCGTTTGCTGTATTCCCCCAAATTATGTTGTTATATATCCTTAAGGTTACCTGCTCTGGCCACGCAAATATATAAACACCTCCGCCGTTTGTAGTAGCTGTGTTGTTGTATAAAGTATTGTTTGTAAGAATTACCGTACTTGTAAAGTTACGCGCTACATATATACCACCACCATTGTATCCAGAATTACCCGCAAATATGTTATTTGAAAAAGTTATGGTAGAAGAATAATCCGGAGGTATGTAAACACCTCCTCCATTGCCGTTGGATGATGTGTTGTTTTTAAATGTGTTTCCTGTAAATGTTACTTCTCCGCCCCTTATATAAAGACCCCCTCCGTTCGTGTTGGCTGAGTTGGTATCAAATATATTATTCTGAAGAGTATGGGATGATATACCGCCACCAGAAATGAAAGCACCTCCCCCGTTTGATGAAGAAGAGTTATTTGAAGAAGAGTTATTTGAAAAGGCATTTCCGTTCAAATTTGTTGAGCCTGTACCAACCCCCAAATAAACTCCTCCGCCGTTGAAACTTGCGGAGTTGTTTGAAAAAGAGTTACCGCTCAGGGTTATTGTACCCCCGAAGGTATATATATAGATGCCTCCCCCGTTGGTTGCCTGATTGGATGTAAACTCACAGTTTTCAACATTCACATTCGCTAAACCCGCATTTATAAACAGGGCGCCCCCGTTACCCGATATGTTACCGCCCGTAAAAATAACATCTTGAATTGTTATATCCGCACCCCCATCCTGGTCTCTATCATTGTCACTATCATTGTTTATGTTCAGCATTTGAACTGAATTGTTTCCGTTAAGTACAGGTTTATTATTCGGATCTTGTGCCAGTATGGTGAGCTTACCGTCTCCGTCGGGCGTTGTATAAGTTAAAGTGGAGCTTATGTTATATGTGCCAGGAAGAAGATATATAACCGAGTCTGTACCGTCAGCTTGTGCATTGTTCAAGGCGGTTTGGAAATCGCAGGCGTTTGCTGGTGACGAGCAATCCGCGGTGCCTTGAGGAGTGGGTGCTACATAATAGGTTGAGGCGAAGGTCAAGCCAGCACAAGCAAGGATTATAAATATATATCTGTATATATCCATACTCTCCCCCGCTATAAGCTAAATTAATATAAGGATAACTTAATATTAAATATATTTCCCGCTTAAAGTACTAACAATCTTAAGGATCAAATATCCTGACTATGTTGTAGTAGGTGTCCCTTTGGGCGGGAGTGAATCCCGCTTCCCTGATTGCATTTATCATTTCTTCTACTTTCGGTATCTTAACCTTAAAATTTGTTGAGGAGATCACATTCTCTTCTATCATAACACTGCCCATATCATTTGCACCGTAATGAAGCCCTATCTGTCCTATCCTTATGGTTTGGGTAACATGGGAGGTTTGTATATTATCTATGTTGTCAAGGTAGATGCGTGATAGGGCAAGAACCTTAAGGTAATATACACTACCTGCGGTTTCAACATGGTCCATTGCGGTATTTCCCTTTTGAAAGGTCCACGGTATAAAAGCTGTAAAGCCCCCCGTCTCATCTTGTATCCTTCTTATCCTTTCAAGATGTTCAACAATATGCTCAATCCTTTCCACATGACCGAACATCATGGTAGCGGTAGTTTTCATACCGAGTGTATGGGCGGTTCTGTGAACCTCTTCCCATTCCTCAACCGTACATTTACCAGGGCTTATCTCCCTCCTCACTTCGGGTGAAAGTATCTCAGCCCCTCCTCCTGGTACGGACATAAGTCCCGCACTTTTGAGCCTTTCAAGAACTTCCCTTATACTTAGCTTTTCCCTCTTTGCAATGAAAACTATCTCCGGTGCGGAAAAGCAATGAATCTGGACCTGAGGGAATCTCTCCTTTATGGAGGAGATCATGTCTTCATAAAAGGAAAGGGGAAGGTCCGGATTTATTCCCCCCTGCATTAATAAGGTTGTTCCTCCCCAGCTAACAAGTTCCTCCACCTTCTTAAGGATTTCATCAATACTCAGTATGTATGCATCCTCATCACCCTTCTTTCTGTAGAAGGCACAGAATTTACAACCAGATATACATATATTTGTGTAGTTTACATTCCTGTCTATTACAAATGTCACTATGTTATCGGGATGCTTTGCTTTTCTTACTTCGTTTGCCAAGAGACCGAGTGTGTTTAAGTCACAGCTGTTGAAAAGATTTATAGCTTCTTGGGGGGATATTCTCTTACTGAGTTTTAACATTATGCTAATAAATTTTATCAGTTACTATGGAGTAAAATATGAGCCCGATTATGGGTACTGGAGTTTCTAAACCGTGGCTTATTTTTATAGTCTTTTATATAATGTCCATATATATTTCACTGCCTTTTGCGAGGACCATACTCAACCATCTCTACGCTTCCGTAGGAAAGGATGTATTAAGTTTGTCCGTGAATATTTTACTTTTCATATTTATTTTCTATACAGGGTATAAGCTTTTTAAAAAGGGAATTAAGGCAATAATACTTACTGTTACCGTTTTGCTCATAGCTTTCCTATTTGCTTCCGATATGGAAAGACCCGAAGAGAGGATACACTTTCTCCAATACGGACTTCTCGGATTTCTTATGTTTAAAGTGTTCAAGGGTTTTTCATTGATCATATTGTTCATCTCCGTACTTATACTGTTCCTTGCAGGTGCAATAGATGAGATAATTCAGTATTTTTTACCTAACAGGGTGGGCGACATAAGGGATGTTGCCTTCAATTTTCTCGGCGGGTTATTGGGGTTATGGGTAGGTTATATCTATTTTTACTATCGCTGATGGCTTTCCTATGGGGCGGTGAATTAAGGGTATATTTTTTGGATGTGGGAGAGGGTGAATCTGTTTTGATAGAAACTCCGGATGACAAAAGGATAATAATTGACACGGGTAACCTTATAACAGGTTATAGGGTTTACCAGTTTATAAAAAGTAAGGGTATTGAAGAAATAGATATGCTCATAGTTACACATCCGCACCCTGATCACATGGGCGGGGTATTTTTGCTCCTGCAGGCAATAAAGGTTAAAAGATGGTGTGATAACGGTCAGCCCATTAATAGGAATAACAACGATCTGTACAGATGGTATGAGGAAATTTTCAGAAGGGGTAATTATTGTGTACTTAAAGGCGGGGATATCCTCAAAATGGGCGGTGTTGAATTCCATATACTGAACCCCTTTGACTATGGGGGAGATTGGAACACAAACTCCCTTGTTATAAAGATGACATACAAAAAGGTTTCCTTCCTTTTCACGGGAGATGCCGATATAACAACTGAAAGGAAGCTAATAGAAAGGTACGGGGAAAGTTTAAAATCAGATGTTTTAAAGGTGGGTCATCACGGTGCCTCCGATTCCACATCCAAGGAGTTTTTAAAGATGGTTAGACCTTCTTACGCCGTTATATCAATTAATAATCATAATATAAGGGGGTTTCCTTCCGATAAGACCCTTAAACTTCTGAAGGACATGAAGGTAAAAACCTACATAACCTACAGGGATGGAACTGTTTTATTTATTTCCGATGGAGAAAGGGTGGAAGTATTTAGAAGGGTGTATAATTTTTAATCATAGGAGGTGGAGATTGAAGGAGGATAAAAGGTTATTATATGAAGGCAAAAGGGATGAGAGGGAATATCTATATTCCGATGATGAGATAGATCTTTATGAGATACTTCTCATATTGAAAAAGCATATCAGATTAATAGGTTTTGTTGTATTTCTTGCTACAGCCCTTTCCATCGCTTATGTACTTTTTGCTACTCCAACCTATAAGTCAAGTTTCATAGTGAGAATGCCCTCGGTGGGGGGTGATAAATATATATTTTCCGTAGAAGAAGCTAAAACAAACATAGACAATTTAAATATGTTTTTAAAGCAAAAAAGATATGAGGAACTTGCGGGATTGCTTAACTTACACCTGTCGGATGTAAAGCTTGTCAAAAGTATAAACCCTTCCGTGAAAAGGGGTAAGGAACATTTTCTTGAGGTGTCCTTAATTGTTTACAATCCTGGTATTATTGAAAAATTCAAAAATGCAATAATAGGTTATCTTAACAACAACCCCTTTGTGCAAGAGAGGATAAATATGGAAAGGATGAAGCTGTTTAATCTTAAAAGGGAAATAGAAGCCAAGATAAAAAGTATGGACAGTATGAGGAGGGTTCTTGAAAAGAATTTAAAAGAAGGCAAGGTAAAGGACTACGGATTCAATCCCCTTGAAATGGAAAAGGTAATAATGGATCTGAAGATGAGATTGGAAGATACAAAGACAAGACTCGCAACACTTAAGGGCTTTGAGATTGCGGTTGAACCTGTTATACCTACGAAGCCTCACAGTCCTAAAGCTTTGCTTATAATAGGTGTTTCATTTATATCCTCCCTGTTCTTAGGTATGTTTATCGCTTTATTTGTTGAGTGGTTCCAGAACGCAAAAAGGAAGCACAGGGAAGTATTCTCTGAGTGATATAAGTCATACATTAAACTCTTAACAAAGAGTATCTTAAGAGTGCAAAATAAAAGGAGGTTTTGATATGGTTTTTAAAGTAACAGAGAAGGCTGTGGAAGAAATTAAAAGGATTGCCCAAGAAAACAATATTGATAATGCCATTCTCAGAATAAGGGTTGTACCGGGCGGATGCTCGGGATTTCAGTATGCCATGGGATTTGATGACACGGTGGAGGAAACGGACAATGTTTTTGAATATGACAATATAAAGGTGGTTATAGATCAATTCTCCATGCCCTATGTTAACGGTGCGGAGCTTGACTTCGTCGTTGATTTTATGGGTGGAGGATTTACCATAAGAAATCCTAATGTTACCGGTTCATGCGGATGCGGTAATTCGTTCTCTTGCTAAAATTAATTTCCACGAACGGAGGATCAACCGAGTCAACCCTTATAAAGGGGCTGAAGGGGACATAAACCTCTACTTCAGCCCTTTGATTTTCCTCCCTTATCTTTTTCGCATCTACGAATGCCCTTACCTCTGAGATTACACCTGCTTTATTTAACCTTTCTATAAGATTCAATTTTATTTTCACCCTTGAGGGTTTAACAACATAGGTGTATTCTCCTTTTACATTTACTACTTTCACATCCCTCTCTATGGTGATATCTGTTCTGTTTCCCAAATTCACTATAGCCCACAGTATTAAGGCTATGAAAAGTGATATTATTTTATATTTCCAATCCTTGTAAAATATATACTCAATCCTTTTCATATTTGACTCCGAGTTCCTTCATCAGTATATCCCTTAGTATCTCTGGGTCAAGATTTCTTTCAAGATTCCCGTCCTTTGCCACGGATATCTCCCCTGTTTCCTCTGAAACAACGATGGCTATCGCATCACTCTCTTCCGTTATACCTATAGCAGCCCTGTGTCTTGTACCGTACTTCTTAGGCAATTCAACATGCCTTGATAAAGGTAAAACGCAGGAAGCATAAACAACCCTGTCATTTCTTATAACAACAGCACCATCGTGGAGGGGTGTCATAGGATAAAAGATGGTTATCAGAAGTTCAACGGTTACCTGAGCATCTATATTTACACAGCCTTCCACAATGTTGTCAAGGGATGTGTTCCTCTCTATAACAATCAAGGCACCTATCTGCCTGTCAGACATGAATCTGCACGCTCTGACTATCTTATCTATAAGCATCTCCTCTGAGGTAAAAATTCTCAGCATTTTAGTTTGCTCGCTTATTCTTGCAAGGGCTTTCCTTATCTCTGGCTGGAAGATAACGACTATTGAAAATAAACCCACTGTCCACAGTTTCTCAAATATCCACGATAGGGTATTAAACTGAAGGACCTCCGCGAGAAGCCAGAATAAACCTATGAGCATTAAACCTTGAAGTATTTGAAGTCCCCTTGTAACAACAAGAAAGTAAATTATCCCGTAGATAAAGAGGGCTACCGCAAGTATATCAAAAAGATCTCTTATAGTAAAAATCTGCAAAATCTCAGTCATTGCGGAAAGTCCTTATAGCATCAACAAGGGCGATAGCTTCCCTTGTTTCTTTTACATCGTGCGTTCTTATTATATTTGCACCCTTAAGAACCGCTACGGCGGTTGCACCTATTGTACCATAAAGTCTTTCTTCCGGTGGGTATTCTTTATCAGCAAGCAACAGCTCAAGAACTACGCCTATAAAAGACTTTCTTGAAATGCCAACGAGTATTGGTTTTCCCAATATTTTAAATTCATCAAGCCTCTTTATTATTTCCAGATTATCCTCGGGGTTTTTACCGAATCCTATACCCGGATCTATTATTATATTTTCCTCGTTCCTATAGCCGTTCTCCTTTAATTTATATATCTTGTCTTCCAACCATTCTTTTATCTCCCACACCGCATCTTCATATATGATGGGTTCCTTCTTCCATGTTTCCGGTTTGCCCTTTATGTGATTTATAATGTAAGGGCATCTGTATTTTGAAACTACCTTGTATATGTTGGGGTCAAAGGTTCCTCCGCTTATATCGTTTATAATATCAGCTCCTTCCTCAAGGCATGCTTCCGCCACGGAAGACTTATATGTATCAACGGATATCCATACATCTTGAAACCTTTTCCTTACTTCCCTGAGAATAGGTAAAACCCTTTTTATTTCCTCATCCGCAGAAATCCTCTCAGAACCTGGTCGTGTAGATTCTCCACCTATGTCAATGATATCCGCGCCCTCTTCTATAAGTTTCTCCACTCTCCTTATGGCATCTTCGGGTTTAAGATACATACCACCGTCGTAAAAGGAGTCTGGAGTGACATTAAGTATTCCCATTATTGCAGTTTTCAAACCGAGGTTAAGTATCTTTCTGTTATGAACAATCTTGAAGTATTTCCTGCTGTATCTCACCAAGGATTCCAATATGGACAATGCAAGGTTTTTCCCTTCCTTCTCCTTAGCAAGCAAACCGCAAAAATCCTTTATCTGCGATTCAAGTCCGAATACTGCATATTTACCCTTTTCGGAAAAAACCCTCACACCCACCTTTCTTCCGTTGCGAAAAACAATGTCCGGCGGTACGGATTCATCTTTAAAATATATACAGTGATAAATACCCTCTCCAGATCTCTCCTCTGCTTCTTTAAAGAATATCCCTATTTTCTCTTTAAGGAATCTGTAAACTTCCTCTCTGTCATAAAAATGCTTTATGATCATATCTTTATTAACGATTCTCCGAAGACCTTTACATACAGATCTCCTACTATTCTTCCTACAGGCCTTAATCTACTGTAGTCAACCCTGAATTTATCATCTATTATTCCGTTTTCAATATGAAAGCATATAGCCTCGCCGAAAAGAATGTGCATATCGTAAATTTTTTTATAATCAAGTAGCTTACATTCAACATTTACCGGTGATTCCTTTATTAGAGGTACCTTTATATTCAACCCTTCCGATGGTGTAAGACCTGCTTCCTTAAACTCATCAACATGAGGCGGGAATTCTTCTCCCGTTTTTTTCATAGGAAGTAAAAGTTCTTCTGTAACAAGGTTAACTGCAAATTCCTTAGTTTCAAGAATGTTTTTTACTGTGTCCTTCATACTTCCGTCATCCCTATCACTTGCGGAAATGATAAAAACCGGAGGCTCATCGCACACCGCATTAAAGAAGCTAAAGGGGGCTATGTTATATATACCTTCTTTGCTTACCGTAGATATCCATCCGATGGGTCTGGGTACAATAAGACCCAACACCAATTTATATAAAAAGTCCTCATTTATTTGGTTTACATGGTAGCTTCTTTTCACAATAAAAGATTATACTGATAAAATAGTGTTGTAATGGAAAAATATATACCCTTCGCAAGGAAATACAGACCTAAGTTCTTTAAAGAGGTTGTCGGTCAAGAGGTACCTGTGAGGATACTCAAAAATGCTGTAAAGCTCAATAAAATTTCTCATGCCTATATGTTCTTCGGTCCGAGGGGTGTGGGTAAGACTACGGTTGCAAGGATACTTGCAAAGGCTGTTAACTGTCTGAATCCCTCGGAAGGAGAGCCGTGTGGTGCTTGTGAAAATTGTTCCCTTATAGACAGGGGGATATTCCCAGATCTTATTGAAATTGACGCGGCATCCAACAGAGGTATAGATGACATAAGAAGCTTGAGGGAATCAGTTAATTACACCCCCATGAAAGGCAAGTTTAAGATATACATACTTGACGAAGCACACATGTTAACCAAAGAAGCATTTAACGCCCTTCTCAAAACCTTGGAAGAGCCTCCGCCCTCAACCATATTTGTCCTGTGTACTACCGAGGGAGATAAGATTCCTCCCACCATAGCCTCGCGTTGTCAAAGGCTGATGTTTTCAAGGGTTAAAAAGGAAGAGATAATTAGCTATCTTGAGATGATTTCTAAGAGGGAGGGAATTGATTTTGAAAGGGAAGCCCTTGAGGAGATAGCCATTGCCTCCGACGGATGTTTAAGGGACGCAGCTTCCTTACTCGATCAGGCTTCATCCTTTGGTGAAAACAAAGTAACAAAGGAAGGATTGGAAAGCCTGCTTGGTATTCTCAGCATGGGAAAGACACGGGAGTTTCTTAACCTTATAATTGAAGGGGACATTCAAAGATCCTTAGAGCTTTTGAAAGATTATTATCTAAGGGGAATAAATCTTATAAGGTTATGGGAAAATATGACCGCTGAGATAAGGAATATAATCCTTTCCAAAACATTAGAAGAACCAGAAAAGATTATTGAACACTATGATGAGTTTTATCAAAAATTCAATGACAAACCCGTTGAAGCCTTTCTTTATCTTGAAAGTATATTTACAAGGGCTTTGGCGGAAACGAGGTATAAGGGAACTTTTGATGCATTCAGGATAGCCATAATTAAAGCAATCATAGTAAAGGAAATAGTTCCTTTATCAAAGGTGATTTTTGGGAAGGCGGTCATGTCCGTATCTTCGGAAGAGAAATCCGAAAGGGATGAGACCATTGAAAGGTTAATAAGTGAGCTTGAAGCAAAGAAGGAAGGAGAAAAGATAATTTATGAGATAGAAGAAAATATATACAAGGCTTTTGAGGATAAACTTGAGGAGTACAAAAAGAAAAGGGGAAATGTGGAATTCAGAATAAAGGAGAAGGATAAAAAAAAAGGGAACAAAAGTACAGCGACGCTGTTTTGAAAATGTTGGATTTATTTGAAGCCAAGGTGGTGAGATATGAGAAAAGGGATAAAAACAAAGATACTGGTGGTAAAAATGGATAAGGAAAAGATAGGTTTGTTTAATTCCCTCGTGGACGGTGCGGGCAGGCTCGGGATATGCAGGACAAGGAGTAACAAGGAAGGTATAGTTGATATACTTTCTACACCCGATGTTTTTGAGGAGCTTAAATCAGTCGTAAAGCGTATATCTGCTTTTCTTGGTGGTATTGAGATCATAGATGAATTGGATTGGGATAATAAGGAAGATATGTGGAGGTGATAATGAGTAGGATAAAGGAGCTTTTGAAAGAGAAAGGGGGGTTGATAATAAAGCAGATGCTTGAAGGGGGAGGTGAGTTTGCGGATATATTCTATGAAAAGTCAAGAACTACAAAAATAAAGTATGAAGATAGAAAGGTTGATAATGTAAGCCATGGTATGCAAGAAGGTGTAGGCCTCAGACTTATAAAGAACGGTAAAACATACTACGGTTACACGAATGACATAACTTTGGAAAATCTACTTGAGATAGCCAAGTCCCTCGCAAGAAGCAACGGAGATGGTTATGTTCTTGCCCTTGGTAAAAGATATATAAAGGGTAATACGGAGGTAAAGATTGATCCGGATGAAGTTGATATTTCATATAGGATTGAAATTCTTAAAAGGGCTGAGGATAAGGCAAGAAGCTATGGTGATAAGATAAAGCAGGTTACTTCCGTCCTGGTTGATAAAACACGGGATATTTTTATAATGAACAACCTCGGGGAAACCGCGGAAGACACACAAAAAAGGGTTGTTTTCTTTGTTGATGTTGTATCATCTGACGGCAATATAATGCAAAGGGGTTATGAATCAGTAGGAGGGATGATGGGATTTGAAATCTTTGAAAATACACCTCCCGAATATGTAGCAGGTAAGGCTGCGGAAAGAGCCCTCCTTGGCTTAAAGGCTAAACCCGCCGTAGCCGGCAGGTTTACCGTTGTGATGTCCTCTGAGGCTGGGGGGACTATGATCCATGAAGCTGTAGGGCATGGTCTTGAAGCGGATCTTGTTCAACAGGGTCTTTCTGTTTACGCAGGGAAACTGGGTAAAAAGGTGGCATCTGAACTTGTAACTGTTATAGACGATGCTACAATTTCCGGTTACAACGGATCTTTTACAGTTGATGATGAGGGTGTACCTGCTCAGCGTAAGGTACTTATAAAGGACGGTATTTTGGAAGGTTATATGTATGATAGATTGAGGGCAATGAAGGATGGGGTAAGCTCAACGGGTAACGGCAGAAGGCAAAGTTACGCACATATACCGATAGTAAGGATGACAAACACATTTATAGCACCAGGCAAGGATGAAGGTGAGGATATAATCAGGGATACAAAAAAGGGTGTTTATGTAGTGAAGATGGGCGGAGGTGAGGTAAATACGGTAACGGGAGATTTTGTTTTTGAGATAATGGAAGGATATCTTATAGAGAACGGAGAAATTACATACCCTATAAGAGGTGCAACGCTCATAGGGAACGGTCCCAAAGCGCTCCAAAACATAGATGCTGTGGGTAAAGAGGTAGGCTGGGCAATAGGCACATGCGGTAAGAACGGACAGGGAGTTCCTGTCAGTGACGGACAGCCTATAATAAGAATGGGCAATTTAATACTAGGAGGATCACAGGTTAATTAGAAACAACTTCCGTTCCTATACCTTCCCTTGTAAATATCTCAAGAAGTAGGGAATGTTCCACCCTGCCGTCAATAATGTGAACCTTTTTTACTCCGTTATTAACCGCCTTAAGGGCAAACTTAACCTTAGGTATCATTCCACCTTTAACAATCCCTTTTTTTATCAAAAGTTGGGTATCCCTTTCAGTTATTGAAGATATAACATCTCCATTTTCATCTTTTACCCCTTCCGTATCCGTCAAAAATATAAGCTTTTCAGCATTCATACTTATGGCTATTTCACTCGCTACAAGATCCGCATTTATATTGTACGCCTCACCTTTCTCTCCCACGCCTACAGGTGCTATTACAGGTATATAGTTTTTCTCCGTTATTGAATTTAGCAAGTCAACGTTTACACTTACCACCTCTCCCACATATCCTATATCTTCTTCAATTTCAATTCCTATCTCTTTAAGAAAATCTTCTTTCATTTTCCTTGCCCTTATAAGTCTGCCGTCCCTTCCGGACAACCCAACCGCATATATGTTCTCACCGCTGTGTTTATTTATAAGGGCGACTATATCCTTATTTATATCACCGGATAAAACCATCTCTACTATATGCATTGTCTCTTCATCCGTCTTTCTTATACCTCCTACAAACTTCTGTTTTATACCGAGTTTTGAGAGCATTTCGTTTATCTGAGGTCCGCCCCCATGTACAACGATAACATTTATTCCCACATATTTAAGCAATACCACATCCTTTGCAAAACTCTCCCTAAGATGCTCATCTTTCATGGCGGATCCGCCGTACTTTATGACAAAGGTTTTACCGTGAAAATACCTTATATAGGGGAGGGCTTCCTGAAGTATCTTTGCCTTTATTATCAGATCCTCTATATTATGCACTGACATAAACTCTTTTAAGCTCTTCCTTTATTGCATTAAGCACCCTTTCTAAAGCTTCTTCATACGAAGATGCCTTTATCTTACAACCAGCAGCATACTTGTGTCCTCCTCCACCCAGGGATGATGCTATCTTAGCAACATTCGCCCTTGTCTTACTCCTAAGGGAAACCTTCCATACCTGCTCGTCAGGTTTCTCAATTATTGCAAAGGCTACCTCAACACTTTCAATGAACCTCGGAAAGTTTACAAGACCCTCGCTGTCCGTATAGGTTGTGTTTGTCTCCTTGAAGAATCTGTCAAATAGGGTTATACCCGCTACCAAACCGTCCTCGTAAAGGGTAAGGGTTTCAAGAGCTTTTGCGATAAGCTTCATCTTATTAAAGGATTCCCTCTCGCTGAACATTCTGTAAACAAAGTTAGGATCCGCACCGTAGTGGACAAGTTTCTTTGCAAGATCAAAGGCATACTCATTGGTATTTGTGTATTTAAAGAAACCTGTATCCGTTGCAAGACCCGTATATATGCATGTAGCTATATCCTTATCTATTGCACTTTCATCCCAGCTGGCAATTATTTCATAAACTATAGCTGTGGTTGAAGGGGCTGTTGTATCTATATAATCGTAAGGACCGTAATACTCTCCCCCAAGGTGGTGATCAATCCTTATCTTCCTCAAAACCTTTATCTCTGTTCCTATTCTGCTGAAATCCGCGGAATCAACTATAATACCGGTGTCATAAACTTTACCGTTAGGTATCCTTATAACTTCATCAATGTGGGGCAGGAAATCAAGAAAATGGGGAACACTATCTTTACAACCTATGTAAACTTCCTTACCCTTTTTCTTCAAAAACAGATACAGGGCAAGAGCACTACCGAAAGCATCCCCATCCGGATTTTCATGGGGCAGTATAATTATAGAACCTTTATGCTCCCTCAGATAATCAACTATAGGGACTCCTTCAACCTTCATAACAGTCCTCCATTAGAGATAATTTATTTCTTTTGCAAATAATTTTCAATTAGAGTGTACCCCCATTTCCTTAAGCACCTCCGCACACCTTGTACACACATCCCCTTTGAAATCTTCTTCTTTAAAATATACCCAACACCTCGGACATTTTTTACCTTCCGCCCTATCTACACCTATTTTAAGACCTTCCTCCTTCAAGAATATGTTACCGCCATCTTCAAAATCAACTTGACTGACAGTGAGGAAGAAATTTATGTAATCTTCATATTTTCGAGCAACACTTGTAATCTCTCCATCTCCACTTATAAAAACCTTAGCTTCATAGGGATGTTTTATAAATCCTTGCCTTCTTGCTTCTTCCAAAACCTTCATAACATGTTCCCTAAGTTTTAACAGAATACCGTAATCCCTTTCAATATCTTCGTTTATGGGTGCAAGCTTTTTCACTTCTACATTAGCCAGAAACACACTTTCTGGAAGGGTTTTGTCAATCTCCCTGATATGCTCCCATACCTCTTCACAAGTAAAACTGAGGATAGGAGATAGTAGAACAGTGGTTACTAAGAGTATATTATAAAGGGCTGTCTGGCTTGATCTTCTTTCAAAGGAGTCAGGTTTATAAACATACAGGCGATCCTTTACTACATCAAAGTATATGGAAGATAGATCCTTTGATGCAAAGTTCCTCATCGTGTGATAAACAAGATGAAACTTATAATTTTCGTAACCGCTTATAACCTCGTTGACTACTCTTCCAAGCCTTGAAAGTATCCACTTATCAAAGTGAAACATTTCATCGTAAGGCACACTTTGGGAAGAGGGATCAAAGTCATATAGATTGGATAGCATGAACCTCATAGTGTTTCTTATTTTCCTGTAGTCTTCAACTATCATCTTAATGATGTTTTGACCTATCTTTATATCCTCCGTATAATCTTCCGATACTACCCACAGCCTGAGTATATCCGCTCCGTATTGATTTATAATCTCCTGAGGAGATATTACATTTCCCTCTGATTTGGACATCTTTTTGCCTTCTTCATCAACAACAAAGCCGTGAGTAAGCACCGCTTTATAGGGGGCTTCTCCGTAAGAGCCAACCGACTCAAGTAGGGAAGCCTGAAACCATCCCCTGTGCTGATCAGAACCCTCTAAGTAAAGATCCGCCTTCTTTACTCCTAAGGGTCTTATAACACCCGCATGGGAACATCCGGAATCAAACCACACATCAAGTATATCCTCTTCCTTTTTGAATTTGTTTCCCCCACATTTAGGACATACATAACCCTTAGGAAGTAACTCTTCTGGCTCCGCCTTGAACCATATATCCGCTCCCTCGGGGTGGTTCTCAACAATGTCCGCTATATGTTCAAACACCTCCTCATCCGCTATAACAGTTCCGCAACCTTCGCAATAGAATACGGTAACGGGAACCCCCCAATACCTTTGTCTTGATATACACCAATCTGGTCTCTGTTCAACCATACTTTTTATCCTATTTTTGCCGTAACGGGGTATCCACTTTACCCTTTCTATCTCTTCAAGGGCTTTTTCCCTCAAGGTTTTACCGTTAACCTCCGATTCCATCCTGATGAACCACTGAGGTGTAGCCCTAAATATTACGGGATTCTTACATCTCCAACAGTGGGGATAGGAGTGGGTTATCTTCTCTTCAAATAAAAGCAGATTTTTCTCTTTTAGCTTTTCTATTATAAGCTCATTTGCCTTAAATATGTTTATACCTCTGAGGAAAGATGGAGCCTCATCCGTAAATCTGCCTTCATCATCAACTGGGGAAAAGGGTTCAAGACCGTATCTTTGACCGACCGTATAGTCCTCTATACCGTGACCGGGAGCCATGTGTACAAGACCCGTTCCTGAAGTAAGGGTTACAAATTCGGAAGGATAAACAATGCCGGTTCTGTCTATAAAGGGGTGTTCATATTCAAGGTCAACCAAATCTCTACCCTTGACCGTTTTAATGATCTCACCATTAATGCCCGTTTTCTCCTTGACTGAGTCAAGAAGCTCCCTGGCTATAATGAACACATCCCCGTTGCCCGTTTTTATAAAAGAGTATTCATAATCTTCTCCGACCATAACACCGAGATTTGCGGGTAGGGTCCAAGGTGTGGTTGTCCATATTACGAGGAAAGTATTATCTTCATCCTTAAGGGGGAATTTCACATATATACTCGGATCTGTTTTTTCTCTGTATTCAACCTCCGCTTCCGCCTCCGCGGTTTTGTCATATATACACCAGTAAACGGGTTTTTTACTTTTTACTATTAAGTTTTTCTTAAAAAACTTCCCAAGTTCTTTTATCTCAATAGCCTGATACTTGGGATCCATAGTTATATAAGGGTTCTCCCAATCTCCCAGAATACCTATCCTTATAAACTCTTCCTTTTGTATCTCAACAAATTTCTTAGCATACTCCCTGCACATCTTCCTGAAGAGAACCTTTCCTATATCTTCCTTCCTCTTATTCTCTTTCTTCAAATTTTTTTCAACCTGTTGTTCTATAGGCAAGCCGTGGCAGTCCCAACCGGGTATATAGTTGATCCTTTTACCTTTTATAAGATTGAATTTGTTTATTATATCCTTTAAGACCTTATTAAGGGCGTGTCCCATGTGAATATGTCCGTTTGCATAAGGTGGTCCATCATGTAGTATAAAAATTTCCTTTTTTGAAAATTCATGCTGGATTTTTTTGTATAAATTTGTCCATTTTGTGAGAATCATGGTTTCCCTCTGGGGAAGATTCGCCTTCATAGGGAAGCTGGTTCTCGGAAGGTTAAGAGTGTTCTTATAATCCATTAACCGCAACCTCCTGGATCTATCATAGTTGATATTCAATTATAAAACAAAGAAAAAACTTGCATTTTAATAAAAAATACTGTATTATTCAATAACTGTAATCCTTTTTGGGAGGGCATGTGCCATGACGAAAGCTGAGCTTGTTTCTGCCATAGCCAAAGGGGCAGGCATCACCAAAAAGCAGGCTGATGCTGCCCTGAAGTCCGGAGTTTCTGCCATAGCAAGCGCCCTTAAGAAGGGCGAAAGGGTAGCTATACCGGGCCTCGGCATATTCTCCGTCAAAAAGCGGGCAGCCCGTAAAGGAAGGAACCCCAGAACAGGCGATGTCATCCAGATCCCTGCCCGTAAAGTTGTAACCTTCAGGCCCGCCAAGGAGCTTCGCGATTCCATCAAGTAAGCACCTCTGGGGGGAAATTCCCCCCTCTATTTATGTATTCTTTTTTTGCTTCCGATCGTATAGGAAATATATTAATCTTATCTGGAAAGGAAGTCAAGCATTATAAGGTTCGGAGAATTCAAAAGAAAGAGGAATTTATCGTATTCTACAACAGCAAGGCATACAAATGTCAATTCTACAAAGAGGAAAAGGGTAATATACTTGTCAAAATCTTGGAAGAGCTGAAAACGAAGGAAAGCACTTGCATACTCCATTTACTTGTAGCTGTTCCAGTGGATATAGGAGTAATGGATGATATCCTAAGATTTGCCAATGAAACAGGCTTTTCAACACTCAGACCAGTTATTACCTCAAGGAGCTTTCATAACAAGAATATTATTGAGAGGAAAAGGGAAAGGTGGAAAAATATTGTAAAAGAGTCTTCCAAGCAGGCGGGAAGACCTGTCCCCCTTGAGATACTGGATCCCGTTGATATATATACTGCTGAAGTTAAGGGTAAAGGTATAGTTATGGACAGCAGGGGCATACCTGTGTCACTCAGAGACTTTAAAGATTTTAACGAATTTACCGTTGCCATAGGTCCAGAGGGGGGCTTTTCTGAGGAGGAGATTAAAATACTGAAGGAAAAGGGATTTACCCCCATAAAATTGAAACCTTATATCTTCAGGGTTGAAACAGCTGTTGCAGTTGCAGGAGGAATTTTCTCTAATCTTTCCCTTTTATCTTAATGCCATAGCTTTTAATCTTCTTATAAAGATTTGATAAATCTATACCCAGCTTTTCAGCGGTTTTTCTTATATCATAATTGTTTTTTGAAAGATGATACAAGATATATTCCTTTTCAAATTCCTTTTTTGCCTCTTTCAAATTATTTATCTCAAATAGATGTTCAACGGTTGTTACATCCCTTCCAGCTGTACTTATATGTTCCGGCTTTATTTCCTCATCATCAACAAGAATTACAAGCCTTTCAATAAGATTTTTAAGTTCCCTTACATTTCCTTTCCAAGAATGTTTTAAGAACATATCCTTAACCTCTTCCGAGAGATACTTAGGCGGTTTTTTGTACTCTGTGCAGTATTTATCCAAGAAATGCTGGGCAAGAAGTAATATGTCTTCTCCCCTTTCCCTTAAAGGCGGTAACTCTATGGTTACCACGGAAATTCTATAAAACAGATCTTCCCTAAAGTTTGAGGCGTTTCTTAAATCCTTGTTTGATGCGGATATAAGCCTTATGTCAACCTCAACCGTTTGGGTACCACCGAGTCTTGTAAATGTCTTTGTTTCAATAGCCCTAAGCAGTTTTGCCTGAGCCTTCATACTCATATCACCTATCTCATCTAAGAAGAGGGTACCCTTATCCGCAAGCTCAAATTTTCCTATCTTTCTTGATACCGCCCCCGTAAAAGCACCCCTTTCATAACCGAAGAGTTCCGATTCAACAAGATCATCGGGTATGGATGCACAGTTAACATCAACGAAGGGTCCGTCCTTTCTATTTGAGTAAAGGTGAATAAGTCTTGCAACAAGCTCCTTACCAGTACCGCTTTCACCGAGTATAAGAACGGGTGCATCCGTTTTGGCAACAACGGGTATTAATTTTTTGATCTCAAGAATCTTTTTACTGTTGCCTATTAGTTCATACTTTTCCCTTTCCGCATAATCCTTCCTTTTCCTGAGAGTATCCTCATAGGCGTGTTTGATTGTTAACAATATTCTGTCAACAGAAAAAGGTTTTTCTATAAAATCATAAGCCCCCTTTTTTATTGCCTTTACAGCCATATCAACATTACCATGTCCTGTTATGGTAACTATCGCTGAATAAGGAGACAAACTCTTTACTTTATCAATAAACTCTATACCGTCACCGTCTGGCATCCATACATCAAGAAGAACAACATGAAAGTTTTCATTCTTAAGCTTCTCTTCCGCCTCTTTAAGTGTTGATGCAAAGGAGGACTTAAAATCTTCCTCTTCAAGTATCTCCTTGAGTGAAGCCCTTATACCTTCTTCATCGTCAACTATAAGTACCCTTCCCGACATAATTTATAAAATACCTTATGATTTAGAATATTGCACCTTAACCCCTTATAACTTATACTGCACGCGATGAAATTTTTAAAGCTTAACAGATCCAAGATACTGGTAAAAGGTGAGGAGCTGAGGATAAAGCTGAAGGGTATGAAGGGAAATAGGGAGGACACCGCCTTCCTAAACGGCATATTGACCAACGACATATTAAATCTTAAGGAGGGACATTTTAACTACAATCTGATGCTTAAACAAAATGGCACACCGATGGAAGAGTTCTTCGTCTTCAATATGGGTAACGGTTATCTTCTTGATTCCGATTGTTCCGCTAATAAGATTATTGAATTGTTGAACAAATTAAAACTTTCAATGCGTGTAATCTTTGAAGATGTTACCGAATCCAACAATCACTATTTTGTCTGGGGAGAAGGTGCAGAGGAGTTAGTCCGCGAACTTGTAGGTACGGTTCCGGAAGAGGGTACCTTTGTAGTTAAAGACAATATTGTGGTAGCTAATAACACCATTAGGTTAAGGGAGATAGGTTTTGATATCATAGGAAAGATAGAAGAGAAAGATATAAAAGGTGATAGGGTAACGCAAGAAGAATACGAAGATATAAGGATAAAAAGAAGGATTCCTGCTATACATAAGGAGTTAAGAGAAGGCTTTTCACCCCTTGAGGCAGGTGTTGAAAAATATGCCATAAGCTTTACTAAGGGGTGTTATACAGGACAGGAGGCTATAGCACGGGTTTATTACAAAGGAAGACTGCCCCGTAAACTTGTATTACTTAGAACGGAGGGAAGGGTAACGGAAAATGAGGACATATTATATAACGGTGAGAAGGTGGGAATAATAACTTCCGTAAGTCCTTTATCACCCCTAGCGCTCGGTTATATAAATGTTAAAGCCCTTGAAAAGGATACTGAATTTCAAACAAAAGATGCACGTTTATTTGTTTTGTAAAACATTTCAAATTAAATATTGTTTTAACATCGCTTATGCAGTAAATATTGGAATATGAGAAAGGTTCTGAAGATAGAGGATATGACATGTGTCAACTGCGCGAAGGTTATAGAGAAACATATATCAAAGGTTGAAGGTGTTGAGAATATAAAGGTGTCTTTTACACTGAAGCAGGCGGAGATAGAGTTTAATGAGTTTCTTGTCAGTGAAGAGGAGATAACAAGGGAGATAGAAAAGCTCGGCTATAGGGTAAAGAGGGATTTAAAAAGCAGGATAAGAGAGGAGTATATACTTATCTTTTGCATTATTGCATCCGCCTATTTTATAGCGGATATGTTTCTGTCCTTTCCTGGATCCTTGTATATACAGCTCCTCTTATCAACCTTTGTCCAAATTATAGGCGGTTACGGATTTTACCTCAAAGCCTTCAAAGCTCTTAAAGAAGGCGTGGGCAATATGGAGGTTCTTGTATCCGTAGGTACAACAGGTGCCTATATATACAGTATTCTTGCCTTCCTTCATATAATTGAAAGTACCCCCTTTTTTGAGACGCCAGTTTTCATAATCACCTTTGTAAAGCTCGGAAAGTTTATTGAGGAAAAAATAAAAAACAGGGCATTAAGAGATCTGTTTTCCATAGCCCATCTTACGGTTGAGGACTTCAAAGTAATAAGAAACGGGAAGGAGGAATATGTGAATATAAACAGCATAAGAAAGGGAGATATCCTGGAACTGAAAAGCGGGAATCTTTGTCCTGTGGACGGTGTAATAGTTGAAGGTGATGCATACATCAATGAAAGTATAGTAACAGGTGAAGGAATACCTGTTCATAAAAGCAAGGGAGATAGAGTAATTTCTGGTTCTATATTGGAGGGAGGTAAAGTACTTATAGAGGTTGAAAAGCCCTTTAAGGAAAGTTATGCCTTTCAATTGTCAAAGGCAGTGGCTTCAACCTTTTCAAAAAAACCCAAAATTCAAAGGCTTGTGGACAAGGTATCAACCTACTTCGTGGAAGGTGTTATACTGTTCTCCTTCTTTACATTTATGTTCTGGTTCTTAGTATCAGGTGATATATACAAAAGTATTCAGTTTACCCTATCAATACTTGTTGTTTCTTGTCCGTGTGCACTTGGTATAGCCACACCCCTTGCTATAACTTCCGGTGTAAGTAGGGCTCTTAAGAAGGGTGTGATTATAAGAGACACCTCTGTATTTGAAAAGATGCCCTTCGTTGACATATTCATATTTGACAAAACAGGAACCTTAACGGAGGGTAAAATGTCTGTTGAAAAGGTTGATGTATTTGATGAAAAGGGACTCGGAATTGCCCTTTCAATAGAAAGCACATCAAATCATCCCATTGCAAAAGCAATATATGAATTCTGCAAAGAAAGGGTTAAGGATGCTTCCCCTTTAAAAAACTGTAAAGAAATAAAGGGATTTGGAGTAAAGTGCGGAGATTATATAGCAACGAGTGTTTCAAAGTGGGGTATTGAAAATAAGGACGGCTACATAACCGTGGGTGTAGGAACCGAAGAAAAACCTTTCGTAATTTTTTATCTTAAAGATAAGATAAGAGAAGAAGCTAAGGAGGTTGTCTCTTCTATAAAGAATAGGGGTATAAAAACGGTCCTTTTAACGGGTGATTCAAGGGTGCAAGCTATGAAGGTGGGAAAGGAGCTGGGAATAGATGAAATATACGCTGACAGTAAACCGGAAGACAAACTAAGGATAACAGAGCTGTTCCAGAGAAGGGGTCATAAGGTGGCAATGGTGGGTGATGGTATAAATGATGCTCTCGCCCTTGCAAAGGCGGATGTTTCAATAGCGGTAGCCGAAGGTGCAGATATAGCAAAAAGGGTGGGTGATGTTATCTTACTTGAGGGAATTAAAACAATCCCTTACCTTATTGCCCACTCCGATAAAACCTACGCAAGGATAAAACAAAACCTTATGTGGGCTTTTGTTTATAACGTGCTTGCCATTCCCCTCGCTGGGGGATTTCTATCATGGGCGGGGCTTGTGATAAAACCAGAGATTGCAGGTATGATGATGGCTTTGTCATCCCTCAGCGTTGTTATAAACTCTATAAGAAAGTGATGTTATAATCCTTACAGTCCTATGTTTAAGAAGGCTTGGGAAGGCAGATTTTCCGAGGAAACTGACAAATTTGTTGAAGAGTTTACGGAATCCGTAAGCTTTGATAAAAGACTCGCCATCTACGATATCATACAAAACAAAGCCCACGCAAAGGCGCTGTATAAGGCGGGTGTACTTAAGGAGGAAGAGTTTAAAAATATCTTTAAAGCTTTGGAAGAGATAGAAAGAGATATAAAGGAAGGAAAGATTAACTGGAAAAAGGAATATGAGGATGTACACATGAATATAGAGGCGGAGCTTATAAATAGAATAGGTAAGGCAGGGGGCAAGATACATACCGCAAGATCAAGAAATGATCAGGTAGCAACAGATGTTAAGCTTTATATAAAAGAGAATATAAAAGAAATAAAGGACCTTTTAAGAAGGTTGAGAATAGAGCTTATTAAAAAGGCGGAAAAATATGTAGATGTTGTTATGCCTTCATACACGCATCTTCAAAAAGCCCAACCTATAAGAGTTTCCTTGTACTTTCTAAGCTTTAGAGAAGCTTTCTTATATGATTCTCTTAGATTCTCCAATGCCTATGTGGTATCCGATAGTATGCCCCTCGGCTCGGGAGCTGTAAGCGGTATTGATTTTCCTATAGATCGCTATCTTACAGCTGATGAACTTAACTTTTCAAAAATAACAAGGAATTCAATGTATGCGACATCGGACAGAGATTTTATACTTGATTTCCTTTATGCATGTGCGGTAACCGGTATGCATTTATCAAGACTTGCGGAAGACCTGATTATATGGGCATCGGAGGAGTTTTCCTTTATAAATCTTCCGGACAGATTATGTACGGGCAGTTCAATAATGCCCCAAAAGAAGAATCCGGATGTACTTGAACTTGTGAGAGGAAAAACAGGAAGGCTTTACGGCAACCTCTTGAATTTAATGACGGTTTTAAAAGGTCTGCCTTCCGCCTACAACAGAGATTTGCAAGAAGATAAAGAACCCCTCTTTGACAGCTCTGATACATTAAAAAGCTCCATCTTTGCAGTAATAAAGATAATTGAAGGAATGGAAATAAATGAAGAAAGGGTAAGCAAGGAAGCGGGCAACCTTTTGCTTATAACCGATGTGGCAAACTACCTCGTCGGTAAAGGAATCCCCTTCAGGGAAGCCCACGCAATAGCAGGGAATATAGCCATGTATGTTATTAAGGAACATAAAAGACTTGAAGAGCTTTCCCTTGAAGAGTTTAAGAATTTCTCTCCCGCATTCTCCGAAGACATATTTGAGATACTTTCTCCGCAAAAAGTCGCGGATAGAAGAACTTCCTTCGGAGGCACATCAAAGGAAAGCATACTCAACTACATTGAAATCGCAAAAAGGGAGGAAGGGATAAGTCCTTGATAAACCTTAGGAAATTAAAATTATGACCAATATCATATAAAGACAATTTACCGTTTCTTTAATATATTGATACATCAAAGGTTTAAGTTAAGGTGATATAGGCACATTGTTTTAAGAATACGCTTTTTCGCACGAAACCCTTGATACACAAAGATTTTATGCTAACTGTTGATTCCCAAGCATTTCCCGAAATTCGGGTTTAAAAATGCACATTCCTATGTTGTAAGTTTTTGATATAAAATAATAAAAAATGAAGGGTTGAAATGCCCTTAGGAAGAGAAGGGATTGCGACTGTACTTTTCTATCTCTTGCCTATATGACTGTCGGTCTGGTTGAAATGCCCTTAGGAAGAGAAGGGATTGCGACTCACCTAATTCAAATTCAAACCTGTGTTCCCTCATGACTGTTGAAATGCCCTTAGGAAGAGAAGGGATTGCGACTCCTTCCTGAGATCCTCGTAGGTCAGATCATCTTGCCAGTTGAAATGCCCTTAGGAAGAGAAGGGATTGCGACAGCCATATAGCAGAAGCTCTTTCCTAATGTGACTTGGAAGCTGTTGAAATGCCCTTAGGAAGAGAAGGGATTGCGACGAGCTTGTTCTTTTTACTCATGCCTAAATCCTCCCGTTTTGTTGAAATGCCCTTAGGAAGAGAAGGGATTGCGACCAGTCTGAGCTTGCTCCTGCTCCGAGCGGAGATCTAATCTGTTGAAATGCCCTTAGGAAGAGAAGGGATTGCGACTGTGGTAAGGAACGGGGGCATACCCTTTGAACTCAAGATTGAAGGTGCGGTTCCACCCTATCCCTATGAGGGCAGGCTTGCGAAAGTAAGAGATGCGGAGCTGTCCGAGTCCTCCTTAAAGGCTCTTAAAGAACTGGAAGAGGGGAAGGTAGAACCGTATTGAAGTGGTTGTTGTACCGGTTAAGATATTGCTCTTAGAACTTTCTCAAGTTATGCATTCTTCAAGGTAACAAATGTCAGATTGAACGGTAGAGAGGGTCCGAAGCTCAAGAAACTGATAGAAGAAACTTACGAAATTTCCGATGTTCAGGACCCCGTGTACTTTCTTGAAACTTTTATCTCCGAACGTGACTTCTTCTCTTCACCGAAGTAAAGAGCTTCTACCTCACGGCCGTTTTTCACCTTGTCAATGTGTTTAAATCTTTCGGCAAGTTCAAGAACCTCCCTAATATTACTACCTTCAACACCGAAGGATATAAAACCTCTCACGAGAAGCTCTCCTACGCCCTTTCTTTTCAAAAACTCTCTCAGAAAGCTCTCCGTGACTTCCACGGGGCGGTCTATGATGTCTTTCCCGGACCTGATGCCCGGTTCCTTATACTTCCCGAGATACTCCTTCCAAGCTTCCCTTATTGCCCCTTCCGCAAGGGCATCATCAAGGACATAAACTCCCTTCCTTCCAACTATAACCTTGGCCTCTCCCGGCTTTATAACTTTTACCTCAGCTCTTCCCGGATCGGCCTTGGGGTATATAACCCTTCCGAGGATAAACCTTATACCCTTCCTGGATTCCCTGACGGGTATAACATGTCCCATAGAACTACCTCCTTATTTGATTTTAAACTTTTCTTTTTATTAGTCAAGCTATATGTCTGACATAAATAATCCCTTTGTCAACATTAGGGTTTTCCACGTCTTGACATTAAGTCGGATTAACATCACAATCAATACCCATGGCTATCCCTGTTTTGGTTGATACGAACATATGGGTATATGCGTTGACCGACGATACGGAGAAAGGGGATAAGGCGAGAGAGGTGCTTTCTGCTATGGGCGAAAAAGACTTCCTGATTCTGGCTCCGCTTCAGGTAATGAAGGAGCTGGGCAGAGTTTTGCTTGAAAAGAAAAAACTTGAAGAAAACGAGGTCCTGAACATTCTTGAAGATTTTGCAGGAAGCGTGAGATTTTTGACGGAAAATCCTCAGGACATTATGACTGCCGTGACTCTCAGAAAACGCTATAAACATCTTGATTATTTTGATGCCATAATAATAGCCTCTGCTTTCAACAATGGCGTAGGGCTTATATTATCCGAAGATGTTCCTTCACCCGACAGGATAAGTTTCTTAGGGAAGGAAATTAAAGTTGTCAATCCTCTTTCTGAAGAGTTTCTTAAGCTGATTTCTCAAACCTGATGGCAACTTTCTGCTTCGGTTTTTGTATCTTATGTTTTAGCTATAAAAAGGAGAGGATTAGACGCAAATTTTTTCCTAACGACTACTTCTTGCTCTGGACTTACATTATCTTCTGAGGAAATGATTAAATAAGGTTACTTTAAGTTTATACTATATATTTCTAAAAAGAGAGATTAAATATGTTTATGGAGCTACTCAGGAAACTCGGGGTCATAAAAAGGAAGAATAGGTGGGAAGAAAAATTGAAAAATCTTAGTGATTCAGAAAGATTAGATATTATAGAAACCATTGTTAAGCAAGAACATGATCCCGAAAAAATGAGAAAAAAGATACTTAAGGTTGTTGAAAGCAGAAAAAGTAAATGGGAAAAGTTTCTTGAAAAACAAAAGTCACTACATTCTGATGATGATGATTGGTATTGGGGACCAGGCGGGTATTGGCATAGGCGCAGATGGCATAGATGAGTAAGTTACTTATCCTTTAAAGGTTGTGGATAAGATTCCTCTTTTATCCTTTCCTCGAACTTTTTCTTCACAGCAGGATTTATCTTTAAGAAGTGTGTTTAAAGCATTAATTTGGTTATGAGTATTTTGCTGCAAAAATAGCTTGGAGCTAAAATTTAGGTATTATAGTATAATAATAAAGAAAGAAAAAAGAAATATTTATATAGGGCATGCTTAGAGGTGTTTAAAAATATGAAAGGGCTTTTTATATTATTAACTATTGTCTTTTATTTCTCTTTTAGTTTGGACAACCCTTCTGTTTTGCTTGAAAAATGTCTTTCCCAAAAAAAGTTTAAAGCTTGCAAAAAAATAGCCGAAGCTTATTTCATTGTAGGTTTAACAGCGGAAGATTTAGGATACGGTGATGTGGATTTTGGCGATTTTGTTAACGCATATAGGTTCTTTATGTCACTCAGCTGTGAATATGGAAATATAAGAGGTTGCATGGAAATAATGTCTTTCCAAATAAGTTATGCAAAACATACCTTGAATTACATTTTGGACAGAGAGTCTGAATTAATAAAAGAGAAAAACCAGTGGGCTTTTGCCTTAATTATAGAGGAATATAAAAGAACAAAGTATATACACAGTATAGCTTGCAGCGATAAAGAGACTATTTCTGTAATATCTATGCTAAGTAAAAGTTATAAGGAGTCCTGTAATGAATTACATAATCACATACAGCAGCTTAAAGGTTTTATGATAAGACACATAGGTTTAGAAGAGGAATATATCAACAAAAAAATTAATACGCCTAAGAAATTTCCTCTTCCGGATAACATGAAACATTTACTGGAATATAAATAGGCAGAGGGTTTTGATATTTTTATAAAAAGCGCTCCACAAAAATACTGCGTTATTACTTCCACCTACCCGAAGGTATATAAGTAAGTTTTTCCTTGCTGAAAGGTGGATACTTAGGGTTTCCTATATAAGCGTATGCTTTTTTAATACCCGAAGGAGTATAAACATTAACAACTTTTCTTATATAGGCTCCTTCCCGTACTCCCTCTACCTCATCAAGTATCTTTAAGAGTTCTTTCGTATTCTTGACCTTATAAACCTCTCCGTAAACCTTGTCTTCCCCTTCAAAGACTACCGGGTATCCGTAGGGGGTATCGTACAGAGAACCCTTCATATAAGCTTCCTCCTTTTCAACAATAAAAGGCTTTATTATATGATGTAATCTAAAACCTTCCTTTAAGGTGCCGTAGACGAATATCCTGTTTATTAGACCTTTCATTCAACTTATTTTATCTTTGTAAATCTTGAAATAAATAGGTGCATATAGGATAATAATGGTGGCTATGAGACTCATCGCCGCAAACTGGAAGATGAATAAAACAATCTCCGAAACGGAAGAGTACATTAAGAATTTCATACCTCTTGTTAAGGATATTAATGACAGGGAGATACTTCTTTGTCCACCTTTCACATCCCTACAAGTTGCGGGTGAACTTTTAAAGGATACAAATATTAAACTGGGAGCTCAAAACTGCTTTTATGAGAAAAAGGGAGCCTTTACGGGTGAGATATCCCTTGACATGATAAAGGAGACGGGGGCTTCTTATGTTATAGTGGGGCATTCGGAAAGAAGACACATATTCGGTGAGGATGATGAATTAATAAATAAAAAGGTAACAGCTGTATTGGAAGCGGGTTTAAGACCTATCTTATGTGTGGGGGAAAAGCTTGAGGAGAGAAACAGCGGTATAACCTTTAAGGTTGTTGAAACCCAGCTTAAGATAGGCCTTTCAGGTATTGAGGAATATATAGATAGAATTGATATAGCTTATGAGCCGGTATGGGCTATAGGTACGGGAGTCCCGGCAACTCCAGAGGATGCAAAGGAGGTTCATTCTTTTATAAGGGAAATGTTAAAAAAGCTTAATCCGGATGCTAAGGGGGACTCAAGGATACTTTACGGTGGAAGTGTTAAGCCGGAAAATGCAAGTGAATTTATGAAGTATGAAGAGATTAACGGGTTACTTGTCGGAACAGCAAGCTTAGACCCTGATTCCTTTTCTAAGATCGTAAAGTCTTTTTAAGGAGTATAAGAGCAACATTGTATAGGGAATAATCACATATAAGGGGCTTGTCTTTGCTTCTGAAGGTAATATCTTGGAAAGGGTTATAAAAAACCAACCACCAGTAACAAATATAAAGAAGGTAAGCATACTCTTTTTAATATTCCTGGTCAAAAGCAGTGTAGATATAACAGGTACAAACACAAAAAGGGGAAAGAGGGAAACACCCAGTCTGTACATGATTTCCCCGAGGTACTGATTTACATCTATACCTATATCTTTTCCTTTTGAAAACAAAAATATCAATGAGGACGAGGGTAAAAATTCTATTCTTTCCGATATTAAACTTATCTCCCTAAGGGAGAATCCTATATCAATGCTTTTATTTTTAAGCTTTTCATTCCTTTCTGAGATTAAAAAGTTATATCTGAATCCCTCTCCCACCTTTAAAAGGGTTCCCTCCCATACACCGTACTTACCTTCAGTTATCTCCTTAACCCTGTCATCCATGCCCACCCTTATCATAATCAGATCAAAGAATTTGCCTGTATCAATCTCTATGGTTTTAACAAACACATAAACCCTATCCTCACCTGTCTTTTTCAAAAACCATATATCCCTTGCGATCCTCTTCAACACCTTCTTCCTACCTTTATATCTTTCTTCAATACCCTTTATCTCTTTATACACGGTTGGATAAACCTTCTCGTTCATAGCAATATGAAACAAGGAAAGGATAATGACGGATATAATAAGGGGTAATATCAGATTGTAAGGTGATATGCCGAAACTCTGGGCTGTCAGATCAACCTTCTTGTCCATCAATCGCTTGAGAACAATAAGACCTGCTGATGTGTAACTGAGAGGTGAAAGGTAATAAAAAACAAAAGGTATTAATAATAATATGTATTTAAAGCCCGCATATACTGAAGGAGATTTAAAGGACAGAAAAAGATCCGCAAGTCCGTAAACAGCTGTTATAACAAATATAACGAGGTTTATTATTGCGAAAATCTTAAGAAAATAGAAAAGAAGATACTTATACAGCAACTTCATTTGGGCTATAATTATTTTAATTTCATGAAAAGCCCTTTACATAATTTTCATGAAAAGCTAAAAGCCCAGTTTACAGTATTCCACGGTTGGAGAATGCCCCTTTATTATAAATCCGCTATAGAAGAAGCTTTGAGCGTAAGGGAACATTCAGGTGTATTTGATGTCTCTCACATGGGAAGATTAATAGTAAAGGGAAAAGGGGTTAAGAGTGTCTTACAAAGATTGCTTACGAATAACCTTGAAAGGCTTGAACCTGGAAGGGTGCAGTATAGTCTGTTTACCAATGAGAGGGGCGGTATAAAGGATGATGTAACCGTTTATATGCTTGACAGCGATGAATATCTAATATGTGTAAATGCATCCAACAGGGAGAAGATATTTTCCCATCTAAGAGCCTTTACGGATCCCGTAGATATATCCGACAATACCGTTCAAATAGCCCTTCAAGGTCCCGAAAGTGAAAGGATAATCAAAAAAATCTTTGATATAGATGATTTAAAGTATTACAGATTTAAAACATTCGGAAATATCATAGTTTCAAGAACGGGCTATACAGGTGAAAAGGGTTACGAGATATACGCTCCCATCAAGGAAGGTACAGAAATATTTGAAGAAATACTTAAGCACTCCGTACCGTGCGGTCTTGCTTCAAGGGATATATTAAGGATAGAGGCGGGATATCCCCTTTACGGAAATGAAATAGATGAAGATATTACACCCTTTGAGGCGGGACTTGAAAGATTTGTTGATTTTAATAAGGATTTCTTAGGTAAAGAAGCCATGCTTAAAAGGGAAATAAGGAGAAAGTTAAAGTCCTTTGTTGTAGAGGGAAATCTTATCCCGAGGAAGGGATACAAAATATATGAGGGAGATAGTGAAATAGGGATAGTTACAAGCGGTGCCTTTTCTCCTATTCTTCGTAAAGGGGTGGGTATGGCTTTTGTAATAAAAAATGATATAAAGGAAGATATGATAAGGGTAAAGGACCAGCGAAGGGAAAGCCCCATAAGATTTGTAGGAAGGGTTATGGATCTTATTAAGAGCAGAAGGTGATTTATAATTACTTCTATGAAGTTTCCTTTAACAAGACCGAGAAGATTGCGGAGTAATGATCTTATAAGATCCCTCGTAAGGGAGACCCGCCTTACCCTTGATGATCTTGTATATCCCATGTTCGTTGTTGATGGTTCAAATACGGTTGAGGAAGTTCCTTCAATGCCTGGAGTTTACAGATATTCACCGGATAAAATAGTGGATGCGATTAAAGAGGTCAGGGATTCGGGTATAAAGGCAATTATACTTTTCGGCATACCCGCAAAAAAGGACAGTGTAGGTTCGGATACATGGTCCGATGAGGGTATAATCCAGAGAACCCTCAGAAGGGTTAAAAGGGAGGTTCCCGATATATATGTTATAACGGATGTATGTTTCTGTGAATACACGGATCACGGTCACTGTGGAGTGTTAAAGGACGGCACGGTTGATAATGACATGACCCTTGAAAATCTCAAGAAGCAGGTTGTATCCCATGCGGAGAACGGTGCGGATATGGTTGCCCCTTCAGGCATGATGGACGGAATGGTTAAAGCAATTCGTGAAGCCTTGGACTCAGCAGGATTTAAAGATGTACCCATTATGGCGTATTCCGCAAAGTTTGCTTCAGCCTACTACGGTCCCTTCAGGGAAGCTGCGGAATCAGCCCCAGCCTTTGGGGATAGGAGAAGTTATCAGATGGATCCCGCAAACTACAGGGAAGCCATAAAGGAAGTGTTGCTTGATGTGGAAGAGGGTGCGGACATAGTTATGGTTAAACCAGCCCTTGCATACCTTGATGTAATAAGGGGTGTTAAGGAAGCTACCTTATTGCCTGTTGCAGCATACAATGTGAGCGGGGAATACTCAATTATAAAGGCAGGGGGTAAACTGGGATGGATTGATGAAAAGAAGGTAATGATGGAGACCCTTCTTTCAATAAAAAGGGCGGGTGCTGATATAATTCTTACCTACTTTGCAAAGGAAGTTGCACAACTTATAAACAGGGGAGAAATCTGAAAACAGAATGCTTATAACCATTGAGGGTATTGACGGAGCGGGAAAAACAACCATAGCCCTTAAGCTGTACGAATACTTAAAAAAAGAAAAAGGGGAGGTGTATCTTTTCAGGGAGCCTGGAAGTACGGAGGTGGGTGAAAAAATAAGGGAGATTCTTCTCATGTACGAAGTGGGAGATATTACTGAGCTTCTCTTGTTTGAGTCCGCAAGGGCGGAACTTACCGAAAGGCTACTGCTTCCCCTCTTGAAAAAGGGAAAGATTGTTATACTTGACAGGTTCTGCGACTCAACAACCGCTTATCAGGGTTATGGTAGGGGTATTGATATTGAGATGATAGAAAGGATAAATATGTTTGCTTCAAGGGGTATAAAACCCGATCTTACAATCCTGCTTGATATAAGTCCGGAGGTGGCACTTGAGAGATTAAGGGCTAAGGACAGGTTTGAAGAGATAGATTTTCTCAGAAGGGTCAGGGAAGGATTTTTAAGGATAGCGGAGAAAAATGAAAGGATAAAGGTCATAAAAGCGGATGAAGATATAGAGACGGTTTTTAAAAATGTTCTCGGAGTAGTAAGAGAACATTTGTGCTAAAATTGATAGCATGTCCGAAATTGTGGGAGTTCATGCGCGGGAGGTTCTTGATTCAAGAGGCAATCCCACCGTAGAGGTTGAGGTTCTATTAGAAAGCGGTGCAACCGGAAGGGCTATCGTCCCAAGTGGGGCATCAACTGGAGAGAGGGAAGCCCTTGAGCTCAGAGACGGAGAAAAGGACAGATACTTAGGCAAGGGTGTCCTTAAGGCGGTTGATAATGTAAACAGCGTTATTGCCAAGGAATTGATAGGGATGGAATCCCAGAATCAGAGGGAGATTGACTATCTTCTCATTGAATTGGACGGTACGGAAAATAAAAGCAAATTGGGAGCTAACGCCATTCTCGGTGTTAGTATGGCTGTTGCCAGGGCATCCGCAAAGGAACTCGGCGTTTCCCTCTATCAATATTTGGGCGGTATATATGCCCAGCTTATGCCTGTTCCCTTAATGAATGTTATAAACGGGGGTGTGCATGCGGATAATCCCTTGGACATCCAAGAGTTTATGATAGTACCCGTATGCGGAGATAGATTCGGTGAAGCCCTTAGGGCGGGCGTGGAGGTGTTCCATAACCTTAAAAAGGTATTAAAGGAAAAAGGGTACAACACAAATGTGGGAGATGAGGGCGGATTTGCACCCCAGATAGGATCAACTCAGGAGGCTCTTGATATATTGCTTCTATCCATAGAAAGGGCGGGATATGTACCGGGTGAAGATGTCCTGCTTGCCCTTGATGTTGCTTCTTCCGAGCTTGTTGACGCGGAAGGCATATACACTATTGAGGGGAAAAAGTATAACAGTGAAGATCTTTGTAACTACTATTCAAAACTCATAGATAAGTATCCGATTGTATCCATTGAGGATCCCATGGCGGAAAAGGACTGGGAAGGATGGAAATTAATAACGGAGAATCTCGGAGAAAGGGTTCAGCTCGTTGGGGATGATCTGTTCGTTACCAATCCTTCCATACTTGCGGAAGGAATTGAAAAGGGGGTTGGTAACGCTGTCCTTGTTAAGCTTAATCAGATAGGAACCCTTTCGGAAACTATGGACACAATAATGCTTGCTCAGAGGAACGGTTACAATACAATAATTTCCCACAGATCCGGAGAAACGGAAGACACATTCATATCCCATCTTGCGGTAGGAGTTAACAGCGGTCAGATAAAAACGGGATCCGCTTCACGGACGGATAGGATAGCCAAATACAATGAGCTGTTAAGAATTGAGGAGGAACTCGGATATGGCGCACAATTTAAAGGTAAAGAAGTCTTCAAAAAGCCCCGTTAAATTAACTTCCAAAATACTACTTCTGTTTTCCATATTTTATACACTGCACAATCTCTTAATAGCGGACCCTGATATATTTGATGTCATATCAATGAAAAGGGAAATGGGAAAGGTTTCAAAGGAGGTGGAGGTGTTGAAGGCAAGGCGGGAAAGTTTGCGTAAGGAATTAAAAAATCTTGATGAGGAAGTTCTTAAAAAGGAAATGGGTAGCTTTGAGGAGGGAGAGTTTATAATTATTTACGGGAATTAACTATCTTGTTATCTCATCAAGTCTCCTTGAGGCTGCGAGCAGGGTTGCTTCCGCAACCACCTCATCGTCAACCTTTGCTACACCTTTCATCTTTGAAAGTACCTTTTTCAGTGAGATAACCTCAAGTTCTAACCTCAATTGATCCCCCGGGAAAACGGGCTTCTTAAAACGGGCATCATCTATTCCCGCAAACACTATGGCATATTTACCTATTTCAAGATGGAGGGATTTAATCATCAAAATACCGCCGACCTGAGCCAAAGCCTCAAGTATGTAAACACCGGGCATAAGGGGGAAGCCGGGAAAATGACCCTGAAAATAAGGTTCACCTATTGATACATTCTTTATTCCTACTATCCTTTTACCCTCTTCATATTCAATGATCTTATCAACGAGGAGAAGGGGATAACGGTGTGGCAGTATGGACATTATCTCATGTATATCCATTGTTTATATTATATCTTCCTTGTGGTAATTTTTACTAAATTTTCGTTGCAAAACTCGGATAATTTAAAAGTAATGGAGGTGTGGTATGGTACCTGCTATGTTTATATTAACGATTGCCATTATATTCCTTGTAGGATGTGGTGAGACAAATGATGCTTGCCAATTTGCGGTGACGAGGGCACTTGATAAGGGAAACTACGATGAGGTTATAAAAAGACTGGAAAAGAGAAGCTGTGGTTATTCGGACAAGGAGAGATACATAAACTTGGGAGCTGCGTATGCGGGAAAGGCTGGACTGGATCCCCTTGATATAGCAAGGGAAATGATAAACTCCGCGAGAACGGGGCAGGACGCCGAAAAGGTGGTTATGAAACTACTTTCCGATAAAGCAACGGGTACGGGGCTTTTTTACATGAGAAAATCAGCTTCAAGCTATAAAAAGGCTATAAACAACAACTTTAATGTGTGCCAACCTACCCTTGATGATGAACTTACAAAAGATGCCTGTTTCTACGGTAGTGTTATAAGTTTTGCGGTGGTAGGGGCATCTTTTAACCTGCTTATTGAAAATGTGGGATTATGGGTGGATCCTTCAAAACTTGACTGTAATACGGATGTTAACAGGAATAACAATCTTGATACGGGGGATGCATCAGGATGTGCCATAAAGTATGCGGTTAACGGTACCACAAACTGCCAAAACGGTGTTGTTATAGACCAAGGAAGGATAAATCCAAATCTTACGGTAAGAGGCTTCAACTTTGAATATGTACCTGTTATTATAAATGCCAACGCTTCAAAATGCCCGGCTTATCCGGATAAAACCATCCATAAACTTCTCTATATAAAAGGTGACGGTACAAAGAGCCTTGTTGTAACGGACGGCTATTGCAGTCCTTCTGATATAAATAATAAATGTACGGAAAGTGAGGTTGACGGTCAAACATGCATACCGTGTCCCGTCTTCACCGAAGATCAAAACGGAAATATAACACCTGCAACGGTTGAAAATACAATTGCAAACACAATAAACGACGCGGTAGATATGGCGGTTGATCAAGAAACAAGGGATGCTATCAACAATTTCATAAACACTAACTGCGGACCAGACGGCTGTTCGGAAGCGGAAATAGGTAATTATCTGTACGGAGGTTAAAGATGTTAAAAATCTTGATTTTATTTCTATCCCTTACCGGTTTTGTCTTAGCGGTAGGATTTGAATATCCCTATCTTTACAGGGATTACAGAGCGTTGGGAATGGGAAATGTGTATAATGCGGTGGGCGGTTCCTTTTCCGCAGTATTTTACAACCCAGCTGGTCTGTCTAATCTCAAAGAGGAAGAAGGTTTCTATGTTAATCTCCTTCCCGTGACCCTCTCTGTCAGCACCAATGTATTCAGTGTTGCGGAAGACATAAGGAGGGCTCTTGAATCAAAGGATGATATAGTTATCTTTAATACCATAAAGAAGTACAGGGGAGAAGTGATTCACGGATACGCATCCATTTTACCCTCAGTTGCCATTAAAAAAGGAAAGGTAGGTTTCGGAGCAGGTCTTTTGATAGGAACGAATCTCAACGGCATTTTACACCACGGGGGTGGTACCGAGGGACTGTATGAGGTCCAAAATATCGCCTACGGCGGTCCCCTTATTGGACTTTCTTATGATAGAAACAGATGGTCCTTTGGCGGTTCAATAAAGTATCTTTATGCGGGCGGTATTAACGATACATTCAGAATAAGCGAGGTTACCGCACCTGATTTTGATCCCGCAAACTACATTAAGTACGGTTCCGACTTTTCCTTAGATTTGGGTTTGATTTACAGGTTTAAAAGGAAGGAGGAGTATAATCCGCGCGTAGGTTTTTCACTTATGAACATAACCGATATACGCGTGCCGGGTGTTATAACCATACCTATGACAGCTAATGTCGGTTTTGCAATGAACTCACAAAATAAGCTATGGGTATTCAGGGAATGGACCGTAGGAGTTGATTATGTTGATTTATTTATGGCGTACAGGGATAAGGATATTCTTAAGAGGATAAGAATAGGAGCTGAAGGCAAGATCCTATCGGGCAGTAAGGGTTATATAACAGTCAGAGGTGGGATATACGGCGGTCAGCTTACCGCGGGCGTTGAATTTAATTTTCTCGTATTCACCCTTGCTTACACAACATACGCTGAGGAAATGGGAGGTACCGCCTTCCAATTCGGAAGCAGGAGACACCTGGTGTATCTAAATGTGGGCTGGTGAATGTGAACCTCTGGAAGGAGAGGTTCACCAGCTTTGCAGATGCCTCAAGAAATCTTCCCGCTTCCTCAAAATACTCCCACTCTTTCAGGTTTTCCGCTTCTTTTCTGAACAATTCAATCATGTACTCAATGTTTACGTTGAAAGGATCAATATTCCCTGCCTCTATTTCCCTTATCCCCTTTGCCGGAGCCACCTGTAGAACTGTCTTACCGTGAGAGTACTCTCCTTGAGGTTTTTCCCCTTGAGGTATTCATAAAATCTGATAAGCTCGCTCCTATCAAAGTCCGTAAGATCGTAAGTGTAATCAGTCAGGTACCTAAGAAGATACTTTTTGGTATCTACGGTCTTTTTGTCCCGTATCTTGGAAAGTTCCCCAATATAAATATTTATCAACCGGTCCATCGGTCAGGTTTCATGTTTAGCTGCGGGACATTTTTTTTCTTTCCTCTTTCACGGATGAACTGATGGTCCAGAACAAATAGATCAGAGAAGCACCCATAACAAGTATGCCCGCAACTGCTATGACATCCTTAAGGTCCATTTCCTTCCTCCATCTTTTTAATAATATCCATGATAGAAAAATGCAAGCGCAAAATAGCTCCGAGCAGAACCAAGGAAACGATTAAACCTACAACGAAGAGAAAGATCTTTAATCCTTCCAAACCGCTGATAACCAGCCCGGCAAGACCTCCGATCAGAGCAAAGAATCCCGTGAGCAACCAACCTATAAGCTTTTCATAGTAAGCTTTTCGCTCCTTTAATCCCTCCCCGTCCATAACTTTCATCCTATCACACCGCCTCCTCAAAAATTTTTCAACTTTTTGGTCTAAAAAGGTGAAGTGTTGGAATACAAGAGGTTAAACAAACATAAAGCGTAAAACCATTGTTATACAAAGCTTGCAGATATAACAGGTTTAAGTTCCGGTGCGGACCCTTACACCACGGAGCATAAGTAACGGGTATGTGTTGTAAGAAGCACGGAATGAGGGCAGGCAATTGCCTGCCTCAAACTTCAAACCTTTACGATTATAAAGGACAGATCTTCTTTGGGGAGGGTTTGAACATACCTTTTTATCAAAAGTTCCGCCCCGCTTTCTATGTCACCACTGCCCACGAGGGTAAGAATCTCTCCGTCGGATAAGGTATCAACCATACCGTCTGAAACAAGCAAGAATATATCTTCCCTTTTTACCTCACCTTCCCTTATAAGTACATCCAGATTCCAAGATGTACCGAGGGCGGACACATACTTTTTCCTACCCCTATACCTTACCTGATCTTCCGTTAACATCTCAATCTCCCCGTCCCTCAGAAGATATATTCGGGAATCACCCACATGACCCACCATGTATTTATCTTCTTTAAGTATCAAAACACTTAATGTAGTACCGCAAAGAAAATCGTCGCCGAACTTGGATATTTCCGCAATAACCCTCCTGTTTATTTCATTAAATATATCTCTGAGTTTATCCGTATCTTCAATAGGGTAAAATTCCGCAAGGGTATTAATTGCAATATCCGCCGCCATCTTACCTGTACCCCTTTTCCCCATTCCGTCCGCAACCGCAAAGGTGTTTTCCTTACAGAAGATCCTGTCAGCATAAGAGTGTTCATCCCTGAAAAACACCTTGCTTACATACTTCAATAAAGACCCTCCTTTACCATATACTCCTTAAGCTCCATGGCGTTTCTAAATCTTTTACCATAATCAACCTCAAACATCCTACTGAGAAGTCGTTTTACTTTGTCGGAGAGGAAGGAAGGTATATTAACTACACCCTCCTTGTTTAATTTGACCTTTGTTTTTCTGTCTTCCACATCAAAGGGATCCTTTTTTGTTACCATAAAGTGGAAGAGGCACGCCAAGGAATATATATCACTTGATCTGTGAATCTCACCCCTGAACACTTCGGGTGCAATATAACCCACCGTCCCCTTAACATCTATAACGGATACACTTCCTCTTATCTTGATAAATCCGAAGTCGCCCAGCTTCCATACTACGGAGTTAAGCACCCTTTTACCGAATATATTTTCCGGTTTTATATCGCTGTGAATATATCCCCTGCTGTGTAAAAAACACAAACCGTTAACTATATGCCTTAATATTTTCAGAGCTTCACCCTCATCCAAACCGCCTTTCACAAGGACATACTCTTTAAGATCCCCCACATCCATGAATTCGTAAACGAGATAAAGCTCTTTTTTGTCCTTTTTGTAAAGATAGCTTTGGAGTGAAATTATATTAGGGTGGTTGAGCAGTATCAGGGTTTGAGCCTCTTTCCAAAGGTACTGGATGCTGTAGGGATTGTTGGCAACTTTAAGGGCAAGTATTTTATCCTTATACCTTCCCTTAATACCTTTAACTTTATAAACTATACCAAAATCCCCTTCTCCTATAACATCAAGTATTTCATAGATACCGAGAATTACTTCTCCCTTTTTAAAAAACTCCTTCATCTATCTAATACCGAGCTTTTTGAGAAGAAGGGGCGAAAAGCCTTCAATTATCTCGTAGGATGGAAGAATTATGTTATAAGGTACACTGCTTACGCCGAACTTTTCCGCTATCAATATGTGATCTTCAACCTTAAGTCTGCATCTTACCGATCCCCTGTAGTCGGATCTGTCAATGCCGAGTCCGAATATTTCGTCAACAGCCTTGTATTTATCCTCACTGCACATTATGTAAACCGCCTTCCAATAACTGCTCATATCCCTTTTAAAGGAATACAAGAATAAATAAATTTTTATCCTGTCCAAGTATCTCCTTAACTTTCTCCATTCCTTTCTGCAATGTGGACAGTTGGGATTCATAAACACAATAAGTTCCTTCTCTCCCTTACCGAGTATTATAGCCTTCTCCAAGGGAATTTCTCCTACCTTTTCCTTGATAAACTCTCTGTAAAGATCCCCTCCCGCGGAAAGGCTTGTAAAAATAAGGAATACAAATATTAATATCCGCATATTTTTCTTATTCTTTCCCTCACTGATTCAATAATCCAATCGGGTGTAGAAGCCCCTGCAGTTATACCAACCTTCTTTGCACCTTTAAACCACTCTTCTTCCAATTCATCCGCGGTTTCAATATGATAGGACCTATCGTTCAAACTTTTCGCAATATTGTAAAGACGCCTTGTGTTACCACTGTTTTTACCCCCCACCACTATCATAACATCCACCTTAGGAGCTAATTCATAAACACCTTCTTGTCTCTCTGAAGTTGCATTACATATTGTGTTTATAACCTTAAGTTCCTTTACCCATAGGGATATCTCTCCCACTACCCTTTTAAAGAACTCCTCATGCTGGGTCGTTTGAGACACCACGCCCACCTTTTCCTTGTCTTTAACCAATTCAATATCTTCATAGGTTTCTACAATTACGCCTTCACCCCCCGCATCCTTAAGATATCCGTAGGCACCTATAACCTCGGGATGATTTTTTTCACCAATTATAACAACAAAGTAGCCTTCCCTTACCAGCTTTGTAACCGCTTCGTGAACCGCTTTAACATAAGGACAAGTAGCATCAATAATGTTAAGTCCCTTGTCCTTTAAAGCCCTTTCCCTGTCGGGGGGTATGCCGTGGGATCTTATTATAACGGTTGAACCTTCTTTAAACTCTTCAAAGGTGCCGGGGATAACTCCCTTTTCTCTAAGTCTGTTTACCTCTTGAGGGTTGTGGATTATGGGTCCGTCGGTGTAAATGGGACCATTTTTTATATCTTCTACAGCCCTCTCCGCAATATTTACAGCCCTTCTCACACCAAAGCAAAAACCCGCATGCTTGGCTATTATTATCTCCATGCCTGCTAAAATATTAGACCAATAATCCCATATATATTATGATCAGAATAAGGTTGTTTTCTTCCTTTCTTCGCCCAGTTTCTCCACATCAATGTAATCCTTTATCATTTCAAGGAATTCCTCTTCGGAAATCTTCTTAATTCCCAGCTGATCCGCCCTCCTCATCTTTGTAGCTCCGGGATCCTCACCCACAACAAGGTATGTGGTCTTTGATGTAACCGTATTTGAAAAAATACCGCCGAGTTTTTCAACTATTTCACCCGCCTTCTCCCTTGAACAGCATCTTAAGGTACCAGTAAACACAAACACCTTTCCTTTTAAAGGTCCTTCCCTTTCTATTTCTTCAACTTCAAGCTTTACCCCCGCCTTGTGCAGTTTTTCTATAACCTTCCAATTCTCTTCCCTTGAGAAAAATTCCTTTATGCTTCTTGCAACTATCGGACCTATATCCTCTATCCTTGTTAGCTCTTCCATTGTTATATTTTTAAAGTCCCATATACTTTTTACCTTCTTTACAAGCCTCTTGGCTGTTGTAAGACCCACATAGCGGATACCGAGACCGTAAAGTACCCTGTCAAGACCCCTGTCTTTTGAATCCTCAATAGCACTTATAAGATTCATAGCTGACTTGTATGCGAAACCGGGTATGGTCATTATATCCTTAGCCTTAAGGTAGTAAAGATCTCCCACATCCTTTACCAAACCCCTTTTATAAAGTGCTTTTACTGTTGCCTCTCCGAGTCCCTTTATATCCATGGCTTCCCTTGATGCCCAGTGTCTTATCCTTTGCATAACCTGGGCGGGACACGATATGTTTATACATCTCCATGCAACTTCCCCAGGCAGTTTCACCAGCTTTGAACCGCAGGAGGGACAGGTTTCCGGAAATACTATGGGCTTTTCATCTCCCTTTCTTGCCTCTTTTACAACGGAAACAACATAGGGTATGACCTCTCCCGCCCTTTCAATAAGAACCGTATCTCCCACCCTTATATCTTTTTCCTTTATAAAGTCTTCGTTAAACAGGGATACAGATGATACGGTAACACCACCCACCTGGACGGGTTCAAGTTTTGCAACGGGTGTTATGGTACCTACCCTTCCCACTTGAAATACGACACTGAGTATGCGTGTTGTTGCCTGTCTTGCTTTAAACTTGAAGGCTATTGCCCATCGGGGATGATGGGAGGTAAATCCGAGGGCTTCGTAAAATTCCCTGTTGTTAACCTTTACAACCATACCGTCAATCTCATAAGGGTACATATCCCTCTTTTCTTCCCACTCCCTGCAGTAGGATATAACCTCCTCAATGCTACTGAACACCCTCATATCGGGAAAGGGTGTTTTGAATCCGAGGATATGAAGCATCCTCACAGCTTCGTAGTGGGTTTTAGGTGCCTTTTCTTCGGGTTCCACATAAGATACCTGATATACCACCGCATCAAGTTTTCTGCTTGCAACCTCCCTCGGATTCTGTAACCTTATGGAACCCGCTGAAGCATTCCTCGGATTTGCAAAGGGAGGTAAGCCTTCCTCCATTCTCTCTTCATTTATTTTTCTAAATTCTTCTTTACTTATCAAAACCTCCCCCCTTATTTCAATAAGCCTTATACCGAAGGCGGAAAAATCCGCCCTTAAGGGTATGGTTTTTATGGTTTTTAAATTGTTTGTTATCTCTTCACCCCTCTCTCCATCACCCCTCGTTGAACCCCTTCTGAAGATATCATCCTCATAAACGAGGGCAATACCCGCACCGTCATACTTAGGTTCAACGCTGTACTCAACTTTATCGGTGCCTACAGCCTCTTTAACCCTTCTGTCAAATTCCCTAAGTTCATCTTCGGAGTAGGCATTATCAAGGGAGAGCATGGGGGAGAGGTGTTCCACAACGGGAAACTTCCCCGTAATCTCAGAAGGTATCCTCTGGGTGGGAGAATCGGGCGTTATGAGGGCGGGATATTTCTTTTCAAGATCCCTCAATGCCCTGAAAAGCTGATCGTACTCGTAGTCTGATATAACGGGTGATGCTTGTACATAATACTTGTAATCATGATATCTTATTACTTCCCTTAGCTTTTCCGCATAGGTCTTTGCCTTTTCAAAATCCGCCTTTTTTATAGTACCGAGTTCTTTAAGAAGACTTCTTGTAAGTTCTATGAGTTCCCTTTCCCTTTCCTGCGTGTACATATTATCTTCCCTTCTTTATAAGAAGTATGGAAGCGGGTCTTTTTATCCTGAGGGTTAAAATCTCAAAGATTCTGAACTTATGGTTCATGTTTGAAGATTCAACATAAGCCATTCTCATATCTTGAGCTATTACTATATCCATGTTCTGCATTCCTCCAGATATAAGAAGCACCTTCCCTTGGGGAACAACGGGTGTGGTAAAAACCTTGTTGACAACCTTTTCAATCTGTTCAATCTCTAAAAGGCTCGTATTGTGATATATCCTGTTGAGGGTGATATAATCCTTAGGATTAAGTATAAGATAGTAAGGTCCGTAAAATCCCTCTTCCGTCAGCTTTGAAATACCTGTCATTACATCATTAAAGGCATTGCCAGTAACTTCCCAGTCACTCATGGAGAGCTTGTTGGAACCTTCAACGGTAAGAAGCCCTTCAATGCCCATATTCTTGTTACCGTGGAATATAAGCATGTCCTCAGCGAGTGCTGTGGATACCGCTGCGGTAACCGCTTGGGTTGTATCAATGGGAAGATTAAACTGTCTGTAATATTCAAGGTCCCTCCAGCTGATTATAAAATCTTTGAATATTGTCGGCAGAACAACATGCTTCCTTACACCGACCCTTACGGGATCGCATATCTCGTACTCTTGACCAGGCTTTACCTCACAACTGCCAGGTTCCGTTCCGTAAACCACATCGTATGAAACGGTTTGATGTCCCGCACCTATGGGACCGACAACGCTTATAAATCTCCTGCCTACAAGGACTTCCTTAGCACTTTTTATTGCTGCCTCTTCCAGGGTTTGCCACTCTTCCGCGGTAAGGGGTGATTCTTCCTTCCCGAGATAGTTCATTTTCTACCTCCACATAGAAAATTTTAAAGTTAAAATTAGATTATAGGGTGAAAAATTTACAGAGGGGGAAAGTGTTATGAGAATAGTAGCGTATCTAAAAACACCACGGGAGGTCCCTATTTACTACAGAAGCATCATTTTGGGGATTATTAAGAAGGCATTGGAACTTGAAGATTACGCCTATTTCAAGATGCTATACAGCGGTGAGAAAAG
>JALWBR010000002.1 GCA_027037055.1 Aquificales bacterium | reverse complement strand
AAAAAACCTATTCCCGGATACGGTCACAGGTATTACAAAGAATTTGATCCAAGAACAAAGAGACTAATGAATATAGCAAGGGATCTTGGATTTTACGGAGATCATTGCAGGTTTGCGGAAGAAGTAGAGGAAGAACTTTACAAACAAAAGGGTAAAAGGCTCGTGCTTAATGTGGACGGCGCCATAGCTGCAGTGGTTTCTGAGATGGGCTTTGACTGGAGATTGGGAAAAGGATTCTTCATCATAGGAAGGGTGCCGGGTCTTGTTGCCCATGTTTTTGAAGAACTGACAACGGAAAAGCCCTTCTCCAAGAGATTGAATGAAGAGGAAGAAACTGAATACACTGGTGTAGAGCCAAGAGAGTTACCCGAGGAGTTCAGGAAGATATAAATGGCTAAGAGGGTTATACTTGCTTACTCAGGGGGGCTTGATACATCTGTTATAGTTCGCTGGTTAACCGAAAGGGGTTACGAAGTAATAACCTACACCGCGGATGTAGGCCAGAGCGAAGATCTGAGTGATATACCCGAAAAGGCTAAGGCTTCTGGCGCAGTAGATGCAATAGTTGAGGACCTAAAAGAAACCTTCGCAAGAGAATACTGTATGCCCACTTTGAGGGCCTTAGCCCTTTATGAAGGCAAATATCCCCTTACCGCTTCCCTTTCCAGACCCCTTATATCCGAAAGAATGGTTTACTATGCAAAGAAGCTTTCTGCAAACGCAGTCGCTCACGGATCCACGGGAAAGGGCAACGACCAGGTGAGATTTGAATTGTCCGTATGGGCACTTGACCCGGATATTGAAGTCTTAGCTCCCGTGAGGGAATGGGAGTTTAAATCAAGGGAAGAGGAAATTGAGTATGCCAAAAAATGGAACATACCCGTTAAAGTAACAAAAGAAAAACCTTACTCCATAGATGAAAACCTTTGGGGTGTATCCATAGAATGCGGTCCCCTTGAAGATCCGTGGACAGAACCTCCAGAAGATGCCTATCAAATAACATGCGCCCCAGAAAAATCTCCAGAAGAACCCTTTTACCTAACAGTAACCTTTGAGAATGCTATACCAGTAGCCATAAACGGAAAGAGGTATGAAAAACTATGGGAGCTTATAAGAGAACTGAACACCTTGGGTGGTAAATACGGAGTGGGAAGGGTGGATATGGTTGAAAACAGACTCGTAGGTATAAAAAGCAGGGAAGTCTATGAGGCACCGGGTGCCCTCATCCTTTATGAAGCATACAGGGATCTTTTGTCCTTGGTAACGGACAGGGAAACCTTCCATTACCTAATATCTCATGTATCCCACAAATATGCGGAGCTCGTCTATAACGGGCTATGGTTTTCCCAACTCAAAGAGGCATTGGACAAATTTACCGAGCATCTCTCACCCCATGTTAAAGGTGAAGTGAAAGTAAAACTTTACAAAGGAAGTATTAAAGTTGTAGGCAGAACTTCACCCTACTCCCTGTATGATGAACATTTTGCCACATACACCACTCAGGACAAATTTGATCATACCGCGGGAAAATATTTCACAAAGGTGTACGGTCTGCCGATGAAACTACTTGGCAGGGTAAGGGGTAAGAAGTTATAATAAAACTGTTAAATTGGCAGGGAGGTGGAACATGAGATTCCCCCTGATAATTTCCATCATTGCTTTATACACTTCGGTATCCTTGGGTGCGGTTTTCAATGTCAGCAGTTATCTTGAACTGGTGGGTGCCCTAAGCATTGTCAGCAAGAACGGAGAGGATGACATAATCAATATAGCCAAGGGAAACTATATCATAAAGACTCCCCTGATTTATAAACCTGCGGAGAACAGATCCTTAATTATACAAGGAGCGGGTGCGGATTCAACCATCTTTGACGGCTCCAATTTATCAAGGATACTTATAATAGATACGACCAACCTGAAGGATGATTCGGAAGCCCATGTAACTATCAACGGTATTACCTTTACAAACGGCAGTTCGTCAGAGATAGGAGGGGCGGTTGTTATAAAAACTAAACAAGCTAACATAACGGTGGAAAACTGCAAGTTTTACAATAATTCTGGAGAAAGCGGAGGTGGACTTTTTATAAGAACATTATCGGGAACGGTAAATATAAAAGGCAACTCCTTCGCGGAAAATACCTCAAACGGTGGCGGTGGTGCATGGATACAAGCGGATTACGGATCCATAGTTATGCTCGGCAATACCTTTGAAAGTAATACAGCCAACGGCGGTGGAGGGGCGCTGATATGGGGTAAGGAAGTGAAGATGGAAGGGAATAAGTTTAACAATAATGTTGCCAATGATATAGGCGGCACTGCTCTTATATACGGAGATACGGTAAGTATGGCAAGAAATGTATTTATAAGCGATACAACAAGTACCAACGGGAGCGCCTTTATATGGGGAAGTCTCCTCTCAATGACCGCAAATTCCTTCTTTAACTCAACAAACGGTAATGTGGCATGGTCGTGTGTAGTTAAAAGCGATTAACTTTCTATACCTTTGCCGTTGTATAAGCCTTAACCAGCTTATGTATCTCTTTGAAATTTATATCACCTGCTAATATATATGTTTTCCCCTCATAATTAAATTTACGGGCGACTGTTATACAAAAGTCATCGGTTGCCTGCGATAGGTAAATATCAGAAATGTAAGAGTCTTCCTTCATGGTCTCTTCAAAGTAGGGTCTATCAGACCTGTCACTTCCCTTTCTACCAGTAGCAACAAAATAAGAGACTTTTGGGTTTATAATATTGTTTGATATCTGAAGTCCCCTCTCATTTATTATATAAAACAGCTCAAAGTAGGGATATTCTTTGAAAATATCATACAAAGTGTATTCCCACATATCCTTTGGTGACCGTTTAACCGCCAGCACTATATTTTCAAAATCCCCAAGTATCTTGGATTTTATAGTCTTTATTATTTTAAAATCCCTTGGTTCAACGAGGATGAGCATAGGTCTTTCCCCGTGTATTATAAAGACGGAACCGTCTATCCTTTTAGCCCTGCTTCTCAGTTCCTTCACCATATCCTCAAACTCCGCCTGAGACTTAACATAGCTTAGGTCCAAGGACATGCCGTAAACATTAACGGGATCTATGTCTCCGTAAAGGAGGGAAAATTCCTTATGAAACTCTTTTATAATTTCCTTTATATCACTTTTACGGGGCGGTTCTTCAGAATAGACCCACATCTCACCGCTTTCAGGAGTACAAGAAACCTCCATGTTATAGAAGTCCGCTATATCCTCATATAACAGCTTGTAAATCCCCTCCTCCTTTGACATGCCGTACTTCTCCCTGAACTGTTTAACATTCTTTAATCCGAAGATTATAAGATAGTGCTCTTTGCCGAAAGAACTCTTTATCTGCTGAATTATGGGAAGCTTTCTACCTTTTCTTGAAATTATATAATGGATCAAAACCTCATAATTAAGAATTCCCTTATAATGCCCTTTCTTGTCAACTATAATAATATGCTCCTTCCTTACAGGAAGGATATCAAGAAGATCGGTAAGTTTATCCTCTTCTATTTGGGGAACCCTTAACCTCGTTTTTATGCGTGCCATATCCCCCGCCACAAGATTTTTGTTGTTTGTCTTCATAACCTTATCTCTATAAACAAGACCTATGGGCTTTTCATCCCTTACAACAACCATGTAGTCATATATACGAAGTTCCTTAAAGAGTTTTTTTAGATTATCAATGCTAAGATCATAGGGTACCGTAGGTATAGGCGTCACTACATCAAGTATGTCTAAATTGTCGGATTTCATAACTTTAAACGGCTGATCCTCTCCGCCGCCTCCAATAATCTATCGGTAGGCACAGTAAGAGATATTCTAAAATAACCTTCTCCATATTCGCCGAATCCGTTACCAGGGGTACACACGATACCCGCCTCATCTAATAATTTAGCAACAAATTGAGCGGAAGTAAATCCCTCAGGCACCTTTATCCAGAGATAAAAGGTAAATTCGGATTTATATATTTCAAGCCCCGCACTTTCAAGGGCTTCAACCATAGCTTTTTTTCTTTCCTTATAAGTCTTCCTTATACCGTCAACAACATCCTCCCCGAGTTCAAGGGCTGCTATACCCGCCTCCTGAACAACCTGAAACTGCCCAGAATCTATGTTGGTTTTCACCTTTCCAAGGGCGGATACAAGATCTTTGTTGCCTACAGCCATACCTATTCTCCACCCTGTCATATTATAGGTTTTAGAAAGGGAATGAAACTCTATAACCACATCCTTTGCACCTTCAATTTCAAGAATGGAAACAGGTTTCTCCTCCCCTGTGTATATTTCCGAATAAGCAAAATCGGAAGCTATGATTATATTATTCCTTTTTGCCCAATCCACCAGCCTTTTATAAAAATCCTTAGTAGCCTTGGCACTTGTGGGATTGTTTGGATAGTTAATCCATATAATCTTTGCACGCTTTACAACATCTTCAGGTATTGAATCAACATCAGGAAGGAAGTTATTTTTTTCCAAAAGGGGTACCTTATAAACCTCTCCCCCTGCAAACATTGTTCCTATGGAATAAACAGGGTATGCTGGATCTGGACATAGGACTACATCCCCTTTGTCAACAAATGCAAGGGGAAAATGCGCTATACCTTCCTTTGAACCTATAAGGGTTATTACCTCTTCGGAAGGGTCAAGCTCAACGCCGAACCTTTTTTTATACCATCGCGCAACAGCCTCCCTGAAAGCAATCATTCCAATGTAAGAAGGATACCTGTGATTCTCAGGCTTTTCCAAAGCCTTCTTTGCCGCTTCAACTATGGGTTCTGGTGTAGGCATATCAGGATCCCCCACACCCAAGTCAATAACATCAACTCCCTGATCTATCTTCTCTTGCTTTTTCCTGTCAATCTCTGCAAAGAGATAGGGGGGTAATTTTCTTATTCTCTCCGCAAGTGTAAATTTCATAAACCCACCTCCTTAAAGTTTTAAGGGTCTATATATTGTACACGATCGCGATATATGGCACAAAAATTGCAAAATTTAAGCAGGATGGTGGAAATACTCTCGGTAGTAAGAAAGGAGATGGCAATACCTCTAAAAGAGAAGCTTTACGAAAAAGGCATTTACTTTCACTCTTGGCATGTGAAGGGAAGGGGAAAGGAAGGAGGTCTTAAGTATAAAGGGTTTTTAAGAGAAAAAACAATGATGGCTTTTCTACCAAAGGAAGCTTTTTCCATTTTTGTTGATGAGGATAAAACACAGGAGATTATCAACACAATTATTGAAACGGTTCATACGGGGAGCTACGGAGACGGGAAGATATTTGTTTTCAATAAGAAGGAGGGTACGAATATGAAAATGATAAAGGCGATTATAAGACCGGAAAAGCTTTACGATCTTATATCCGCCCTTGAAAAGGCAGGTTTTAAAGCGTTAACAACATGGGATGTTATAGGACGGGGTAAAGAGGGAGGAGTGCAGGTCGGAGAAAGAAGCTACAACGAGCTTGTAAAAACAATGGTACTTATAGGAGTTGAAGACAAAGACAAAGACAAAGTTGTAGATGTAATTACAAAAGTGTGTAATACGGGTGTTTACGGTGATGGAAAGATTTTCGTGTGCGACATCTCGGAGGTATGGACCATAAGGACCAAGAGGAGGGAACTCTAATGGTAGGTGAGATAATATCCGCAGTCAAAAAGGGAAATCCAAAAGCACTATTTGCCTCCTTTATATACTTTGATCATTCCTTCAGTATCTGGCTGTTACTCGGGGCATTGGGACCCTTTATAGCGGAGTACTTTAATCTGTCTGGAGCTCAAAAGGGATTTATGGTTGCAATACCCGTTATATCCGCGGCTATCTTCAGGATCAACTTCGGCCATATATTTCAGTATATAAACGGAAAGTATATAGCCATAGGGGGAATATTACTTTCCTCCGTACCTCACATATACATGTTGATTAAGGGATTCAATATAACTTACGAAGATCTTCTTTGGATGGGTGTCTTCCTTGGGGTGGCGGGTGCGAGCTTTGCCATAGCCCTTCCCATGGCAGGAAGTAATTATCCCAAAGAAGTTCAAGGACTTGTGCTCGGACTTGCTGCTGCGGGAAACATAGGGGCGGTACTTGACGGTATTCTCTTCCCACCCATAGCAAAGGCAATAGGATGGCAATATACCTTTGTAATATCAGCTCTCCTTCTTCTTATAGCCTTAGTTTTTGTAATCTTGTGGGCGGAAGACAAAACACCCAAAAATGAAGGAAACAAAATTTATCCCATTTTAGCATTCCTTTCAACCTTGGGCTTTATGGTCCTACTTGCCATAGGATTCCAGAAAGAATGGTTCGGAGTGGGAGGTAATATAGGTAAGCTACTTATTCCGGTTCTCGGTGCTGTATTTGGAATCCTTTTTATGCCCCTTGCCTTCAAAAGGGTCTTCCTTGAAAGGGATACATGGGTGCTTATGCTTGCCTATTCAATAACCTTCGGCGGATTCGTCGGAATGTCATCTTATATAGCCATGCTTCTTAGAGATGTTTACACGATCTCAAAGGTTGAGGCAGGAATACTGATGTCCGTCTTTGCATTTACCGGTGCCATGATAAGACCACTCGGAGGGTACATAGCGGACAAGATAAGCGGTGCAACCGCCCTAATATTTTTCCTCGGAGGTATATCACTAATAAACTTTATATTTTTCCTTATAACACCTCCTCTCATTCTGGGAATATTGCTTTTCCTTCTACTTTACACATTCTACGGTCTCGGTAACGGTGCGGTATTTCAACTCGTGCCTCACAGATGGCCCCATCAGACGGGACTGATGACGGGAATTATAGGTGCTGCGGGAGGTATAGGCGGTTTTTATCTGCCCACAGTAAACGGCATAGTCTTTGAAGCAACGGGTAGCTACAGCCTCGCCTTTGCCCTTTTCGGAGTCATAGGAATATTGTGCTTAGTATTTGTTAAGATGTTGCATGCCAAGTGGATGGAGTGGGCTTATGTTAGATACGATTATGAAAAGGATCAACTTGTAGGTATAGATCCAAAGAGCGGGAGGGTATTGATGGAAATAGGGGATTAAAAAATGGAATTTCAATGTCCTTACTGCGGAGTAGGTTGCGGACTGTACATAGATGAAAAGGGTAAGGTGAAAGGAAACCCTGAACACCCTGCAAATAGAGGTGATATTTGCAAAAAACCTTTATACCTTCCTAAGATATACGAAAAGGGAAGAATTTTAAAACCGTACATAAAAACGGAAAACGGATTAAGGGACAGTAGCTGGGAAGAGGTTTACGAAATTCTTGCCAGAAAGCTAAGCAGTCTATCACCTGATGAAATGTACTTCTATATCTCTGGTCAGCTGATGACCGAAGAGTCCTATATCATTAATAAATTTGTTAAAGGGTTTTTAAAGACCAACAACATGGACTCAAACTCAAGGCTGTGTATGGCTTCCGCGGTTACCGCCTATAAACTTGCCTTCGGATCCGACGGTGTACCGTGCTGTTACGAAGATATAGACGATGCAGACGCTTTTATATTCATAGGTTCAAATGCTTCAATTTCTCATCCCGTTCTATTCAAGAGGGTTTTAAACAGGAGAAGGAAGGAAGAGAAAGCCCTCATAATTACAATAGATCCTTATGAGACGGAAACAGCCAGAAAAAGTGATATATACATACAAATAAGGGCGGGAACTGATACAGCCCTTTTGAACTCAGTGCTATATATACTTTACGAAAAGGGTTGGATTGACTACGAATTCGTATTTAAGTACACAGAAGGCTTTGAGGAAGCCATAGAAGAAGCAAAGAAATTTCCACCTGATGTAGCGAGTGAAATATGTGATATTGAAGTCTCCGATATATATCTGCTTGCAAATATTTTTCGGAAAAGTAAAAAACTTATTTCCTTTTGGTGTCAAGGACTCAATCAATCCGTAAATGCTGTAATGAAGAACTTAGCTCTCATAAATCTGCATTTGGCAACAGGAAGATTGAATGGGAAAGGTTGCCCATTCTCACTTACAGGACAGCCCAATGCAATGGGAGGCAGGGAAGTAGGCTACCTTTCCAACGGACTACCCGGATACAGGGATGTAAGGAATGAAGAAGACAGAAAGTTTATGGAAAACTTCTGGAGAGTAAGAGGTATAAAAGAAAAACCTGGACCAACAATAACTGAAGCAATTGATCTGATTCTTGAAGGTAAGATAAAGTTACTATGGGTTGTATGTACAAATCCAGCTGTATCTTTGCCCAATTTGAACAAGGTACATAAGGCATTAGATAAAGTCTTTCTCGTAGTTCAGGACGCCTATTGGAATGATACAACAGAGTTTGCGGATATTATACTTCCCGCAAGTACCTTGGGTGAAAAGGAAGGCACCATGACAGGATCAGACAGGACCTTAACCTTCTGCGGTAAATTCAAAGAAGCACCAGGGGTTGCGAAACCGGACTGGCTTATATTCAAAGAAATGGCTGATCAAATGGGCTTCCGAGGTTTTAACTACGAATCGGTAGAGGATATATTCAATGAGTTCAAAGAAACAACAAAGGGAAGGCTGTGTGATATATCTTCCTTGGATTATAAAAGTTTGCCCGCAAGGTGGGGAAGAAGATGGTTATATGAAGATCTAAAATTTCCTACAGAATCTGGTAAGGCTAAATTCCATCCTGTTACCCTTCAGATACCTAAGGAAAACGGAAGGTTTATAATGATAACGGGAAGATTAAAAAATCAATGGCATACCATGACAAAAACGGGTAAAGCACAAGAACTTTTGAAAGGTGAAGTTCCTCCCTTTATAATAATGAATCCTGAAGATGCAAAAGAGCTAAATATACAAGAAGGTGATAAAGTGACAATAGTATCGGACAGGGGAAAGACAGAAAGGATAGTAAGATACGGAAATGTAAAAAGAGGACACATATTCGCCCCCTTCGGATATCCTATGGAGTTCGGCAATCCCGTTAATGTACTTGTAAGCGACAGGGTTGACCCTTTGTCAAAAGAGCCGGATCTTAAATATACGGGAATTGATATCATAAAATAGAAGGACTATGTTTGGAATTAACATTCAAGAGGCAATACTCACAATACCAGCCCTTATGATAGCGGTAATTCTGCATGAGGTCGCCCACGGATGGGTAGCTTACAAGATGGGAGATCCAACAGCAAAGCTTGCAGGAAGGATAACCCTTAACCCTATACCCCATATTGACCTGTTGGGAACAATTATCCTGCCCGGTTTATTTATCCTCATAAACTCCCCCATTCTCTTCGGATGGGCGAAACCAGTTCCCATAAATCCCATGAACTTTAAGGATCTAAGAAGAGGAACATTCTTTGTATCAATAGCTGGCGTTGTCACAAACATATTTTTGGCTGTTATTTTCGGAGCGCTTTATAGGATAATAACGGGGATGATTTACTCCGCGGATGCAAATATAACACACAGCGTGCTTATACCACTTGCCATATTCTGTGCCAAATCCGTTCTTATAAACCTTATACTTGCACTTTTTAACATAATACCCATACCTCCTCTGGACGGAAGCAGGGCATTAATGAGTTTTCTATCGCTAAAATACTGGGAAGCTTTCTACAGGATGGAAATGTACGGGTTCCTCATAATAAGCATACTTCTTTTTACCGGAATCCTCGGGAAGATAATATATCCTCCCCTTGTATTTTTATATGATCTTATTCTTGGAAAAAGTTTATTTTTACTTTAATATTATTGTGTAATGAGGGCAATTTTTGACAAAAGGCTTATTGAAAAATACGATAAAGCAGGTCCGAGATACACAAGCTATCCCCCAGCTACCGAATTTACGGAAGAGGTAACCTATGAGGATTACGAGGTTAAGCTTAAAGAGAGCAATGAAAGAAAAACACCTCTATCACTTTACTTTCACATACCTTTCTGTGAAAGTGCCTGTTGGTTTTGCGGATGTAATGTGATAATATCCCACAGGAAGGATGTTACAAAGCCTTACTTGGATTTCATGTACAAAGAAATGGACATGCTCTCGGAAATAATAGATACTTCAAGAAAGGTTATACAGCTACACTGGGGAGGAGGTACACCCAACTTCTTAAGTAACGAAGAGATAAGGGAGCTTATGGGAGAAATCAAGAAAAGATTTAATATTGATCCTGAAGGAGAGATAAGCATAGAGATAGATCCGAGGTATCTGAGCGAAGGTCAGCTTGAGACCATAAGGGAAGTTGGATTTAACCGTATAAGCATGGGTGTTCAGGATTTTGATGAAGAAGTACAAAAGGCTATAAACAGAATTCAAACAGAAGAACTGATGGAAGAGGTTATGGCAAAGCTTAGGGATCTCGGATTTTCAAGCATAAATATAGATCTCGTATACGGATTACCTTACCAAACCTATGAAAAATTTGCAAAAACCATAGATAAAACCATTGAACTTTCACCAGACAGAGTTGCAGTATTTAATTTCGCCTATGTACCTTGGCTAAAACCACTCCAGAGAAAGCTGGATCCCTCAACCCTGCCACCTCCAGAAGAGAAACTGAAGATATTAGAGATGACAGTAGAAAAGTTTCAGGATGCAGGTTATGTGTTCATAGGTATGGATCATTTCGCAAAGCCAGAAGATGAACTGAGTATAGCCCAGCAAAAGGGCGAACTCTGGAGAAACTTCCAAGGCTACACGACAAAGAAAGGTGTGGAACTCATCGGCATAGGAGCCACTTCCATAGGAATGCTTTATGATGCCTACTTCCAAAACTACAAAACAACAAGAGCTTATTATAACGCCCTCAGAGAAGATCGCCTTCCCATAATGAGGGGTTACATCCTTAATGAGGACGATATTATAAGAAGGGAAGTTATTATGGATCTTATGTGTAACCTGGGAGTTAGATTCAAAAAGATTGAAGATATGTTCGGTATAAAATTTAAAGATTATTTTGAGAGGGAAATAAACGAGCTTGGGGAGATGGAAAGGGACGGTCTTATTAAAATTAGTGATGATTCTATTGATGTGCTACCCCTCGGAAGACTGCTTATAAGGAATGTGGCAATGATCTTTGATGTACATACAAGAAACAAAAAAGAAGCAAGATTTTCAAGAACAATATGAAAGAAGAAAAAAACCCCCTCCTTTCCGTAAAAGGAGTAACAAAAGTCTTTCACAACAGAAGAGGTATATTTAAAAAGGAAGACATTTACGCCCTTAAAGATATAGACCTTGAAATTTATGAAGGAGAGATACTCGGATTGGTAGGAGAGTCTGGATCTGGTAAAACGACCCTCGGCAGAATAATACTCAGGCTTCACCATCCAGAAAAGGGAAAGGTATATCTTAAGGGTGAAGATATCTTCTCAATGGGGAGGGAGTTTTGCAAAAGGGTATCGGTAATATTCCAGGATCCGAGGACATCCTTGAATCCACGTATGACCGTTAGAGAGATAATTGAAGAACCTCTCAAAATACACGGATACGACAGAAGGGAAGAAAGGGTAAAGGAAGCCTTGGAAATGGTTAAACTGCCCTTGAGCTTTATGGATAAGAAACCAGAAGAGCTATCGGGCGGTCAGAGGCAGAGGGTTGCCATTGCAAGGGCGATAGTCCTTCAACCCGATCTTATAATAGCGGACGAACCCACCTCATCCCTTGATGTTGCCACCCAGATTGAGATAATAAATCTGATCAAAAGTTTAAAAGAAAAGGGTATATCCTTCCTCTTTATAACCCATGATTTGAGAACAGTGAGGAACATAAGCGACAGGATTGCGGTCCTTTATCACGGTACAATAATGGAAATAGGTAGGACAAATGAAATCTTTGAAAATCCCCTTCACCCTTATACCAAATACTTACTTTCAAGCCTTCCGGTTTCACACCCATCCAAAAGGGGCGAGGTTGAATCCGTTGAAGTTGAAGACAGAATACCCGAAAAGGGATGTCCCTTTTACTACAGATGTCCTTTGAAAATGGAAGAGTGCGCGGAAACACTCAGGAGGAACGATATAGATGGAAGATATGTCGCTTGCAATCTCTACTGAAATAACCCTCATCCTACTACTGCTCTTACTATCTGGTATGTTTTCCTCTTCGGAAGTTGTGTTTTTCAGCATAAGTAAACCGTACATGCTTCGTTTTTCAAACCACAAGTTCTTCAACATACTTATGAAAATTCTCCAGAAACCAAAAGAAACACTTATATCCATCCTGATAGGTAATGAAATAGTAAATGTACTCCTGTCAGCCTACGGAGCAAAAGTGTTTACAGAACACTTCGGCAATATAGGAGCTTTAATTTCAGCCTTCCTAATATCCTTTCTAATATTCATCTTCGGTGAGACTATACCGAAAAATCTTGTATTGGTAGCGGTTGATCGCCTGTCCCTCATCTATGCACCCCTGTTTTATCCCGTTCATGTTCTGCTGACACCCTTCAGGTATGTGCTTGTGCTACCAGCAAGAAGCATACTAAAAATGTTCAACATTGAAATAAAGGAAGAAAGGTTCATCCTTTCAGAGGAAAAGATCATAGATATGATGGAAGCGGGACTTGAAACTGGAGAGTTTTCCACGGAAGAAAAGGACATGGTGGAAAAGGTTCTTAAAATGGAAGATACACTCGTAAGGGAAATAATGACCTCAAAACCGGATATATTTGCACTGCCGGAGGACAAAAAGATAAGGGAAGTTATAGATATAATACTTGAAAGGGGTCACAGCAAGATACCCGTTTATAAAGATAATCCTGACAATATAACCGGATTTGTTTATATAAAAGATCTTCTGCCCCTTGAGGAAAACCTTGATAAAAAGCTTTCAGACTTCAAAAAGGATGTGATATATGTACCGGAGATAATGCCTGTGAGCAAGCTGTTACAAGAGCTTAAAGGAAGTAAAACCCAGGTAGCCATAGTTGTTGATGAGCACGGAGCGGTTTCGGGAATGATAACCCTGTATGATATACTTGAATGGTTGGTGGGCAATGTTCCCACCGAGTGGGAAGATTCCCAGGAGATTGTTAAACTTTCTGCGAACATGTACAGGGTTGACGGATCCGCGAGCGTAGAGGAAGTTGCCAAAGAACTCGGTTTTGAACTACCAGAGGATTACGACTATGATACAATAGGCGGTTTCGTAATGGCAAATCTGGGTAAGATACCGGAAGAGGGGGATTCTTTAACATACGGCAATTTTAAGTTCATAGTAAATGAAATGGAAGGAAACAGAGTTAAAGAGGTTATAGTAAAGGTGCCTGTTAACGGTCAAAATGAAAAGGAAGCCACTACAAAATAAATCATTCGGTGATAAACTTACAAATCTTCTTGCTTATCCGAACACTGTTAATGACTTCTGATATAACCATATGTACCACCACACCCCTATAGTTACTTTCTATGGCGGTAAAGGATTTTGTCCACCTGCACCTGCACACCCAATACTCCCTTCTTGATGGAGCAATAAAGATAGATGATTTAGTAAAAAAAGCCAAGGAGCTGGGATTTAAGGCCATAGCAATGACCGATCACGGAAATCTGTTCGGAGCCATTGACTTTTATAAAAAGCTTAAAGGTGAAGGGATAAAACCTCTTATAGGTATGGAAGCCTATTTTACAACTGGTTCAAGGTTTGACAGAAGACAGAAGGGAACAGAAGATAATATAACAGACAGGTACAACCATCACCTTATTCTGATAGCAAAAGACTCAGAAGGACTTAAAAATCTTATGAAGCTGTCAAGTCTTTCTTATAAGGAAGGATTCTACTATAAGCCGAGGATAGACTATGAACTTCTTCAAAAGTACGGAAAGGGATTGATAGCCCTCACAGCATGTATAAAGGGTGTTCCCACTTACTTTGCATCAAGGGGAGAGGAAGAAAAGGCAAAAGAATGGGTTGGAAAACTTAAGGATGTTTTCGGTGAAGATCTGTATCTTGAAATCCAGAGGAACGAACTTGAAGAACAGGAAAGGGCAAACAAGATACTCCTTGATATAAGCAAAAGGTACGGAGTTAAGCCAGTAGTTACAAACGACTGTCACTATCTAAACCCTTCAGACAGGGAAGCCCATACCATCCTTATGGCTATACAGATGAAAAAGAAGATTTATGAAATTGAATCGGAAGGTATAAAGTGTGCAAATGAAGGTTTACACTTTGCATCTCCTCAGGAGATGTGGAAAAAGTTTGAAAATCTATTTGAGGGTTGGGAAGAAGCCCTTATGAACACGGTTGAGATAGCGGAAAAGGTTGTGGACAAACTTGATATATTTGAGAACACTGATTATCTCTTTCCCGTATATGAAACACCTCCGGATAAAAACCTTGAAGACCTATTAAGGGAAATGGCTATTGAAGGTTTAAAGAGAAGGATAGAAAAGGGGCAGGCGAAAAATACAAAGGAGTACTGGGACAGGCTTGAGTATGAACTTGAAGTCATAAATAAGATGGGCTTTGCGGGATACTTTCTTATAGTTCAAGACTTTATAAACTGGGCGAAGCGTAAGAATATACCCGTAGGTCCGGGCAGGGGAAGTGCGGCGGGTTCCCTTATAGCCTATGCACTCGGGATAACCGATGTAGATCCTATAAAACACGGTCTCCTCTTTGAAAGGTTCCTAAATCCAGAAAGGGTATCCATGCCAGACATTGATGTTGACTTTT
>JALWBR010000001.1 GCA_027037055.1 Aquificales bacterium | reverse complement strand
GAGAAAGAGAGAGGGATAACAATAAACATAACCCATGTAGAGTATGAGACACCCAAGAGGCACTATGCACATGTGGACTGTCCCGGGCATGCGGACTACATAAAGAACATGATAACAGGTGCAGCACAGATGGACGGGGCGATACTGGTAGTATCAGCGGCGGACGGACCCATGCCCCAGACGAGGGAGCATGTATTATTAGCGAGGCAAGTTAACGTACCGTACATAGTAGTATATATGAACAAGTGCGACATGGTAGATGACGAGGAACTATTAGATTTAGTTGAATTAGAGGTGAGGGAGCTACTCAGCAAGTATGAATTTCCTGGGGAGGAGGTACCCGTTATAAGGGGGTCTGCCTTAGGGGCATTACAGGAGTTAGAAGCGGGGAGTCCTGGGAAGTGGTGTGAGAGCATAGTGGAGCTATTGAAGGCATTGGACGAGTATATACCCACTCCACAGAGGGAGGTGGACAAGCCGTTTTTGATGCCCATAGAGGATGTATTTACCATATCAGGAAGGGGGACGGTGGTTACGGGAAGGGTAGAGAGGGGGGTATTGAAGCCTGGGGAGGAGGTAGAGGTAGTGGGGTTAAGGGAGGAGCCGTTGAAGACGGTGGCTACATCAATAGAGATGTTTAGGAAGATATTGGATGAGGCGTTGCCAGGGGATAATGTGGGTGTATTATTGAGGGGGGTAGGTAAGGATGATGTGGAGAGGGGGCAAGTATTGGCGAAGCCTGGGAGTGTGAAGGCATATAAGAAGTTTAGGGCGCAGGTTTATGTATTGAGCAAGGAGGAGGGCGGAAGGCATACACCATTTTTTGTGAATTACAGGCCACAGTTTTACATAAGGACTGCTGATGTGACTGGGACGGTGGTGAAGTTACCGGAGGGTCAGGAGATGGTGATGCCTGGGGACAATGTGGAGTTAGAGGTGGAGTTGATCCAGCCTGTGGCGTTGGAGGAGGGTTTAAGGTTTGCTATAAGGGAGGGAGGAAGGACAGTAGGTGCTGGAGTGATTACCAAAATCTTAGAGTAGGGAGATGATGATGGAACAAGACAGGATTCGCATAAAACTGAGGTCGTACGATCACAGACTCCTTGATCAATCAATAAAGCAAATAATTGAAACTGTCAAAAGAACAGGGGGTATGGTAAAGGGTCCCATTCCTCTCCCTACGAGAAGAAGAAGATGGGCTGTATTAAGATCTCCTCATAAATTTGATCAATCAAGAGAACACTTTGAAATAAGGGAACACAGCAGAATACTTGATATTACAAGGATTACTCCTCAGACTATAGAATCTCTTATGGAAATAAATCTGCCCGCCGGTGTTGATGTAGAAGTAAAAATGAGGGGTTAAAGGCATGCCTACAGGAATGATAGGTAGAAAACTTGGTATGACGCAGGTGTTTCTTAAAGACGGTACCGCACTGCCCGTTACCGTTATAGAAATACCTACAAATTATGTCGTTCAGGTCAAAACGGTGGAAAGGGACGGATATTCCGCCATACAGGTGGGAGCCTTTGAAGAAAAGGAAAAAAATACCCCGAAGCCGATGCTTATAAAATTCCAAAAGGTGGGGTTAAAACCATTAAAGGTACTTAAAGAATTTAAGGTTGATGATGTTTCTTCCTTCAAGGAAGGTCAACAGTTGGAAATAACGGATGTTTTTAATACGGGCGAGTTGGTTGATGTTGTTGGCACATCAAAGGGTAGGGGATTTGCGGGTACTATGAAAAGATGGGACTTTGCAGGATTTCCCCGTTCACACGGTCATAGATATCACAGGGCTGTCGGTGCAATAGGTAACAGAACAGATCCGGGAAGGGTATGGAAAGGTAAAAAAATGGCGGGTCATTACGGAAATGAAACTGTTAGGGTTCAGGGACTACTCATTGTTGATATGATTCCTGAGAAAAATGCTATACTTGTCAAAGGCAGTGTTCCCGGACCCTCAAAGGGTATAGTCTATGTTGAAAAAAGCAGGATAGCTGATCGCAAAAGTCAAAGGTTAAAACTGCAGAGGCTTAAGCATATTAATGAGAACTTGATTAAGATAGGAGAAGAGGTATGAAGATAGATGGTGTTGAACTAAAAGATGAAGTCTTTAATGTTGAAGTTAACAAACATGTGTTGTGGGAAATTGTTAAATGGCAACTTGCCGCGAGAAGAAGCGGAACCCACAGCACAAAGACGAGGGGAGAAGTTTCATACAGCGGTAGAAAACTGTTGCCTCAAAAGGGAACAGGTCATGCAAGGCACGGTGACCGGGGCGCCAACATATTTGTGGGAGGAGGAGTAGCTCATGGTCCAAAACCAAGGGATTACTGGTACCCCCTTCCCAAGAAGGTAAGGAGACTCGGCTTAAAGATGGCGCTTTCTGTCAGAGCTAAGGAGGGAAACATATTAATAGAGGATAAGATAGATATAGGTGATGTGCCTAAAACAAAAAAGGCTTTAGAATTCCTTAAAAATAAAGGTATTAGTGGCAATAAGGTTTTGATAGTGTTGCCTGAAAAAGATGAGGTTATAATGAAGTCTTTCAGGAATCTTAAAAATGTTAAAGTATTACCTGTTGAAGGTCTTAATGTTTATGACATACTGTGGAGTGATAAGCTTTTACTTTTGGGGGAAAGTATAAATAGAATTTACGAGAGGTTAAGGGTATGAGCAGGAGAAAGCCTTACGAGATAATTATAAGACCTATCATAACGGAGAAAAGCAACAGATTGATGGATGACTATAATAAATATACCTTTGAGGTTGCCCTTGATGCAAGCAAGCACGAGATAAAGTGGGCTGTTGAGGAGCTTTTTAAAGTAAAAGTAAAGAAGGTTAACACTATGATAGTCAAGCCGAAGAAAAAGAGGATATTCGGAAGATTCAGAAGGTACGGTACTACGAGGAAGTATAAGAAGGCTATAGTAACTCTTGCCCCTGATAATAAGATAGATCTTGTTAACTTTTAAGGAGCGGTTGAGATGGGTGTAAGGAAGCTTAAACCTGTAACAAACGGACAGAGACATGCGGTTCTCTATGATTTTGCGGAGCTTACAAAGGATGAACCAGAAAAGTCTTTGCTTGTTCATTGGGTAAGGGCTAAGGGAAGATCAAGACAGCAGGGTAAAATAACCGCAAGACACAGAGGGGGCGGTCATAAGAAAAGGTACAGGCTTATTGATTTTAAAAGGGATAAGAGCCTTGTACCCGCTAAGGTTGTATCCATAGAGTATGATCCCTTTAGATCCGCCAGAATTGCCCTTTTACATTACCTTGACGGTGAAAAGAGATACATAATCTGGCCCGAGGGTTTGAATGTGGGTGATACGGTGGTTTCCATAAGTTATGAAGATGCGGAGGCGGGTAAAGAGCTTCCAGAAATAAAACCGGGCAATGCTCTGCCTCTGAAATATATACCGGACGGTACATTTATACACAACATAGAACTTGTACCAGGCAGGGGCGGTAAAATAGTGAGGTCTGCGGGTACTTCCGCCCAAATTCTCGGAAAGTCGGATAAATATGCCCAGGTAAGACTGCCTTCTGGCGAAGTGAGGCTGATAAATTTAAAATGCATGGCAACCGTCGGTACGGTGGGTCTTGCAGAACATGAACTTATAAAATACGGAAAGGCTGGAAGATACAGATGGCTCGGATGGAGACCTTCGGTAAGGGGTACAGCTATGAATCCCGTTGATCATCCCCACGGAGGCGGTGAAGGTAAAACTAAGGGTAAGCATCCTGAATCACCTTGGGGTTGGAAAACGAAGGGTTATAAGACTAAGAGGGGTAGGAAGGCTAAGAATAAGTTTGTTCTTGTTACACGAAAAGGAGGAAAAGCCTAATGGGATTTAGGGGTGCGTGGAATAAAAGGAACAAACTTATAGAGGATCTGGATAAATTTTACAGGCTTTACAAGAAGACTCAGAGGATATACAAAAAGGTCAGGTATGCCCAAAAAAGAAAAGATCCGGAGATGCTTGAGAGGGCAATAAAGAAATACAACGAGGTGTGGGAGGAGTACAGGAAGCTTGTTAATAAAAAGGCGTGGGTTCATCCCAAGTTGTGGAAGAAGATAAGGGAGATGAACGAGCAGGGTGAAAGGAAGGTTATAAAAACATACAGCAGGTCAACAACTATTATACCCGAGTTTGTCGGTCACACCATAGCTGTACACAACGGTAAAACCTTTATTCCCGTTTATATTACTCAGGACATGGTAGGACATAAACTCGGTGAGTTTGCGCCCACCCGAACCTTCAGGGGACATCCTGAAAAAACTGCAAAGGCGGTTAAGAAGAAGTGAGGGGTGATGAGATGGAGGCAAAGGCGGTACTGAGATACGCAAGAATATCTCCTTTAAAAGCAAGACAAGTTCTGAGGCAGATACAGGGTAAAGAAGCGGGAGAAGCCCTTTATCTTCTTAAGGTGTTGCCCAAGAAGGCTGCAAGGATCGCAGAAAAGGTCCTCAGAAGTGCAATAGCAAATGCGGAACAAAAGGGTATGGATCTTGATAATCTTTATATTAAAAGGGCTGTTGCCGATGACGGTCCCATTTATAAAAAGTGGATGCCAAGGGCATACGGTAGGGCTACTATGCTGAGAAAAAGAACATCTCATATTACAATAATACTTGAGGAAAGGAAAAAGGAGGCGTAAATGGGACAGAAGACTCATCCTATAGGCTTCAGGCTTGGTATAGTTCATGATTGGCAGTCTAAATGGTATGCCTCAAAAAGGGATTACGCCAATTTTTTAAGGGAAGACCTGGAAATAAAAAAATACATTAAAAACAGATACAGGGTTGCGGGTGTTTCAAAGGTTATCATAGAGAGGATAGCCTCAAAGGTAAAGGTAAGGATATATTCCGCAAGACCAGGTATTATCATAGGTAGGAAGGGTGCGGAAGTTGAACAGCTCAAAAAGAAACTTGAAGAAATAACTAAGGGGAAGGAGATAACAATAGCGGTTGACGAAATAAGGATACCCGAGCTTGATGCCCAGCTTGTTGCTGAAGATATAGCTATGCAGATAGAAAGGAGAGTATCTCACAGAAGAGTTATGAAGAGAGCTATAGACAATGCAATAAAAGCTGGAGCAAAGGGAGTTAAGATTCAGGTGAAAGGGAGATTGGGGGGTGCGGATCTTGCAAGGGCGGAATGGTTTTTGGTGGGAAGGATGCCCCTGCAAACATTAAGGGCAAACATAGACTACGGTTACGCACGGGCTTCCACCAAATACAGTATAATAGGGGTTAAGGTTTGGATATATAAGGGTGATATACTGAAGGGCGGTAAGGAGGAGATACTTCAGAAGATTGAAGAAGATCTTATGAAGGTGAATAAGGAGGTTCAATAATGTCATTCTTGCAACCTAAGAAGATAAAATGGAGAAAACCTCATAGACCAAAACTGAAGGGTAAAGCTACGAGGGGTAATAAGATTGCCTTCGGGGAGTATGGAATACAAGCCCTTGAGCCTCACTGGATAACCCAGAGACAGATAGAGGCGGTAAGGGTGGCTTTGGTAAGGGCGTTAAGGAAAGGTGCAAAAGTCTGGATAAGAATCTTTCCGGACACTCCTTATACAAAAAAGCCCAATGAGGTAAGGATGGGTGGAGGAAAGGGAGATCCGGAAGGATTTATAGCCCATGTTAAGCCCGGTAGAATAATGTTTGAATTTTCCGGCGTTCCAGAAGATGTAGCTCAAGAAGCTTTCAGGCTTGCCAAGGCAAAACTTCCCATAAGGGTCAGACTGGTTAAGGCGGGAGGTGTTACCCTATGAAAACCGCTGAGCTTAGGAAAATGAGAAGAGAGGAACTTATAAAGAAGGTTGAGGAGCTTAAAACGGAACTTTTAAGATTGCGTTTCAGAAATAGGATAGAGAAGTTGAAAAACCCTAATGTTATAAGGCAAACAAGAAGAGATATAGCAAGGATACTTACTATCCTTAGGGAAAAGGAGCTGAGAGGTGAAGAATGATGGAAAGGCAAGAGAAAAAATGGCATGAAAAAAGGAAGGAATTGGTCGGGGTGGTTGTAAGCAATAAGATGGATAAGACCGTGGTTGTGAAGGTTGAAAGGAGGGTTCCCCATCCCCTGTACGGTAAACATATCAGGAGAAGTAAAAAGTACCATGCCCATGATCCTAACAACGAATGTCAGGAGGGTGACATAGTAGTTATAAGGGAGACGAGACCCCTTTCCAAGACAAAGAGATGGGTGGTGGTAAAAAGGCTCGGAAAGCAGTAATATTTATCCTTTCATTTTTCTCGTTTTCCTTTGCGGATACTCCTTTTTGTATTAATTATACGGATTGCCTGCCGGAGGACATAATTGAGGAAGATATACTAAACAGAAAATACTTAGGTAAATTCAGACTTATTGAGGAAAGGATAAATTCCATAGAAATTTCCGAGGGTATATTTGTAAACAAAGACTGCAAGATTCAGGAGGGTATAGCTTCTTGGTACGGCGAGAGGTTTCACGGAAGACCTACATCTTCCGGTGAGCCTTTTTTACTTTATAGATTTACCGCCGCATCAAGAAAGATCCCACTCGGTACCTATGTGCTTGTAAGGAATGTGGAAAATAACAGGATTGTTGTCGTTAAGATAAATGACAGGGGTCCTTATGTGGATGGAAGGATACTTGATCTTTCTAAGGCTGCTGCAAGGGAACTGGGAATGGTAAGGAAGGGACTTGCAAGGGTACAGATTATTCCCCTCGGATGTCTCACTCCAGATACCGCAGACAGATTGAACGAGAAAATTATAAGGGATATTGTTAGGTCCCGTTATAAATAGATTTAATGTCAAGGGCTGTTCTTGAAATAAGCGGGGAGAGGATAAGGGAAAATTGCAGGAATATTTGTAAATATACGGGAAAGAAAATAATAGCGGTAGTAAAATCGGATGCCTACGGTATAGGTATAAGATATATAGCACCCATCCTTGAACACGTGGATGAGGTTGAGTATTTTGCAGTGGCATCTCCTGATGAAGGCGCAATTTTAAGAAGTCTCGGAGTAAGGAAAAAGATACTTGTGCTCGGGGGAGTTCTGAAGGAGGAAGTTGAAACACTTTTGGAAAACCGCCTCATTCCTGTTGTATCCGATATGAATCATTACAGGCTTGTGAAGGATCTTAAAATACCTTTCCATGTTAAGTTTGATACGGGTATGGGAAGACTGGGTTTTACCGATCCCGTAAAATTGGAAGGTAGGGTTGAGGGTATAATGAGCCACTTTTCCTCTCCAGCGGATAAGGATTTTAGTATGGCTCAAATTGAAGCCTTCAGGAGAATTGTGGAAAAGTATAAGGACATAGGTGTTATACACATGGAGAGCTCCGCGGGGCTTATTTATAATCTTGACTTTACAACCCATGTTAGGATAGGCTTAGCTATATACGGTGAAAAGCCGATAAGGGATTATCCGGTTAGCATAAAACCGTCCCTTACCCTGAAGGCAAGGGTTATTTCCGTAAAGGAACTTCCGGCGGGTTATCCAATTTCCTACGGTAGAACCTACATAACACGCGGTCGCACTAAGGTGGGTATAGTAGCCTTCGGATACGCGGACGGATTGATGAAAAGCTTGTCAAACAAGTTAAAGCTTATGGTTGGATCTCAAAATGTTCCGGTAATAGGTAATATAACAATGGATATGACCATAGTTGATATAACGGGTACGGATGTTAGAGAGGGGGATTGGATTTATATAGTTAATGAGTATCAAACCTTTTCCCATATCTCAAAGCTTGCGGGTACAATTCCTTATGAAATTATGTGTAATATCTCTTCACGGGTTGAAAGAAAAATCGTATAGGGCTTTTGTTTTAAGTAAAAGTTCTTTGAACTCGGATTCTGGATCCGAATCCCATACTATACCGCAACCCGCATAGTAATGAAATACTTTCTCTTCTCCAACTCCCGTTCTTATTAAAACGCTCAAAGTAAAGTTACCGTCGGGATAAAGAATACCTCCGCATCCGCAGTAATAACCGCGAGGATGATCCTCAAATTTATCAATAAGCTCAACCGCTTTTTTCTTGGGCGCACCGGTTACGGATGCGGGAGGAAAGGTATTTTTGATTATTTCTTTAAACTCTTTTTCCGTGTAAGCCTCAACGGTTGAGAACATCTGATACAATGTACGATACTTTTTTATCTTAAAAAGTTCAGTTACCCTTACACTTCCGGGTATGGCAATTCTTCCCAGATCGTTGCGTACCATATCGGTTATCATGAGGTTTTCCGCCTTGTCCTTTAAGCTCTTTTGTAGGAAGTATCTGCTGTTTGCTGTTCCCTTAATAGGGGAGGACCTTATATGTTTTCCCATTTTTTCAATAAACAATTCCATTGAACCAGAAACTACAAAAAATTCCCCGAGATCAAGAAAAAAACCAAAGGGAACGGGTTGCCTTTTAAAAAGGAGAGAAAATATTCCTTCTCTTTCCCCTCTGAATATGAAATCAATTCTTGTTGTAAGATTAATCTGATATATAGTCCCTTTTTCTATCTCTTTCTTTATTCCTTCAACCTTTTTTATGTAATCTTCTTTACTGTCCTTTATAGAGGCGAATTCAATAATTGTGTTGCTATCAGATAATTTATAAGGTTTTATATCTTCTATCTCAACAGTTATAATTGAGGGATATATTTCCTTCTTAACAGGCACATGTAGTGTATTACATGTTTCTTGGTACGAAATTATAAGGAATAAGGGTTTTTTATACGCTTTTATATCTTCAATGCCCGTGGGGAATGTTATTTTACCCGTACTGCATATAAATATACCTTTTTTGTTGAACCATCCTCCTGATAGGAGTAGCTTTGAGGGTTTTTTCATAAAAAGTTATAATAGAACAACATGTTATCTGTTTCTATTGTAGCAAAGAATGAGGAGAAAACCATAGGCAGATGTATTGAAAGTGTTAAATCTATTGCGGATGAGATTGTAGTTGTTGATTCAGGTTCGGAGGATAAAACTGTTGAAATAGCAAAAAACTTAGGAGCCAAGGTAATATTCAGGGAGTGGACCGATTATGTGGATCAGGTTAATTATGCCATGGGATTGTGTTCGGGTGATTGGGTGCTTGTTCTTGACGCGGATGAGGTGGTTTCTGATGAACTTGTAAGGTCTATAAAAAATGTTATGCGAAATCCTGAGTATACATGTTATAAAGTGAAGAGGAAGCTTTACTATTTGGGCAAATTTTTAAATTTTACTGAGGAAAGGATAAGGCTTTTCAAAAAAGGTAAAGGTGTATATGAAGGCTTTGTTCATGAAAAGGTCAGATGCTTGGGAAATATAGGTATACTTGATGGATACCTTTATCATTATTCCTATGAAAGTGTTTCAAACCATATAAAAAAGGTAATGAAATATGCAGAAAGATTGGCTGATGAAAATTGTAAAAGAGGTTCAAAGTTTAGCTTTTTTAAGCTTGTTTTTAATCCTTTCTGGACCTTTATTAAATATTATGTTTTAAAAGGCTGTTATAAGGATGGTTCACCAGGTTTTATATTTTCGGCTGTGATGTGCTTTTATACATTTATGAAGTATGCCTTCCTTTTGGAAAAACAGTTACTCCGTGAATTAGGAAAGGATACATGGAAAAAATGAAAATTTTGCTGTTTACAACCATATTTTTTTCTTTTTTTTCAATAACCATCTATGAAGGTCTTATTATTATATGGTTAATCTTTCTAATGATTTATATATTAAAAGAAAGAAAATTTTTTAAAGGATATTTTACAATTCCCATCTTAATGTTTTCCGTACCTCAAGTTATTTCAACAGCCTTAAACAATCTTAAATTTGTACATAAATCACTGGAACAGGGATTGTTTTCTTTTATATATTTTTCCGTTCCTTTTTTTAGGTTAACATACAAGGATTTGGAAAGGATACATTATCTTATTTTGGTTTCTGGTTTTATATCCTATTGCTTTCTTATCTATAATCTAATTGAGCATAAGAAACTTGCGGTAGCGAGGGGTTCTGTTTTTGAAGTTGCCCTTTTTTCTTCCATCTTTGCCATTGTTTCCTTTTCCCTTTACATTTATAAGCGCAACAAGGTTTATCTATTACTCTTTATACTATTTTCTCTTTTTGTTTTCGTACCATCAAAGAGATCATATATGATAGGTTATATTCTTGCAATAGGGCTTTTACTTTTTTTATTAAGACATCTTATAAACAAGAAAGTATTTTACGGGATAGCCTGTTTTGTAATTGTAGTAATCAGCTTTACTTTTATTTATCTTTCGGGCAAGGATATCCGTTTCAGGTACATGTATGAAGTTCTGATCGGTAAGAGGGATCTTAACGCTAATGTTATTAATGCTATAACTACTACAAGGTTGAGGAAGTTTAATAAGGGGGTGGAAAGAATAAAAAAATCCTGGAGGGAAGGAAATTATATAGCCTTTATCTTCGGACACGGTATAGAAAAGGCAAAACCCTATTTACCTCCTCCCTATGAATCCATATTCATACTTCAGGAGTTTATTGAGAGAGGTATTATAGGGCTCTTAGGCATATTGTTGTTCTTTTACAGATATTTCAGACTGTTTTTTAAATTCTCCATCCGAAAAAAGGAAGATATCCTTATTATTCCATTTCTTATAATACCCGCTGTTAACATAGGTGCTACCATTTTTAATGTTTTCTGGAACGCTATGCTACCCTTATATATAGTTTTCCTGGGTATTGTTGAATATTTTTATAATAAAAAGTGATATGGAAAATATCCTTTACTTTCTAAGCATAATTGTTGGTGCTTTATTTATAGGGATCCTTATTGATATTTTGCTTAAAAGAATATTAAGAAAATTCGCTGTATCCGAGATGCTTTTGAAAAGCTTAGCGCGTTTACCTTTTATAGGTTCTCTTTTAATAGGTGTATATATAGGAATACCTTATCTATCTTTGAATGAGAAGCTTTCTTCTTTTATGGATAAATTAATCGTTTTTTCTCTTATATTGCTTGTTTTTCTTTTTGTATCAAAGCTTTCCGTATATATTGTTGAGGCTTATATAAGAAGGATAAGCGAGAACCTTTCGGCCACTCTCTTTAAATCGGTTACTTTCGGGTTCATGATATTGGTAGGTTTATTGGTTGCACTTCAAACGGTGGGCATATCCGTTACACCTATCCTTACAGCTCTCGGTGTGGGCGGGCTTGCTGTAGCCCTTGCACTTCAAGACACCCTTGCAAATATATTTGCGGGCATCCATCTCATAGTTACAAGACAGGTTAGGGTGGGGGATTATATACGATTAGAATCGGGGGAGTCGGGATATGTTGTTGATATAAATTGGAGGAATACAACGATAAGGATGCTTCCTAATAATACAGTAATAATCCCGAATTCAAAACTTGCCTCTTCTATAGTAACAAATTACTATCTTCCCGAAAAGGAGATGTCCGTTGTTATTCCCGTGAGTGTGAGCTATGAAGATGACCTTGAGAAAGTTGAAAGGGTAACTGTTGAAGTTGCGGAGAAGATTCAGAAAACCGTTCCGGGCGCAAAAAGGGATTTTAAGCCTTTTATAAGGTACAGGGAATTCGGGGATTCGGGTATCACTTTCAGCGTTATTTTGAGGGTTGAGGAGTTTGTTGATCAATATCTCGTCCAGCATGAGTTTATGAAAGAGCTAAAAAAAAGGTATGATAAGGAAGGTATAAGGATACCTTTCCCTCAAAGGGATATATGGTTCAGGAATGCTCCGGAGACTTTTCGGAAACAAAAGAAAGGCGGTGCCTGATCAATTTACCTATATCAGATCTCGTAACTATTCCTACTATTATTCTTTTGTCCCCCTCGGTTACGACTATAGGCATCCTTCCTATACCCCTGTTTATCATTATATTAAGTACATCGGATAGCTTTGTATCGGGATGTACAAATATAGGGTCTTTTGTCATTATATCTTGTATTTTTACTTTTCCCTTTTCTTCTTCCTTTATGCGTGATATGTCACTCTTTGTTACAATTCCTTGAAGATCTCCTTCCTTAGCGACTGGTATTCCCGATATAAGCTTGTTTTTCATAACCTCTTCCGCTTCCTTTACTGTTGCTTCAGGGGGTAAGGTGATGGGTTTATTCATAACTTCCTTTGCTTTATAGTTTTCAAGTATGCTTATACCTATTTCTTCCCTCATGATGGGTGAATCTTCTCTTGTGTTTACCTGGCTCGGGAATATGCTTTTATCACCGCTTACTATATAGGCTATGGATACCGCTATAATTGATGGAACCAACAGATTATAGCCGTGAGTCATTTCCGCCACAAGTATCAATGTTGATAGGGGAGCCTTTGCTGCACCGCCGAAAAAGGCGGTCATGCCTACCACCGTAAATGATGCTATACTTAGGTAATCTTCTCCGCTTATCATGTTTACTATAAGGCTTGATATTGCTCCGAGGGTTCCCCCAATCATTATGGATGGACCGAATATTCCCCCTGATCCGCCGGACCCGAGGATTAAAGATGCGCAAAACATTAGAAATAAAGGTGAAAGCAAAATGGTTATAAGTCCCACAAAATTCGTGTGCCCGTCTATTATTATCTGAAGCCAACCGTAGCCGTTACCTATTACAAAGGGATTAATTATACCTATGGTGCCCGTTATAAATCCTGCAATTGCAGGTCTTATAAAGGGAGGTATGTTTGATTTGGCGAATGTGCTTTGGATTTCCGTGAACATCTTTATGAAAAATCTTATGGAGAAACCGCATATAAAACCAAGAAGGGCATAATATATAAGATGATCTACGGATAAGGATGCTTTGTCGGAAGTTGGTATATTAAATAAGGGATCAAAGCCCATAAAGGAACCGAAAACTATATAGGAAGTAACTGAAGCTAAAAATCCTGGAACTAAAAGTTCAATATCAAAGTCCTTTTTGTAAAAAACCTCTGCACTTATTATAGCACCTGCGAGCGGTGCCCTGAAGATGGCTGCCACTCCCGCTCCCAAGCCTATGGCTACGAGTTTTCTCCTTTCCCTTTTGCTGAGCCTTAAAATATCGGAAAGTAGAGAACCCATGCCTGCCCCTATGAGGGCTATGGGTCCTTCCCTTCCCGAAGTGCCTCCAGAGCCTATAAGTATTGCAGAACTTATTAATTTAACGAACGGTGCCTTCGGGTCAATTTTTGCGTTGTTGAAGTGATAAGCCTTTATAGCGTGATCCGTTCCTATACCTTCCGATTCCCTTGAAAGGAAATAAACTAAAATACCCGATATGAGACCGCCCGCCATAGTTATAAGGGGTAGAAAGTAAGGATGTTCTATAAAGGGTTTGGTTAAAGTGTATGTACCTTCACCCGCGGGTAAGGGATTTATGTAACCTGTAATGTTTACAAGAATAAACTCCGTTATTATTTCAATAGAATAGTTAAAAAGGACCGCATAGATCCCCGTAATTACACCCAGGATTATAGGAGGTATGAAATTTCTATGGATCACTTTATATATTATTATATGATAAGGCTTTTACCCTTTTTATTTATTATTGTATTTCAAGGCTACGGATTATCCGTTGAAAAGATATTCTATCTTATGGGAACCTACAGCACCATAGATCTTGATAATCCAGATGATATAAGAAGGGCTTATAAGTATCTCAGGAAGCTGGAAAATAAGATGAGTACATACATTTCTGAGTCGGAGGTTTCTCTTATAAACAGATACGCGGGTATTAAGCCGGTTAAGGTATCTCCAGAAATTGTGGAGGTTATTGTGGAAGCATTGAAGATATCCAAAAAAACATACGGATATTTTGATATAACGGTGGGAGCTTATACTATAAACTACAGGCGTAAAGGGTCATTAGATGAGGAAGAAGCTTTAAAGTTGATAAATTACAAAGATGTTTCAGTTAAAGGTAACAAGATATTTTTAAAGAAAAAAGGTATGGCTATTGATCTCGGCGGTATAGGGAAAGGGTATGCTTTGGAGAAGGTCTATGACTATCTGAATGTTGAAAGAGGATTTATAAGCATAGGAGGTGATATGAAGATATGGGGTATGAGAAAGTCAATAGCTATATTGGATCCTTTGAAAGAAAGTATAATCTCCCTGTTTGTCAATAGAGAGGACCTGTGCATATCCACATCGGGTAATTATCATCAGGATCATATAAGGACACAGAACAGAGACATTCTACAGATTACTGTCTTACACAAAAATTGTACTTACGCTGATGCCTACGCTACCGCTTTATTTGCTATGCCTGAGGGTAAAATGAAGAAATTTTTGAACGAGAATAAGGATGTGGGTGTATTTATTTTGTACAAAAATAGGGAAGTTTATGTAAACCCCGTATTCTTGTCTTACTGTGAAAAATTTAAAATAGTTGAGTAAATATATGACTTTTGTCATTGTTAAACTATGTGTCTGAGATGATAATGAAATTAAATTTCAATTTCAATGGATGCGAAGGTAATTATTATGGTGCTGGCTTCCTTGACCTTTGCTTATTCAAAGGTTGATGTAACTAAGTACATAAAATTTTATTATCCCGATTCGGTAATAGAGGTTAGAAATATAATCCTGAGCAAAGAGCAAATTAAAAGAGCCAGTAAACAGGCGAAAGTAAAGATAAGATCAAGGCTTGTATCCTTTTACCTCATTAAGGATAAAGCGGGGAATATAATTGCTTACGCTTATATAGATACCCATAGGGTCAGAACAAAACCTGAGACCGTCCTTTACATAATTAACAGGAAGGGAGAACTTGAAGTGGCGGAAGTTATAGCTTTTCAAGAACCTCCGGAATACAAAGCTGATGAGAGATGGTTGAATCTATTCAAAGGGAAATCCCTTGAAAAGGACAAATTAACCTTAAGAAGGGATATCCCCAACATAACTGGTGCTACTTTGACTGCGAGGGCAATTACGAGAAGTGTAAGGAAGGTTCTTGCATTGTGGCAGGTTGTATTCGGGGGTGAGAAGTGAGGATTTTTGTACAAAACAGTTTAAGAACTCAGTATATGAAACATTTAATGATACTTATGGTTTTATTCTCAGGTTTGTTTTGGGTAGTTGATATTATAAATGCGGTTATGATATACGGAGTTTCTTATGAGGATGTGTATCTTTATTTTTACTCAGATTTTGAATATCCTGAAATTGTCCCTTTGAATGCTCTAATTGAAAATGTTCATATAAATCTTTATACATCGCTTCTGTTTAATGCTTTTTTCTTACCTTTACTTTTGAGGATATATCCTAACAAAAAATTTGCTTTTGTATTATCTATTATTATTTTTACCCTTTCCCTTTTATACTCTATATCTGACTTGGGTGTATATCTCTGGGGTGTTTCCTTCATATATATTAAGTTAATATCTTATTTAGGTTATAAGGTTTTATCTTTTGTTGCTTTGGCAGTTACTTTTCTACTTATAATTTATAAACAAATAGGCAGGGTTTATATTGCAGGTGTTAATTTTATTGTTCTTATTTTTGCCTTTTCCTCTCTGTTTTTTTTATTTATGAATTTAATAATGTTCTACACTAAGGTCGGTTTTAGCCCTGAGAACATTTATTATTATTACAACGGTAATGAGGAGCTGTTTATAAAAGGTAAAAGTTTTGAAAGTATAATATCTCTTCTTGCATTACATATAATAAGCGGTGGTATATTTGTTTTTGTCCTGGGTCATTTTTACATATTCACTGAATTTATTTACAAG